>NZ_QUMG01000025.1:0-54401 GCF_003482095.1 Blautia sp. OF09-25XD
CGAAAACAGAATAAAGCGAAAAGAAAAAAGCGGACCGGAGAAACATAGAGGGTTCCCGCCTTTTTGCGTGAAAAAACTGCAGGAGCTTCCGGAACCTGATGGCTCCGGGAAGCTCCTGCAAAGGGGGAGATGATTCAAAAACTGTTTTCTGTATCAGATACGGGAAACTCCGTCATCGGTATAACGCTCATAGGAAGCGCCTTCGTATCCGACCATGCGGATGCTTTCCTCTTTGATATCCGGTACGGATTCTGCAAAATCGGCAACCGGGATTGCGCAGCCTTTGCGGATGAAGAGAGGAACCTCATTCAGGGCAACTTCTACGTAGTGGATACCTTTCGGAAGAACCTCCTGGAACATGTTTCCATTGCCGAGGAATTTTACAAACATCATTTCTTCCGGCAGATATACATAACGGCCGATGGCATTCTGAGTGTAAACCGGTGCAATCATGATCTCATTACCGATCATCAACTGATCTTCTGTATTTCTTGCCAGCTTGTCGTCCGGATAAACGAAGGCAAGCGGTTTGAAGTACATATCATCGTTTAAAGCAGCCTTCATGTACTCGCTGTACAGATACGGAACGAGGCGGTAGCGGACGCCGATGACGTTGCGGAAGTCTTCGATATGTTCAAACTGGTAAGGTTCCTGCTCACGTGTTCCGAGTGCAGCATGGTTTCTCATCAGAGGAGTGAAAACACCAAGTGCCAGCCAGCGGAGCAGCAGGTCTCTTGTGGTATTTGCACCGAATCCGCCGAGGTCGGCTCCGGTATAGAGGAAACCGCACATGTTGAGGGACGGCATCATCTTCAGGTTCAGCAGGATGTGTGACCACCACGAGCAGTTGTCTCCGGTCCAGATTCCACCGTAACGGTGCATGCCGATGTAGGAAGAACGGGAGAACATCAGGATTCGCTTATCCGGGGAAATTCGTTCAAAAGCTTCACCTGCAGAACGTGTCATGTTGTAGCCAAACAGATTGTGTACCTTGTCATGGCGGACCTGTTCGCCGTTTACGTTGTGATAGAAGCGTTTATAGTCCTCATGGTTGTTTGCCAGTGCCTGAAGCTTTCCGCCTACCATGTAGTGCGGAACCTCCGGATCACCTTCCACGTATTTCTTTGCAGTCTCCTTGAAATCAGCAAGGCCTTCCTGGGAATAGAAGATGGATGGCTCGTTCATGTCATTCCAGAAGGCATCGATTCCCTTGGAAACGAGAACATCGTATTTGTCACCAAACCATTTTCTGGCATCTGCATTTAAGACATCCGGGAAATGAGTCCAGCCCGGCCATACAGTAGCTTCGAAGTAGGAGCCATCCTCGCGGCGGCAGAAGTAGCCTTTTTCACAGCCCTCTTCGTAAATGTCATAACCCTCTTCGACTTTCACACCGGCATCGATGATCGGAACGAGATGGATCTTTTCTTTTTTCATATCCTGTACAAAGCCCTCGAAATCCGGGAAACGTTCTTCATTTACGGTGAAGTCCTTGTAATCCTGCATGTAGTCGATATCCATGTAAACCATATCGAGCGGTACATGGTTTTCGCGGTATTTTTTCACTACCGTGCGGAAATCATCCTCTGTTTTGTAGCCCCAGCGGCTCTGACCGTAACCGAAAGCAAACTTCGGAGCAATGTAGCTGCGTCCGATGATGCCGCGGAACTGTTTTACGATATCAAGATCGGAATCACCGGTGATCATGTAAACGTAGAGATCTGCGTTTTCGCAGGAAACGGTCATTGTATCGGAAGTCGTGTAGCCGATATCGAAACGCAGGGTGCCCGGATAATCGAAGAAGAATCCTACGTGTGTCTTGCCGGAGATGATGATGAAGTTGTGTGCTGCATACAGAGAGGTTTTGCTCTCTACGTGATTTGGATCATCGGCGCAGTCACTGATGTAAAGAAAGCCGCGTTTGTTGATGCCGCGATTGGCTTCGCCAAGTCCGAATACCATGTCATCGTCAGCAAGCTTTGTAGTGAAAGAGAAGCCGTTCTCGGTGGAGAAGGTACCATAATCCGGGTTTCCTTCGGAAGAGGGGATCTCTTTTACAACAGCTTCGGTTTCAAATGGGGTTCCGTAGACAAATTTTTTTACCATGTCATCCTCCTTGTAAAATAAATGGAAAATATAGTGTTTTGGTTAGGTTTAGCGCAACACCTTTGTAATTTTATTATAACAGGGATCGGAAAAATGTCTAGCAAAATTCTTCCTTTTTTTAACAAAAAAACGTGTACAGAAAAAAATCCGGTTATGTTGGCAGGACTTCTGCGCGTTTCCGGAAATCTCTCGGCGTACAATGGTAAGTACGCAGAAAGATTTTGGAATAATAGCTCTGATGATTGAAACCGCATGCGGTACAGATTTCCGCGATGGACATTTTGGTTGTGTTTAGCAGATGACAGCTCACTTCCAGACGGTAATGATTCAGAAAATCAATCGGGCTCTGGCAAAGATAGCGGCGGAAAATCTGACAGCATTTATTGCGGCAGACTTTTCCGGCGGCGGCGATCTCTTCCAGATTGATGGATTCACTGTAGTGGCTGTAAATATAGGAAACCATATCGCGCTGGATCAGAAGATCTGGATCCTGTGAGACGGCGGTGTTGCCGTCCGGCATCATCGGATGCGTGCGCAAAAGACGGCACCACAAAAGGGAAAGCAGAGCAGCAGCCTCGATTTCGTAGGCGGTCGGCTGTTCCTTCTTCAGCCGGAGAATTTCCGGGAGGGTCTGCAGCGCTTCAGTATCTTCCGGATTTTCCGGCTTCAGATGAAGATATTCCAGAGCCGGATTCGAAAGCACCGGCGTAATATAAGACTGGTACAGAACGCTGTTCGCGGTGAGGATTTTCGGATGGCACAGGATACAGATAAAGTCACATTCCTGGCCGTTTTCAGAATATCCGTAGTGCATCTGGCGGGAATTGACGATAATCGCCTCCCCGGCGTTTAAAAGGACTCTTTTTCCATTGATATAGTAGTTCATCTGACCGGAGCGGATCTGTACCCATTCGATATCCTCATGCCAGTGGCAGAGCGCCCGGTGATCCGGATAGGAAGAAAGCAGTCCTTCCCGGATATAAAGCGGAATGCCGACTTCATCGTAGCGGACGATCTCGGATGCGTCCTGCATGACTTTTGTAATTGGGTCATTCATCATAAAAACCTCCGTGAAAAAGTACAATTATTATAAAAAATAAGGAATATTGTCGTAGAAAAAACGCAAAACCTAAGATAATATGATTATAACATATACGTGTATGGAATAAAACAGAAAAAAGGAAAAAGAAATGAAAAATCAGAGGGAAATCAAGAAAAAAGATCCAGAATTCTACCGGAAACTTCTTGCACTGCTGATCCCGATGGTTGTACAGAATCTGATGAATGCACTGGTAAGTGCGTCCGATGCGTTAATGGTCGGTACGCTGGACCAGAATTCCCTGTCTGCAGTTTCGCTTGCCACACAGATTTCTTTTGTCCTGAATCTCTTTTATGCGGCGATTACGATCGGAACAACGGTCATGGTCGTTTATTTCCTGCTGAATCTGGATGAAATGATTAAGCTTCCTGCCGTATACAGACACTATAAAAAATATCAGTGGGTGAATAATATTACCAGGGAGGATACAGAATAATGAAAAACGTAGAGAGAAGAGACAGACAGTTACCGTACATTTCCGATGCAGAGGTCATGGAGCAGCAGATGAATGCGAGAAGACTGACGCAGAAACTGAACACCATCGACCGTTCGGATTTTGACGGAATCGCAGCCATTGTAAAAGAACTGTTTGGAAAATCCGAGGGTGCATTTGTCAATCCGCCATTTTACTGTGACTATGGCTTTCATATTGAGGTTGGAAAAAATTTCTTTGCAAATTATAACTGCACCATTCTCGATGTGGCAAAGGTAAAAATCGGAGACAACTGCCAGATGGCGCCGAACGTTGCCATCTATACTGCAGGTCATCCGGTGCATCCGGCGGCAAGAAACAGTGCGTATGAATACGGCATTGAAGTTACCATCGGAGATAATGTCTGGATTGGCGGAAATACCGTTATTTTACCAGGCGTACATATCGGAGATAACGTTGTTATCGGCGGCGGAAGTGTTGTAACAAAGGACATTCCGGACTGGTCGATTGCAGCAGGAAATCCGTGTAAAGTCATTCGGAAGATTACCGAAGAAGATAAACAGTACTATTTCAGAGATAGAAAATTTGATGATGAAGCATGGGAGGTCATCAAAAATCTGTAAAAACGAAAAGCTTTCTTGGGCAGTTATGCGATGAAAAAAACTCTGTACCGTATCCATCCGGGAATTTCCGGGGATGCGGTGCAGAGTTTTTTTGCGATAGGGAGACAGGAGATTCTGCCAGATTTTGCTGTGGCAAAAAATGTGAATCCTGCTTTTGTGCAGCAAAAAATGCCCAGAGCCGGAATCGAACCAGCGACACGAGGATTTTCAGTCCTCTGCTCTACCAACTGAGCTATCTGGGCATTTTGATTTCCTGTTGGAAACCTTTGTTAATATAACATGGATTCGCGAAAATTGCAACTGTTTTATCGAAAATCGCGAAAAAATTGTGCTTTTGGAGGAATGGCGGTGTATTTTCGTTCGAGAATGTGGTAGTATAAAAGATATGCAAAGAGGAACCAAGGAGAAGTATTAGAAAGATTATGAAAATTATTCTGACTGCGGTCAACGCAAAATATATTCATTCCAATCTCGCAGTTTATACACTGCAGGCGAGCGCGGAGAAAGCCGGCGTGTTCCCGGAGATCCGCGAATTTACGATCAATCAGTCAAAGGATTCCATGTTGCGAAGCCTGTTTCTGGCGCGTGCAGACGTTGTCTGCGTTTCCTGCTACATCTGGAATATATCAATCGTAGAGGATCTGATTACAGAATATCATAAAATCAGTCCGAAAACAAAGATCTGGCTTGGCGGGCCGGAGGTTTCGTACCATGCAGAGGAGATGCTGGAGCAGTATCCGTTCCTTGCCGGAATTATGAAAGGCGAGGGAGAAGTGACTTTCCGGGAAATAGCAGTTTATTATCAGAACCAGGAGAATGGGATGGAGGGGAAAACGCTGGAGGAGATCCATGGCATTACATACCGTGATGCAGACGGTGCAGTCAAAAGCAACCCGTGGCGTCCGGTTATGGATCTGTCCGAGGTGGATTTTCCCTATGCAAACCTGAAAAAATTTGAGAACCGCATCATTTATTATGAGTCGAGCCGTGGCTGTCCGTTCTCGTGCAGCTACTGCCTTTCTTCCATTGATAAAAGGCTCCGGTTCCGAAATCTCGGTCTCGTAAAAAAGGAGCTTGCCTTCTTTTTGGAGCAGAAGGTACCGCAGGTTAAATTTGTAGATCGTACCTTCAACTGCAAAAAAGATCACGCAATGGCGATCTGGAAATTCATCGCAGAACATGATAATGGTGTGACAAATTTCCATTTTGAAATTGCTGCCGATCTGATTACGGAAGAAGAGCTGGAACTTTTGAATACGCTGCGGCCGGGACTCGTACAGCTCGAGATCGGCGTGCAGTCTACGAATCCGCAGACGATCGAGGCAATTCACCGGAAGATGGATTTTGGAAAAGTGACAGAGATTGTCAATCGGATTGCGAAAGGAAGAAACATCCACCAGCATCTGGACCTGATTGCGGGACTTCCCTACGAGGACTATGCAAGTTTCCGCCGTTCTTTTGCGGATGTCTATGCGCTCCGGCCGCAGCAGCTGCAGCTCGGATTTTTAAAAGTGCTTCGAGGCTCCTTTATGTATGAGCATACGAAAGAATATGACTGCCATTATCAGGAACGGGAGCCGTATGAGGTGCTTTATACAAAATGGTTGCCGTATGATGATGTGCTGAAACTGAAAGACGTGGAAGAGATGGTAGAAGTCTATTACAACAGCGGTCAGTTTGTCCACACGCTGCCGATGATCGAGCGGTTGTATGAGAACCCGTTCGACTTCTTCCAGGAACTCGGTGATTTCTACCGGGCGAAGGGCTACAGTGAGGCGGCGCATAACCGGATCCAGCGGTATGAAATTCTGCTCGAGTTTTTACGGGACGAAAAACAGCAGGACGAAGCATTCTTCCGCCAGATGATGGTACTCGATCTGTATGCGCGGGAAAATATGAAGACGCGGCCGCATTTTGCAAAGGATCCGTCGGAATGGAAAAACGAGTCGCGTGATTTTTACCAGAAGGAAGCCGAAACGAGAACGCTTCTGCCATCGTATACGACATACGATTGGAAGCAGCTGCAGCGCATGACGCATGTGGAAGTTTTTGATTACGATGTGCTCGGAAACGGGGAAAAGGCGCGTACGGTACTCCTGTTTGATTATCAGAAGCGCGATCCGCTGACGGGAAATGCGGAGATGATCGACTGTAGTGAGCTTTTTTACGCTTGACATTTCAAAAGAACATGAGATACTAGAAAAGGTAATAAAAGATGAAAATACAAGATTTTGTAGTGCTCGATCTTGAGACAACGGGTCTTTCTGTAAAGGAAGACCAGATTCTGGAGATCGGTGCAGTAAAAGTGCAGGGCGGAGAGGTCACGGCATCGTATGAGACTTTCGTCAATCCGGGCAGAAAAGTGCCGGAGCGGATCACGGAACTCACCGGAATCCGGGATGAGATGATTGCGAATGCGCCCGATGTGGAGACTGCTGTCCGCGGCTTTCTGGATTTCTGCGGCGGCCTGCCGCTTCTGGGGCACAATATTCTGTTCGATTACAGCTTCATCAAGCAGGCAGCGATAAATGCCCGTCTGGACTTTGAAAAAGAAGCGTGGGATACGTTGAAAATTGCACGGAAAGCCCTCCCGGATCTGGAGAGCAGAAGCCTTGAAGCACTCTGCGGCTACTATCAGATCCCGCGGGAACACGCACACCGTGCAATGGACGATGTGCTGGAAACGCTGGCACTGTTCCGAAAACTGGAAGAAGGATTTTCGGAAGATCACCCGGAATGGTTTGCCGCAGCGCCTCTGAAGGCCAAAATGAAACGTGAGGTTCCGGCGACGGAGGCACAGAAAAAATATCTGGCGGATCTGATCCGGTACCATGAGCTGGATCTCGAACCGGAGTGGGGAGCACTCACAAAAAGCCGTGCATCCCGCATGATCGATCAGATTATTCTGGCACATGGAAGAATGGAAAAACGACAGAGAACTGAGAAAAAATAGAAGAGAAAAAGAAAGGATGGAACGATGAGTAATAAAGTCAATCGAAAAGCCCCGACAGAGGCACAGAAAAAGAAGAAAGATCCGCTGGCAAAGAAGAGAAATGCAGCAAAGATACTGGCATTGATTCTTGCAGTGGTTATGGTGCTTGGTATGGTTCTTCCAGCACTTTTATGGCTGGTGTAAAGAGATTCTGTAAAAGACAGAGTGAAATGGGAAACGGATCAAGAAGAGGCACAGTATGAAAAACAGCAGAAAAATGAGAGGCCTGCTGGTGATGCTTATCGCATTCGCATTCTGCTTTCTGGCAGAACCAGTCAAAGCGGATGGCCGGACAGCGCTGGACGGAATCTATGTAGAAGACATTTCCGTCGGCGGTATGACCGAAGAGCAGATCACACAGGCAGTAAACGACAAAATTGAACAGTTAAAACCCTCGGTTATCAACCTGTCTGCCGGAGAGCAGAATGCACAGGTGACAGCAGGGGATCTCGGACTTTCCTGTGCCAACCCGGAGGTGGCAAGAGAAGCCGTCACAATCGGGCAGGAAGGCAATGTACTGAAGCGGTTCCTGACACAGAACCGGCTCAAAAATGGAGAGACGGTGACGTTTTCCCTGAAATATACAGTCGATGGCGAGGCAGCGCGCCAGGCGGTAGAAAACAACACGGTCGTGCTGAACCGCGAGGCAACAGATGCAACGCTGACCCGCGAAAACGGCGAATTTATCGTCAATCCGGGCCAGACCGGATGCAGCGTCAACGTGGATGAGTCCACGGCGAAGGTTGTCAATTACCTGACGACAAGCTGGCGGGGCGGCATCGGCGGCGTAGAACTGGTAACAGAAGAAACACCGGCAGGCGGTAATCCGGAGCAGCTTGCACTTGTCAAAGATCTGCTCGGCGAGGGTACGACGGAGTATGGCAACGGTACGAGCGGCAGAAAACAGAATGTCGCAGTCGGCGCAGAGAAGATTAACGGAACGCTGGTACAGCCGGGCGAGGAATTTTCCGTAGAGGCGGTCGTTGTGCCGTTTGATGCGGAAAATGGTTATGCACTGGCAGCATCGTATGAGATGGGCAAGGTCGTCGATTCGTACGGCGGCGGTATCTGCCAGGTTTCCACAACGCTCTATGTTGCTGTCTTAAAAGCAGAGCTTGAGGTGACGGAGCGGTACAGCCATTCCATGATTGTCCACTATGTGGATCCGTCGATGGATGCGGCGATTGCAGAGGGATTGAAAGACCTGAAATTCATCAACAATACGGATGCGCCGATTTATATTGAGGCGAGCGCGGACGGAAGCACCCTGCATTTTGCCATCTACGGCCATGAGACGAGAGATCCGAACCGCACGGTCCGCTATGAGAGTGAGACGACAAACACGGAGGATCCGACGCCGAGCCTGACGGAAGATGCGAATGCATCGTTTGGAACAATTGAACAGACATCGTACGGCTATCAGGGTTCGACGGCGCGGCTGTGGAAGATTGTGAATGACAATGGAAATGAGACGAAGGAGCAGGTGAATTCCAGCACTTACCGCATGACATCGGATGTCTATACCGTGGGAACAAAGACGGACAATGCAGCGGCGCGTGCGGAAATGCAGGCGGCGATTGCGGCAAATGATCTTGCAAAAGCAAAGGAAGTTGCAGCGAAATACAGCCAGAGCAGTTCGTCATCGAGTTCTTCGGAGAAGAAGGAAGACAGCAGCGATGATTCGGATTCGGATGGTACGGAAAAGACGGACGACAGCAGCGATACAGAGAAAACGGAGGACGATGAGGACTAGGCGTTTTCTGGTTACAGTTCGCTGGGAACCAGTGAACTGTAACATTTTCCGTGAAAAATGGGAAAGCAGAGGGAAAAGGAGTACGGATTCCGTCTGCTTTTTCGTTTGAAACAGGAAGTTCGAGGAGGACAAGGGATGCGAAAGGGTAAATTACAGCAGAGCGTGCTGGTGCGCTCGGTGTTTAAGATGCTGGGGCAGAAAAGAGAGGACGCAGCAGGGCCGGCGGTCGGACGCGGGGTATCGGCACTTGCAGGAGAAAAGGAGACGCAGGTGTTTTCGTGTGCGCCGGTGCTGGTGAAGGATCCGGAGGACGCGGTGCTCGCGGTCTGCCGGGTGTGCAACAGTGTGGCCGCGGCGGGGGCATCGGCAAAAGGAGTGCTGGTGTCGCTGATGCTGCCGGAGGCGATGGAAGAAAAGGATTTAAAGGAGCTGATGCGGGCGGTTGACGGTGCGTGTGTGCGGTATGGAACTGCGGTGATCGGCGGGCATACGGAGGTGACGGACGGGGTTTTGTATCCGGTGCTTACCGTGACGGCGGCAGGCGGGACAACGCGTGCTGGGCTGTTTGATCCGTCGTGTGTGACAGCGGATTTGGATCTTGTCGTGACGAAGGGGATTGCGCTTGGCGCGGTGTCTTATCTGGCAAAGACAAGAAGGGATGAGCTTCTGACGAGATTTTCTCCGGGATTTATCCATGGGGCGGCGGATTTTTCGGAGGATTACTCTGTCTGCCGTGAGGCGGAGATTGCGATCGAGCACGGTGCGGCTGCGATGCAGGATCTCTCGGAGGGCGGGATTTTCGGGGCGCTCTGGGAGATGGCGGACGGCGCGGGTATCGGGCTTGATGTGGCGCTGAAGAGGATTCCGATCCAGCAGGAGACGGTGGAGATCTGTGAATTTTTCGGGGTGAATCCGTATCAGATGCTTTCGACGGGGGCGCTGCTGATTGCGGCGGCGGACGGCGAGGGGCTGGTGCAGAAAATGGCACTCGAAGGGATTCCATCGGCGGTGATTGGGCGGACGACATCCGGGAAGGAGAGGATTCTCCGGAACGGGGAAGAGGTCAGGTATCTGGATAAGCCGCAGATGGATGAGATGTACCGGGTTGGCAGATAAGGCTTAAATATACGACAGGAGTGATTGGTAAAATGGCACATTTGAATATTGTTCTTCATGAGCCGGAGATTCCAGCAAATACAGGTAATATCGGACGGACGTGTGTGGCGACGGGGACGAGGCTGCATCTGATTAAGCCGCTGGGGTTTGATATTTCGGACAAGGCGGTCAGGCGCGCGGGGCTGGATTACTGGTCGAAGCTGGATGTGACAGTGTATGAGAGTTACGAGGATTTTCTGGAGAAAAATCCGGGGGCGAAGATTTACTATGCGACGACGAAGGGGCCGCAGACGTATGTGGATGTGCAGTATGAAGAGGACTGCTTTATCATGTTCGGAAAGGAAAGCGCGGGGATTCCGGAGGATATTCTGTACGATAATCAGGAGACGGCGGTGCGGATTCCGATGATTAATGATATTCGGTCGCTGAACCTTTCAAATTCCGTGGCGATCGTACTGTACGAGGCACTGCGGCAGAATAACTTTGACCATATGCAGCTCGCGGGGCATTTGCGGACGCATGAGTGGAGGTAGACGGACGGGACTCTGGTGATCGTAGACGGAGCTGCATTCTTTTTATAAGGAAGAAGTTAAGATCATTTCCAATTCGGCAAAGACCTGCTCTGCGTAAAGCTGTTTGATTTCGTGGCGGGTCATGCCGGAGACGTTGGTCTGGAAGGTGAAGGTGTGGGCTTGGGCTTTGTATAAAATACAGAAGTAGACGACGCCCTGTACGCTGTCAGCGTTGTTGGGGTCGAGATTTCCGGTTGTGCCGGTGATTCCGATGGCGATGGCGGTGTGCAGGTTTTCTTGTACTGTGCGGGCCATGGCTTCGGCGCATTCGGGGGAGTAGACGCCGTGGATTTCGATGACGGAAGGGTCGACGCCGACGAGGACTTTGGTTTCGTTCAGATACGTGACGTAGCCGCCGGGGAAAATGGCGGAGGCGCCTTCGGTGTCGGTGATCAGGGAGGCGATCAGACCGGAAGTGCAGCTTTCCATGGTGGAAATGGTGGTGTGGGATGCAATGAGCTGTTTGATGATGGAATCAATGGTGTTTGGGTTCATAGTGAAAATTACCTCCAGAGTTAGTTTGATATGTCTGGCAAAAAAGCCCCTCGGCGGAGGGGCTTATTTTGGTGCTTCGCCTTTGGCGAGTGTAAAGATAAATTCGGTACCAACGCCCTCTGTACTGATGACATTGATATTCTGGTTATGCGCAGTGATGATCTCTTTGACGATCGAAAGCCCAAGTCCCGTTCCTTTGCGGTCCTTGCCGCGGGAGGCGTCGAGCTTGTAGAAGCGCTCCCAGATTTTCGTGATGCTTGCCTTTGGAATGCCGCAGCCGGTGTCCTTGACGGAGACGAAGACTTTACCGTGCTTCTCCGTTGTCTCAACTGTGATGGTGGAATCGTTGTTGCTGAATTTGATTGCATTATCAATGAGATTGTACAGCACCTGCTGGATTTTTCCCATATCGGCGCAGACGTATAAGGTGCGCGATGCGAGGATCAGTGAAATGGAAATCCGCTTTTTTGTGCAGGTTCCCTCAAACGAAGCGGCGGTATCCTTGATGACGGCGTTGATGTCAAACGAGGTCAGATCGAGCATATTCCCTTTATCGTCGATGTCGTTCAGCGTCAGCAGGCTCTGCGTCAGCTTGTGCAGCCGTTCTGTCTCAAACAGAACGATTTTCAGATATTTTTCCTGCATTTCCGGCGGAATCGTTCCGTCTAGGATTGCCTCCACGTAGCCTTTGATCGAGGTCAGCGGTGAGCGGAAGTCGTGAGAGACGTTCGCCACAAATTTCCGCTGGTATTCGCCGGTCTTGTTCAGCTCGCCGGACATGTAGTTCAGCGTGGAAGCGAGATACCCCATCTCATCGTGAGATTTAACATCAATTTTGTGGGTCAGGTTGCCGGAGGCATACTCCTTTGCACCGTTGATGATCTTTTTCAGCGGCCGGTACACGACGAGGGAGAAAAAGATCAGAATCACAAACGAGAGTCCGAACACGAGCAGGAACAGAAAATCAATCCGTGCCAGCAGACTTTCCCTCTGCTGATAGACGTCCTGCAGCGGAAGGTGGATGGCGACATAGCCATTGATCCGGAAATCGGAGGTGACGGGAACCATGACGCTCAGCATCTTGTCTTCGAAATAGCCGAAAAACGTTCCCGTGCTGTAATACTCGCTGCCGAGCGCAACTGGATCAAAACCGTCGATGATCTCCGGGTTTTCCTCATCGAGTGCAGCTGCCGTGTTCAGCAGAATTTCCCCGTCTGCGCTGATGAGCCAGATCTGGGAATTGTGATAGGAAGCCAGTGCACTGAGCGAATTGTAAAGATCCGTCAGGGAACGCTCACTGTGGTAATAAAGGTCGCCCTGTTTGGAAGCGATCTGCGTGGCCTCCCGGTACAGACTGGTGCTCGCGCTGGAGACCAGACTGTCCTCCACCATGCGGGAGCCGACCGTTGAGATCAGCGTAAAGCCGGCAATGGCGAGAATGACATAAATGAGAATTAATTTCCGGTAAAGCGTGCGTCGCATTATTTTTTAACCTCAAACTTGTAACCGATGCCCCAGACCGTCGTGATGGCCCAGGAGGCATGGTCCTTGATTTTTTCGCGGAGACGTTTGATATGAACGTCTACCGTGCGGGTATCGCCGATGTACTCATAGCCCCAGATATGGTCGAGGAGCTGTTCTCGCGTAAAGACCTGGTTTGGTGAGGAAGCAAGGAAGTAGAGAAGCTCCAGTTCCTTCGGCGGCATATCGACGGTGCGGCCCTGGTAAATGACGGAATAGTTCGTCTGGTTGATGATAAGATCCGGGTACTCGACACATTTTCCTGCGGTCGCGGACACCGGGATCGTGCGTGATGGCTGAAATCTCCGCAGCACTGCTTTCACACGGGCAACGAGCTCCTTGGAATCAAATGGTTTGATGATGTAGTCATCCGCGCCGAGTTCCAGGCCGAGGACTTTGTCGAACACCTCGCCCTTTGCCGAGAGCATGATGATCGGAACATCGGAATCGTGCCGGATTTCGCGGCAGACCTGGTAGCCGTCCATGCCGGGCAGCATCAGGTCGAGCAGAATCAGGTTCGGCTGGAAGGAGTGAAACTCCCGGACAGCCTCTTCTCCATCGTTTACAATTTTTGTGTCATAGCATTCCTTGGTCAGATAGAGAGAAATCAGTTCTGCGATATTGTTATCGTCATCGACGATCAGAATTTTCTGTTTGGAAGCCATAAAAGATTCTCCTTCACTGGGGACAGGACGGAACCGCATACAGTATGCGTTCCGTCCCATATTTTCCTGAGTTTTTATTTCTTAAACGTAACAATCGTAACGCCGGCATCGCCCTCGCCGAATTCCGCTAAATGGAAGTCCGCTACGTGTTTCTGGCGGCGCAGATAATTGTGAATGCCTTTCCGCAGTGCGCCCGTTCCTTTTCCGTGGACAACGCGGACACTCGGCAGATGGGAGAGATAAGCGTCATCGAGATATTTGTCGAGTTCGGCAACCGCTTCATCCACCGTTTTTCCGAGCAGATTGATCTCGGTAGAAATCGTGGCAGCCTTGGAAAGCTTCGATTTTCCGCTGCTTGTGCGGGAGATGGACGGGCCGGTGATGACAGCCTCGTCGATCAGCACAAGGTCGGAGATATGCACTTTGGTCCGCATGATACCCATCTGGACGAAGAGATTTCCCTTCGAATCCGGGCGGGTGCTGACAGTACCTTTGAGATTCATGCTTAAGACTTTGACGGCATCGCCGAGATGAAGATCCTGCGGGCGGAGATTTCCGGTGCGCTTCGGTACTTCCTTCGCCTTTTTCTTATCGAGCTTGTTCATCTTTTCACGCAGAGCGGTACGTTTCTGCTCCATTTCGCGGACGGAAACATTCTCTTTTCCAAATTTCTGGAAATCGCGCATCGTCTGGTCGGCGTATTCCTTCGCCTCGCGGAGAATTCTCTGTGCCTCCTCGGTTGCATTGGAGATCATCTTTTCTTTTCTTGCGTCGATCTGTTCCTGATTCTTGGCAAGGCTCTGCTTCAGGGATTCGACTTCCGCGCGGGTGCGGGCAAGCTCTTCTTTTTCGCGTTCCAGCGTGATCCGGTTCTGCTCGAGAGTGGTCAGAACGTCCTCAAACGATTCATCCTGCTCGCTGATTTCGTCTTTTGCCTTGTTGATGATGTAGTCCGGCAGGCCGAGTTTGCTGGAAATCGCAAACGCATTACTCTTTCCAGGAACGCCGACGAGCAGGCGGTATGTCGGGCTTAAAGTCTCGACATCGAATTCACAGCAGGCATTCTCCACGCCCGGTGTGGATAAGGCATAGATTTTCAGTTCACTGTAGTGTGTCGTTGCCATGGTGCGGATGCCGCGCTCGTGGAGCGTAGAGAGGATCGCGATGGCAAGCGCCGCGCCCTCTGTCGGGTCGGTACCGGCGCCGAGCTCATCGAACAGGACGAGGGAATTGCGGTCTGCCTTGTCGAGGAAGGAAACCACATTCGTCATGTGGGAGGAGAAGGTACTCAACGACTGCTCGATGCTCTGCTCATCACCGATATCGGCGTAAACCTCGTCGAAAACGGAAAGGGAGGAGCGGTCGAGTGCCGGAATGTGAAGTCCGGACTGGCCCATCAGTGTTAAGAGTCCGACCGTCTTTAAGGAAACCGTTTTACCGCCGGTATTCGGTCCTGTGACGATCAGAAGGTCGAAATCTTCGCCGAGCGACAGATCAATCGGAACGACTTTTTTCGCATTGATCAGCGGGTGGCGTGCCTTGCGCAGGTGGATTTTACCTTCGGTGTTGAAGATCGGCTCATTGGCGTTCTGCTCCATTGCAAGAGCGGCGCGCGCGAAGATGAAGTCAAGCTCTACCATGTTTTCGAGGTCGTAACGGATCTCATCGCGGTGCAGGTCTGCCTGGGCACTCAACGTAGAGAGGATGACCTCGATTTCTTTTTCTTCTTCAATTTCCAGCTCACGGATATCGTTGTTCAGTTTGACAACGGCCATCGGCTCGACAAAGAAGGTGGAACCGGTCGAGGACTGGTCATGTACCATGCCAGGAACCTGGCCTTTGTACTCGGATTTGATCGGGATACAGTAGCGGCCGTCGCGCATCGTGATGACGGCATCCTGCAGATACGTGCGGTAGGAACCGTTGACGAGCGAGATTAACTGGCTGTGGATTTTTTCCTCACACGATTTGATGGAACGACGGATGCGGCGTAGATTCGGGCTTGCATCATCGCTGATTTCATCCTCGGAGAGAATACAGCGGCGGATTTCCGTGGAAAGCAGCGTCAGAGGCTCCAGTGTTTCGAAGAGATCTTCGAGGCTGTCCGGCGTCTGGTCCGCATTTTCGCGGCGGCCGTACGCTTTGACGCGTGCCGTGTTTTCCAGAAGTGCGGCGGTCTGCAGAAGCTCCGTGATGTTCATGGAGCTGCCGATTTCGAGACGCTTTAATGCGCCGCGGATATCTTTGGCATCACCAAAGGAAATGTGGCCTTTTTTAAAGAGCCGGGTGAGCGCGTCGTGTGTTTCGTGCTGCATCCGTGTAATCTGGGAAAGGGAAGAGGAAGGAACGAGTTCCAGACATTTCTTCCGGCCCAGCGGAGAACTGGCATACGAAGCCAGTTGTTCGATAATTTTGTCGTATTCGAGCGTTTTTAATGCTTTCTGATTCATAATACTTACCTTTTCGTAATTCATAATTCAGTCATTGTCTACAGATAACGCGGTATTTTTGATGCAATACCGCACGGATCTGATGTTACAGTTCACAGGTACCCTGCGAACTGTAACATTCGCAGCCCTCATTTAAAGTTTTGCTTCGCAAAAGGAGGGCTGCTCACACCTGAATCACTTTCTTACGCAGCGAAACAGCAAGTGTTTCACTGCTGAGTGAACAGTAGCGATCTGATCATATATCTGCACGGGAAGTACAGACCGGAAGTGGAATGTGGGTCACAGGTTTTTCCACTCCCCCAATTATACCTTAAAAAAGGAAAGAAAGAAACCCCAAGAACGAGAAAATGCAGGATGTTGCGCAAATGAGAAAAAAATGTAACAGTCTTCATAAAATGTTCATATCTATCTGGTAAAGTTTTTTATATATGTGAAGATTGCGGAAGCGCATATGCGCAGAGCAGTTCGGTATGGAATACAGATGTATGGAGAAAGAAATGTATGGAAAATGACCCAAAACCTTACAAATTCATGAAAGAGAGCATCAAAAAGCAGCCGCCCGACTGGAAAAAGATTGTTCTTCTGATTGCCGGATGGCTGGCACTTGCGGCGCTTGGCGGTCTGGTTGCGGCTGCGGTATTTGCGGTGACAGAGCCAAAGATTGCAGAAGCAGTTACCAGGGAAGAGCCGCCGGCGAAAGTGGATATCCCGGGAGATGAGGATCCAAACAGCGGACAGGAGCCGGATGAGACAATTACCGCATCTTCGGCGAGTGCGTCGGTAGACAGCAGCGGCTCCGGTTCGGAAATCAGCAGTTCTACAGTGGATAGCAGTACTTCAGAAAGCAGTGTATCCGAAAGTACGGTTTCCGAAAGCACAGAGGAGAATGGAGCGGCAGAGGGAACGGAAAGCAGCACTTTCGAAGAGCCGGAGGAGGGCAGCGAGGTTTCCAGTGTCGATGGGGAAACGGATACGGAGGAAAAGGACAGCAGCCTGAAAAATTATGAAGCGCTCTACCAGGATATGCTGGAAGTAACGGAAAAATCAAAACGAGCGCTGGTTACCGTCATCGGCATTACCAATCAGATGGACTATTTTAACCAGAACTATGAAAACCAGCAGCAGATTTCCGGTCTGATTGTTGCGGACAACGGGCAGGATCTCTTTATTCTGACGGAATACCGCATCGTGGAAAATGTGGAGCGGATTCAGGTCACCTTCTGGGACGAGACGATGGTGGATGCCACATACCAGCGCCACGATCCGAGCACCGGCCTTACGATTGTGAAGGTGGATGAATCGAAGCTGGATGAGGAAACACGGGACGGTCTTGCGGTTGCGCCGCTCGGCAGTTCGTATCTCGTCAGCCAGGGTGACCCGGTCGTGGCTGTCGGAAGCCCGGTCGGCTACAGCAATTCGATTGCGTATGGTGTGGTGACTTCGGTTACGAACAAGATTTCCGCGCTGGACAATGAGTACAATCTGCTGACCACCGACATCCTCGGCAGCACGGACGGCAGCGGCATTCTGGTAAATCTTGACGGCGAAATCGTCGGCATTATTGCGCAGAGTTACAGTGCCAAGGGAAACAACGTGGTGACGGGCATTGCGATTTCCCAGATCAAAAAGCTGATCGAAAATCTTTCCAACAACGTGAGCCGCGCGTATATCGGCATCCGCGGACAGGATGTCACAGAAGAACTTTCCGATAAAACCGGCATTCCAAAAGGCGTTCTCATCAGCCGCGTCGCAGACGATTCTCCGGCGATGATGGCGGGCATGAAAGAGTACGATGTGATTGTAAAGGTCGGGGAGCACAAGGTTGAGACGATCAAACAGTACCATGAACAGCTTGGCAAATACAGCACAGGAGACGTGGTTACCGTGACGGCGATGCGGAAAGGCGCTGAAGGGTATGCGGAGATGACGTTTGATGTGACGATGGGGGAAGTATAAAAAACAGAGGCTTTCGGGAGCAGAAAAAGCCGGTTTTAGCCGGTGGGGCTTCCGGAAGCTTTTCTTTTCGAATGGTTTTCCACTGGCGGATGAAAAAATACGTGCATTCTGCAGGAAAATCTGGTAGAATTGGTAAGGCATGCAGGAGCACAGGCTTTGCATCATAAAAACGGCATCATAGAAACAAAAACGGAACACTGTGTCCGCATTTATTTTAGAAAAAGAGGATTTATTTTTATGAAGTATATCAACGAACTCCGGGAAGGAAACCGCATTTCCGGAATTTATCTCTGCAAACATAAACAGTCGGCTGTTACCAAAAACGGAAAACAGTACGAAAACGTGATCTTACAGGATAAAACCGGTACGATCGATGCGAAAATCTGGGATCCGAATTCTATGGGAATCCGTGAATTTGAAGCACTGGATTATGTAGATATTATGGGAGATGTTTCCAGTTTCAATGGAGCACTTCAGGTTTCCATTAAAAATGCAAGAAAAGCGGAAGAGGGCGAATATAATCCGGCGGACTATCTGCCGACGAGCCGTTACGACATCAATACGATGTATCAGGAGCTGCTCTCCTGGATCGGAACGGTGAAAAATCAGTATCTCTCCGAACTGCTGACGTATTATTTTATCCAGGATCAGGAGACCGCAAAACGGTTCCGCATGAGCTCTGCAGCAAAAAGCGTGCATCACGGATTCGTCGGCGGCCTTTTAGAGCATACGTTAAGTGTCACCCGTTTCTGCGATTTTATGGTAAAATCGTATCCGATTCTGAACCGCGATCTGCTGATTACGGCAGCAATTCTGCACGATATCGGAAAGACGAAAGAACTCTCCTTATTCCCGCAGAACGATTACACCAATGACGGACAGCTGCTCGGCCACATCATGATCGGTGCGGAGATGGTACACGATGCGGCGCAGAAGATCGACGGTTTCCCACAGGAACTCGAGAATCAGTTAAAGCACTGCATTCTGGCGCACCACGGCGAGCTGGAATACGGTTCCCCGAAAAAACCGGCAATGGTAGAGGCGGTAGCGCTGAACCTGGCGGACAATGCCGATGCCAAAATGGAAACCCTGACCGAGCTGTTTGACGCAGCGCCGGCCGGCAATGAGTGGCTTGGCTACAACCGGTTCTTTGAGTCCAACATCCGCAGAACAGGAGACTTTTCATGAGCTATCAGAAAAATGATGTACTGACGGTGAAAATTGAAGATATGGGACACGACGGAGAGGGTATAGGCAAATGCGAGGGCTATACCCTCTTTGTCAAGGACACCGTCATCGGCGATCTTGCCGAGGTAAAAGTGATCAAAGCAAAGAAAAATTACGGCTACGCGCGCCTGATGCGCCTGATCGAGCCGTCCGCGCACCGCGTCGAGCCGGTCTGCCCGGTTGCACGTCCGTGCGGCGGATGCCAGTTGCAGATGCTCGACTATGCGGAGCAGCTTCGCTTTAAGGAGAAGAAAATCGCCGGAAATCTCCAGCGCATCGGCGGCATGGCGGAGATCCCGATGGAGCCGATCGTGGGGATGGAAAATCCGTTCCGCTATCGAAACAAAGCCCAGTTTCCGATCGGGCAGGATAGAAATGGAAAGCTGATTACGGGATTTTATGCGGGAAGAACGCATCAGATCATGGAAAACCGGAACTGTTATCTCGGCGTGGAGCAGAACGAGGAGATTCTGAACCGCATTCTTGCCTGGATGGAGGAGAACGGCGTTCCGGCATACAACGAGGAGACCGGCAAAGGCCTGGTGCGCCATGTGCTGATCCGGTTTGGATTTATGACGAAAGAGATTATGGTCTGTCTCGTTGTGAACGGAAAGAAACTGCCGGCCGAGGAGAAACTCATCAAATCGCTGACAGAACTCGAAGGCATGACAAGCATTACCCTAAGCGTAAACCGTGAGCGGACCAATGTGATCATGGGAAAAGAAATCCGCTGCCTGTGGGGACAGGGGTATATCACCGACTATATTGGAACCGTAAAATATCGGATCTCCCCGCTGTCCTTCTACCAGGTCAACCCGGCGCAGACGGAAAAACTGTACGGTCTTGCCCTGGAATACGCAGACCTCACCGGAAATGAGACGGTCTGGGATCTCTACTGCGGCATCGGAACGATTTCCCTGTTCCTCGCGCAGAAAGCCAAAAAAGTCTACGGTGTCGAAATCGTCCCGGAGGCAATCGCGGATGCGAAGAACAATGCGAAAATTAACGAGATCGAAAACGCTGAATTTTTCGTTGGAAAATCGGAAGAGATTCTTCCGGCCTACTACGAACAGTACGCCAAAGACCACCCGGGCGAACACGCCCACGCGGACGTCATCGTCGTCGATCCGCCGAGAAAAGGCTGCGAAGAAAACCTCCTCCACACCATGGCCAGCATGCAGCCGGACCGCATCGTGTATGTATCCTGCGATTCCGCAACGCTGGCACGAGATGTGAAGGTGCTTGGGGAGCTGGGGTATGAAGTAAAGAAAGTCCGAGGGGTTGACCAATTCCCGATGACGTGCCATGTGGAGTGCGTGGTTGCACTACATCGGGTCGATATGTAAGAATCCTTGATTTGCGCGAAGGCAACGAGGAGAGTTCCGAAGAAATAACTGGCTGTAAAGCCAGTGTTTATGCGGAATTCGACGACTGCCCGCGAGTCGGGAAGTTTGTAAAACTTCTCGACTTCCGGCACTTTGAGCGACATATGATGTTCTCACAGAGTGATAGAAAAACCTACAAAAAAGCAATTTCAGACGGTGTGAATGTCTCAGTCGTATTGGATGTGGGGTGTGGAAACACATAAAAGTACAATTAATATTTTGAAGTTATTCAATAGAATACGAAGCGTGAAAGACCGTTCATTTTCAAGTAATTGGAGATGAGCGGTCTTTTTCTGTTTGCAGATAACATTGACGTAACTGAGTAGAAGTTATTCTACCGGAAGAACGGAGGTTGTAATGGAAGAGATAAAGAGTATCAGAATAAGCGAGTTAAAGGACTTTAAGAACCATCCTTTTCATGTGCAGCAGGACATAGAGCTGTGTGCCCTTATGAAAAGTATTGAAGATGAGGGTGTGATTGTACCTTTGCTTGTAAGACCGAATCCTGACGGAGAAGGTTATGAAGTGATTGCAGGACACAGACGAAAGGCAGATGCCGGCTGGGCTGGTCTTGCGGAGGTTCCGGCAGTTATAAGAGAATTGGATGATGATCAGGCGATAGTGGCGATGGTAGATTCTGTGCGCCCGTAAGCGTTTGGGGTGGACACCCAAGCGACGTGGGTCATTATGATTTTGTTTTGAGAAAACAATAAGAAAAATTATCAAGTGTGAAGAACACAGTCTTATCGCCAACAACTAACCTTGAATGGAAACATAAAGGGGACAACAGCACGTTTGTAAAGGCACAAGTCAACAAAGCTTCCAAGTTGCGACTGAGTGTCGAGGTGAAAGGTACTATATGAGGATGAAGCTAAACTGCTTGAAGGAAAGTCAGAGGCTAGAGCTAACCATCTCCGCACCGAAGGGAAGATGTTACGGTGATGTATTGGCAGATTAGTATTTTGCTGTCTGCAATCTGCGTGATAATCAATGCAAGCTAGCCATAGGTTCATTTGAGGATGCATCTGAAATCAAGGAAAAATTCAGAGTATTTCTCGAGGATACTCTGCATCTTGAGATGTCCGAAAAAAAGACCAAGATAACACATAGTCAAGATAAAGCAAGATTTCTTGGATATGATATCACCACCGCAAAGAACTCAGCGCTTATGCAATCATCAGGCATACAGAAATGCCTATTCAGGCGGTTGGACAGGAACAACCTGTGCCTGACGATAAGGGTGCTTCTGGGAATATGGATTACACAGAGGAGGATGTGAAGAAGTATCAGATGGATCCTGATATCAATGAGTTGCTGGATTTCAGTTTTTGCGGGGAATGACAGCAGAAGGCTACAAAACATTTATAAATGGAAGTGTTATGGCATCATTTATGGAAGGAATTGTAGCCTCAATTTTAGAAGAAAAAAGTGGTGCCGGATACGGCACGAATTGTAGCCAATTAAATACAGTTATCAGCGTAATTGAAGCCATGTATCTTTGCGAAGGTATGTGGCTTTTTCCTTTTTGCGCTGAGGATAGATTTTTTAACCAGCCCTCGTGCATTTATGCGAGGGCTAAGCCTCGCAGAGCGAAATACACCCATCGCACAAAACTTCGTTTTGTACTCTGTGTATTTCGCCCTTGCAGGGGGCTATCACGCCGGATACGGCGGTGGGTTCGTAAACGGACACCTATATGTCCACTCACATTGGCATTAGAAGTGAAAGAAAGAGTTGCAGGAGCAGATTGCTGTATTGGATAGAAAAGCAGGGAGGATGAAATCAGAGCTTTCAAATGTGCTTCAGGATGCAGACTATGCAAATGCTTCGGAGTTTTATACCGAGCTATTCATGGTTCGTGAGGAGAGGCAAAGGTATGAAGAGGCTTGTAAGGAATGGCAGCAGAAGTGTGTTGAGGTGGAACTTGTAGCGGTGAAGGATAGTAAGTATTTTGGGGACGTAATTCCGATTAGCAGGAATAGAGGGCGATAAAGTAAGGCGATGCTATTAGTGAATCTGATAGCATCTGTGTAACTACATAGTGACAATTTTGCATCTTCGAAGTGGTAGTCTATGCAAAATATCATCGAATTGGATGAAAAAGGAGAGAATTACCGCATCCTTTGGGGTCTGGTAAACGGAGGCAGACCGACCAGTGAGCTGCCGAGTCACCTGATGAACCATGAAGTGAAAAAAGGCGTTACCAATGTTTATCATGCACATACCACGAATGTGATCGCACTGACATTTGTACTGCCGTTGGAGGATAAAGTATTTACTAGAGAACTCTGGGAGATGGCGACCGAGTGCCCGGTTGTATTTCCTTCCGGAATCGGTGTAGTAGGATGGATGGTGCCGGGCGGCCGTGAGATCGCAGTGGCGACAAGTGCCTGATGAAAGAATATGATGTGGCAATCTGGGCGCATCACGGCATGTTCTGCTCAGGGGAAGACTTTGATCTTACATTCGGATTAATGCACACCGTAGAGAAATCCGCGGAAATCCTTGTAAAGATGCTGTCCATGAGACCGGATAAAAGACAGACAATCTCACCTCAGAATTTCAGAGATTTGGCGAAAGATTTTAAAGTAACTTTACCGGAAAAGTTTCTATATGGCAAATAATGTACATATCACATATTTGGCGTATCAGAAGCATGAAGCATGTTTCGATATTCCATAGGCGTACATCCGTATTTCTTGCGGAACAGCTGAAAGAAAAAGCTGGTATTCTGATATCCGACGGCAAGGCTGATATCATTTGTGGAAAGTGCGGTGCTCCTTAACAATTTTGCCGCCTGAGAGAGCCGGTGTGTCTGGACCAGCTCTTTGTAAGTGGTTCCGGTATGCTGGCGTATGTAGGCAGAGAGATAGTTTGGGTGCATATTAAAAAACTCAGCTGTAGAAGAAAGGGTACAGTCCGCAAAGTTTGTTTCGATATATCGGAGTATGGTATAAATCTGATCCACAGAGGCGTGATCTAGAACCATACCGTGCTGGAACAGATTGATCATCTCGCAGGTAATCAGCGTAAAAAGACTGTCTAAAAAAGGTCCGGATGTTACGGACGGAGAATAAAATTCACAGAGAAACTGGTTGGCAAGATCTGCCAGCCGGTTTTGTTTTTGTTCCGGGGAAAAGACAATATACATGCTTTCCTGCATCGTGGTGTTCAGAGCCTCAATGAAAAAGTGTGTAAGGTAATTATCCTGAGACAGGCGTTCAAAAAAAGTACCGTTCAGATATTCGCGCGTCAGCAGAAAATTGATGATAATATCATTTTCTGAACATCTTTTGACAGAATGAGGTGCATTCTGGCTGATCAGAACCATCTGCCCGGCTTTTAGCCTGAATGTAGTCTTATTTATCGTCATTGTGCAGGAACCAGAATAAATATAACTCAACTCCAGCCACTCATGGATATGCAGAGGTACGTTTTCAAAACGATCCTGTTTTACAACAGCGAAGTTGTAATAACTCGGAAGCACTTTCTTTGAAAGAAATAAAGAACGCAGATCTTCAAGGTTCGTATCAAAACGGTAACAGGGTGTATCAAACTTACCTCTGGCAACAGGAAATTGTGAATAATCTTTCTTTACACCATTCAGACGCTGGGTTTCTTCGGTAGTGTGCTGCTTCAGAAATTGATTCAATGCAGATAATGTCATCATATATAATCTCTCCTTTTCGAGATATGAATGAACTGTGATTATAGTCATCAGCAGTTTATTTAACCTGTCTAAAATATACCATATTGGGGGCAAAGGTGTACAGAGTAATCTCGGATATTTATTAAGTTTGGTCGGTAAATCACTTATGTTTCGTTGATGTAATTTTAGTCTGTATAAAGTAAGATGTCAGTAAGAAAAGGAGGCATAGGTTAGGATGAAGATATTTTTTGCAGTAGTGGTGATTGTTTTATTATTTGTAATCGGTGCGACATTATATGTCTATAAAAAAAGTGCCATGTTTTTGCCGGCACTTCTTGGCATCTGCGGATTTCCAAAAATAAAGGAAAGCAGCTATTACGATGAAAACGGACATTTCCGTCCGGGAACGGGGGAGGACAAAGTTGGATTTTTCATGCAGCATCCGGTATTCGGCGGTTTTAAACATATGTTTTTCAATGTGGAGGACAACGTGCTGAAAGCTATTGCGCCTGTAAAGTATAAGGATTTTTTAAAGGCGCCGGGCCGTGAGGAACAATTGGATGCAGCCTTGGAATCTTTCAATTATCTAACCGGACTTGTTGAGAAAGGTCAGGCAAGGCTGGTGTCGGATCTGTATCCTGCGGAAGCAGTGAAGGGTCATCCGTACAGGTCACATCTGACGGGAATGTTTTATCAGGACAACAGGGAAAACCACTTGCCATTGTAGTTCCGGGAGGCGGATTTATCAGTAATGTAACTGATTGCGAGGGGTATCCTGTGGCGATGAAGCTGCATAAAATGGGATATTCTGTTTTCGTCGTAAGTTATCCGGTCGGCAGACAGCTGGGTGAGACAGAACAGGTAAAGCAGGGACAGGCTGCCGCGAGGGAACTGACACAAGTGATCCGATATCTGACGGAGCATCAAAAACAGTTTTCTGTAAACATGGATGATTATGCCATCTTTGGTTTTTCAGCAGGAGGACTTATGACCACGGCGTATTCATTTGCCAATTATGAGGACTGCTGCCACAAGAATCATCTGCCAAGACCGAAGGTGATCTTCCCTATGTATGGTCTGGACTGGAATATCAAAGCTTTGCAGGAGGACAAGGGACTGGCGGTATTTTCTATCGTAGGGCGGGATGATGAGTTCGGTTTTGCAAATGTGGAAGATAAACTGCCGGAATTAGAGAAGGTACTGGGCAAAGAAAATGTGTCGGTCAGAATCGTTGACGGACTGGGACATGGATTTGGAATAGGAAATGAAACAAAAGTGAAAAACTGGCTTCAGGAAGCAGTCATCTTCTGGGAAGCCCACAGATAGGAACAGATAAGAATTTATTTAAGGAGGATTTCATAATGAGCAGCAACCTGAAAGAATTGATCAGACAGATGACACTGGAGGAAAAAGCAGGACTATGTTCGGGAGCGGATTTCTGGAACACGATGGGAATCGAAAGGTTAGGGATTCCTTCCGTTATGATGACAGACGGCCCGCACGGCTTGCGCAAACAGGAAGGCGCGGCAGATCATCTCGGCCTGAATAAAAGTGTGAATGCAGTCTGCTTTCCGGCAGCCTGCGCCACGGCATCCAGCTTTGACGTGGAACTGATGGAATGTATGGGACAGATCCTTGGGGACGAGTGTCAGGCTGAGAACGTGGGCATGCTCCTCGGCCCTGCAGTTAATATCAAACGCAGTCCTCTCTGCGGAAGGAATTTTGAATATATGTCCGAAGATCCATATCTGACAGGAAAGATGGCGTCAGCATATATCCGGGGCGTACAGTCGAAAGGCATCGGAACCAGTATGAAACACTTCGCCGCGAATAATCAGGAAACAGACCGTATGCAGATATCGTCGGAAGTATCGGAACGGGCTTTCCGGGAAATTTATCTGCCGGCTTTTGAGGAGGCGGTGAAGAAAGCGCAGCCAAAGACTGTGATGTGCAGCTACAATAAGATCAACGGAGTATTTTCTTCAGAGAATAAGAAGCTTCTGACAGATATCCTGCGGGATGAGTGGGGATTTGAAGGATATGTGGTCAGTGACTGGGGAGCTGTAAATGACCGGGTGAAAGGACTGAAAGCCGGTCTTGACTTGGAGATGCCGGGATCAGGAGGATATAATACAAGAAAGATTATTCAGGCAGTGGAGAATGGAGAACTGGAGGAAGAAATTCTTGACAGAACGGTGGAACGCATACTGAAAGTAGTCTTCTCCTACACAGATAACAGGAAAGCGGAGACTGTATTTGACAGGGAAAAGGATCACAAAGCAGCGGCAGATATCGAAACAGAGTGCGCCGTACTTCTGGAAAACAGGGGAGTGCTGCCGCTGAAAAAAGAACAGAAAGTAGTCTATATCGGGGAATTTGCAAAGAAACCGCGATACCAGGGCGGGGGATCGAGTCACATCAATACGGACAGCGTAGTGTCGGCTCTGGAAACTGCGGTGAGAAAAGGCAGGGCAGTGGAGTACGTGAAAGGCTTCTCGTCAGAGCGTGACGAGATGACAGAAGAGGATCTGAAACAGGCGTGTGAAGCGGCAGCGGGCGCAGATGTAGTTGTAATCTTTGCCGGACTGCCGGACAGCTTTGAGTCGGAAGGATATGACAGAACATCCATGGAACTGCCAAAGTGTCAGAATCGCCTTATAGAGGCTGTGGCTGAGATACAGAAAAATGTGGTAGTGGTTCTTCATAACGGAAGTCCCGTAGAAACTCCATGGGCGGAGTCTGTAAATGCCATTCTGGAGATGTATCTGGGAGGAGAAGGCATTGGGGAGGCCAGCGACCGGCTGTTATTTGGGGAGGCAAATCCAGGAGGACGTCTGGCGGAGACGTTCCCATATCGTCTGGAAGACAACCCGAGTTACCTGAATTTCCCTGGAGATGGCAGGACTGTTCTCTATGGAGAAGATATCTTTGTCGGATACCGTTACTATGATGCGAAGAAAGTACCGGTGCGCTGGGCATTCGGCCATGGACTGTCATATACGGAATTCAGCTACAGCAATATGAAACTCTCTTCTGCGGAAATGAAAGATGGAGATATTCTGAAGGTGAGCATTGATGTGGAGAATACAGGGAAGAGGGCAGGAAGTGAAGTGGTTCAACTCTATGTCAGTGACAAGGACAGCACGGTGCCAAGAGCAGTGAAAGAACTAAAAGGGTTTGCGAAAGTATTTCTGAATCCGGGTGAGAAGAAGACGGTTACAATGGAACTTTGCGCGAGAGATTTTGCTTACTACGAGACAAAGATTCACGACTGGTACACTCCGTCAGGTACATATGAGATCCAGATCGGGCATGCCAGCGATGAGATCAGAGAGGCTGCAGAACTTACATTTACTACTGATGTGCTGCTGCCGTTCACTGTGGATATGACCACTACAATGGGGGAATTGATGAACCACCCGAAGACAGCAGGGAAAATGATGGAGTATCTTGAGGGGATATCACAGGGAGAAGAACCTAAGAAAGAAGATGGGGAGGTACAGCTTGTGACTCCGGAAATTATTGCGCAGATGCCGCTGAAATCATTTTTAAGCGTTATTCCGGGCGAAGCGATCGAGCAGATGATCGTGGAGTTAAATGCTCTGTGTCAGTAGTGGGAGGAACGGTTGGCTTATTATTGGATGAAAAAGTATCAGCATGAAAATGAGGAAGAATTATGGGCAAGATTTATGCGGCAAAAACAAATCATATCACAAACCCTTTAGGGTTTTATCTGAAACCGTTGGTATTTTCATGGAAAGTGAAAGGCGGCAGAGGACAGGAACAGAAACATGCAAGGATTGTGATCAGCAAGAACAAAACCTTTACAGATATCTGTCACGACACGGGGGAGGCAGAGCTGGACAGTCTCTCTGCAAGAGTGGAATTTGAACCGCAGCCGTATACAAGATATTACTGGAAAGTTATTGTGACAACAGATGCAGAGGAAGTGATCGAATCAGACACGCAGTTCTTTGAGACCGCCAAAATGGATGAACCGTGGACGGGCAGGTGGATTACCTGTGACAGCAGTCAGGAACGGCATCCGATTTTCTCAAAGAGGATTCGTCCGGCAAAAGAAGTGAAAAGCGCAAGACTGTACATTTGCGGCCTGGGATTGTATGAGGCATATTTTCTTGGGGAAAATAAAGAAAATCCTAAGAAAATCGGTGAAGAGTATCTGACTCCGTACTGCAATAATTATGACCGGTGGATCCAGTATCAGACGTATGACATCACAGAACAGGCAGAACGAGGAGGTGTGCTGTCTGTTCTTCTCGGAAACGGTTGGTATAAAGGCAGGTTCGGTTTCAATGATCCGGAGCGGGAAGCATATTACGGTGACGAGTGGAAGCTGATTGCGGAGATTCACATAGAGTACAAAGACGGAACGAAAGATGTGATCAGTTCTGATGAAACCTGGTCAGTTACAAGAAGCAATTTGTGGTTTTCCAATATCTATGACGGTGAGAGAAGAGATGATACGCTGCCGCCGGTAGAGGAGTCTCCTGCGCGGATCGCAAAGGTTCCGAAAGGCCGGCTTATGGAACGGTTATCTCTTCCAGTTAAGGTACAGGAGGAGATGAAGCCGGCAGAGCTGATCCATACTCCTGCCGGAGAAGAGGTATTTGATCTGGGGCAGGAGATCACGGGGATCTTCCGGCTGCGGGTGCATGAGCCGGCGGGGACAACTATCAGGATTCAGACGGGCGAGGTGCTTCAGGACGGATGTTTCTACAACGAGAATTTAAGAACTGCACTTTCGGAGTACATTTATGTTTCTGATGGTACAGAAAAGGTGATTACGCCTCATTTTACATACTATGGTTATCGATATGTGAAAGTGACCGGGGTTAGGGACCTTTCGTGTGAGGATTTTACGGCGCTTGTTCTTTACAGTGATTATGAGAGCATCGGGGCAATCGAGACAGGGAATGATCTTGTGAACAAATTAATCTCCAATATCGAATGGGGAATGAAAGGGAACTTTCTGGATGTGCCTACAGACTGTCCCCAAAGAGATGAGAGGATGGGCTGGACAGGAGATACACAGGTATTTTCCGCGACTGCAAGCTATCTGGCTGATACCTATGCGTTTTACCGAAAATATTTATACGACCTGTATCAGGAACAGCTTCTGGCGGGCGGAATGGTTCCGGAGATTGTCCCCACATTCGGACCGACAAAATGTTCCTGCGCATGGGGAGACGCCGCATGTATCATCCCCTGGAACGTATATTTGTTCAGCGGGGACAAAACAATACTCGAAAACCAAATTGAGAGCATGAAAGCGTGGGTCGATTATATCCGGAGAATTGATGGAGACCATCATGGATGGAGACAGGTTTTCCATTATGGTGACTGGCTTGCTCTTGACCGTACAGGTGCCGCTGCGAACAGCGTGTATGGAGCGACTGATGAAGCATACATTGCAGACATCTACTACGCGGCAAGTGCACAGATTGTTGCAAAAGCAGCAGAGGTGCTTGGACTGGAAGAAACGAGACAGGAGTATCAGAAAATCGCAGACCGTCAGTGGCAGGTCGTGAAAGAAGAATATTTTACTGCTACAGGCAGATGTGCGGTGAAGACGCAGACAGGGCTTATTCTTGCACTGAAATATCATCTGTCTGAAAATGAAGAACTGACAAAGCAGATGCTGCAAAAGCTTCTCAGGGATAATAAAAATAAATTAAATACCGGGTTTGTAGGAACCCCGCTTCTGTGCAATGCCCTGACTGATCATGGAATGACAGACGCGGCATACCGGCTGCTTCTGAATAAGGAATACCCGGGCTGGCTCCATGAAGTGAAGCTGGGAGCAACAACGGTGTGGGAGCGTTGGAATTCACTGGATGAGAGCGGACATGTCTCCAGCACGGGGATGAACAGTCTAAATCATTATTCTTACGGCGCTGTATTGGAGTGGATCTTCCGTCATGCGGCCGGGATTGATGTGACGGAACAGAACCCGGGAGGCAGGGTGATGCGGATCAGCCCGAAAGTGAATAATGGACTGAAATATGTAAAAGCTGTTTATGATTCGGCAAGCGGATGCTATCAGTGCGGCTGGGAGATATCAGAGGATAATAAAATCACGGTCACTGTTACGGTTCCGTTCGGCGGAAGTGCAGAAGTGGTTCTTCCATATGCGTCGGAATCTGTATATGAAGATAAAGAAAATCCATTATTTGAAGAGGTGGAAAATGGAATCTGCCGTGTGAGAGCCGGAGAATATGAAGTCGCTTATGAGGCGTCACAGCCTTTAAAGAAGAAATACAGCATAGACTCGACAATGGAAGAACTGCTGAACCATCCGGATATCCGCGCGTTTCTTTCTCAAATGATGGAAGTGGATATGATCCCCGATATTGCATATGGGCTTTCGCTTAGAGATGTCGCGAAAACATTCGCAGGAGAGATAAAAAAAGATGAGGCGCAGATGCTGGATGCGGCACTGGCAAAATTCTAATCAGGAGGGTTGCTATGGAGCTTATAAGGCTTAAAGTAAACAGTCAATATAGACCATGCGTGGACGAAGCACCTTATTTTTCATGGGTAATCACTAGTGATGAAAAGAATGTGATGCAGACATCCTATCATATCACAGTGAAAAATATGGACGAAGTAATGTGGGATTCTGGAATGGTAGAAAGTGATAAAAGTATTTTTGTGGAGTACTCCGGGAAACCATTACAAAGTCTCAGTGACTACAACTGGACAGTGGAAGTGACAGTTAATAACGGAGAAAAGGCGGCGGCATCCTCATCCTTTGAGACAGGATTTATGAAGAAAGAATGGACGGCCGAGTGGGTGAAATCTCCGTTTCCTATGAAAAAGGTAAAACCCGGAACCGGCGGGCAGAACCCGGCAGAATATTTTCGCAAAGAATTTGATGCACGAGACGGCATAAAACGAGCGCGCGTTTATGCCACCTGTCACGGAGCATATCAGCTCAGCATGAACGGAATGCGTCCGGATGACAGAGAGTTTGCGCCGGAATTTACCGTCTATTCTAAATATCTGTGCTACCAGACTTATGATGTGACCCCGTTTTTGAGAGAGGGAGGAAATGTCATAGGAATGCTGGTGGGGGACGGCTGGTATGACAGCGCGAACTTTAAACCGAGAAGCAGGAAGTTTAAAGCCGAACATTCTGTGTTATTTCAGATAAAGATTGATTATGAAGACGGAACGAGTGAAATGGTGCTGTCAGATGATACGGTGAAAGTTTCAGAAAGTCCGATTCGTTCATCAGATCTGTTTGCAGGTGAACTCTATGACGCACGGATGGAACAGGAAAACTGGAACTGCTGCGGATTCGATGACAGCAGCTGGAAAACCGGTATTCCATGCGGAAAAATTTACGTGAACCTGGTGGCTCAGTACGGGGAACCGGTGCGCCCGGTAAAAGAAGTGCCGGCAGTAGGAATGACAGTTAGCCCGAAAGGCGAGACGATCATTGACTTTGGACAGAACTTGGCAGGTGTTCTGCGGGTAAAAAGCAAACTGCCGGCCGGAACAAAAATGGTATTAGATCATTTTGAAACTCTTGATCAATATGGAAACTATTTCAACAATATTTTCATGTCAGAGAAAACAGGGCACAAGCAAAGTGATATTTATATCTCAAACGGGAAATTCACAGAATACATACCGCATTTTACATATCATGGATTCCGCTATGTGAGAGTGACATGCGATCAGCCGGTGAGCCCGGAGGATTTCACAGCGATTGTCCTGTCTTCTGACAATGAGGATCTGGGAACATTTGAGACGTCCAACGAAGATATAAACCGGCTTTACGAAAATACAAGATGGTCTCAGCGGTCGAATCTGTTTTCAATCCCCACGGACTGCCCGCAGAGAGAAAAAGGCGGATGGACCGGAGATATCCAGATTTATGCAAGAACAGCCATGCTCAACGAAAATGTAACCCCATTTCTGACAAGATGGCTGCGTAATATGACCTTCAGTCAGCAGAAAAATGGGGCAATCCCCAATGTGATCCCCCTTACCGGAATCTATGAATTACTGGAGAAACTGAATCGGATCGTATACCGCAATTTTGAACCGGTGGGAGAAGCAGGATGGGGAGATGCCGCCTGTATCGTACCGTGGAGCATGTATCAGCTTACAGGAAATATCAGGATACTGAGAGAGCAGTATGACACAATGAAAAAGTGGTGCGACTATATCATCAACACTGCAAAGAAGCGTAGAGGCAAGATGAAACATCCAAAAGAAATTGACCAGTATCTGTGGAATACAGGACATCAGTACGGGGAGTGGCTCATACCGAGCCAGACAGTAGACGGAGCAGACCAAAGCGCTGCAAAACTTATCAATACTTCTACATACTGCGCGCCAATTTTTGGATGGAATTCCTGCCGGATCATGGCAGATACGGCAGCACTCCTCGGGCATACATCAGACGAATTATACTATGATGACATTGCGTCCAGAATGAAATCTGCCATTCAAAAAGGAATGATCGATGATGATGGGAAGATGCCTCTTGATTTTATGGGCAGTTATGTGCTGGCAATCGCATTTGATCTTGCTCCTGAAAGGAAGAAAAAAAGTATCGCTGGACATTTGATCCGCAAGATAGAAGAAAACGGGGATTGTCTGGATACAGGATTCCTGACGACACCGTATCTGCTGGATGCACTCTGTAAGATCGGCAGGATGGACAAGGCATATAAAATCCTGCTCCAGACAAAGTGCCCGTCATGGCTTTATGAGGTGAAGCAGGGAGCGACAACAATCTGGGAAAATTACATTTCTTACAAGGAGGACGGGTCTCCGGTTATGACAAGCCTGAACCATTATGCCTTTGGATGCGTGGACGACTGGATGTTCTGGAAGATAAGCGGCATTGATATGGCTGCTTCCGGATTTAAGAAGATTGTGATTGCGCCGGAGACGAATAATGCGTTTACAAGTGCAAAACGTACCTATATGAGTGAGTACGGTAAAGTAGGGGCAGAGTGGAGTATGGAAGAGGGGAAATTTAAATTGAAAGTGGAGATTCCCTGTAACACAACTGCCACTGTAAAACTGCCGGATGGCAGATTGTATGAGGTGGGGAGCGGAATATATCAGTTTGAATAAAAGTATCAAAGGAAATAAAATGACAGTATTTGTGAGAACTGACCGGCAAAAGCAGACGGTCAGTTTTTCTTAATACGAAAGTTGAAAATAATACGAGGAGTTTAGGATTATGAAAAAGAAAATATTGAAGATTACCTTAAGTGTCGTTTTAATTTTGATTCTGGCTGTGGGTCTAGGTCTGGCATATTTAGTAGGGGCGGCAGGCGGTGGTGGACCGTTTGATTTTGTTTGGAAGAACAAACTGAAAAAAATGCCAGGAAACGCAGAAAAATACAGTCTGGAAAATATAGAACCGTTAGAAAACAGCCCTCTTGGAGGGAAGCGCATCTGCTACCTTGGATCATCTGTAACATTAGGTCTGTACTCAATGGATGTTTCTTTTGCAGATTATATCTCTTACAGAAATGGCTGTGAGTATGTAAAAGAAGCCGTCAGCGGCACTACTTTAGTAGATAACGGAAAGACGTCTTATATCCAGAGGATGAAAAATAATATCGGTACAGATGAGAAATTCGATGCATTTGTCTGCCAGCTTTCCACGAATGACGCGTCGAAGGAAATGCCGATAGGAGAACTCAGCCGTTCAGAAAATTTGGAAGATTTTGATACACAGACGATAACAGGAGCAATGGAATATATCACTGTATATGCAAAGCAGACATGGAATTGTCCCGTGATCTTTTATACTGGAACAAAATATGACAGTAAACAGTATCAGCAGATGGTAGATGTATTATTTGAGCTTCAGGATAAATATGGAATAGGCGTGATCGACCTTTGGAATGACGAGGAGATGAATGACGTTTCTGAAAAAGAATATGAAGTTTATATGGCAGATCCGGTTCATCCGACGCAGGCAGGATATCTGGAATGGTGGACGCCTAAGATGGAAGAATACTTATATCAATTTTTAGAAAGATGATTATTATATTAAGTTTCGTCGGTAAACCGCTTATATATCGTTGGTGATTTGCCCTTTGGGATTATTTATAATTGAATCAAACAATGAAAGGACGGATAACGAAATGGAAAATGCAGTTACAAAAAGAGAAAAAATCAGTTATGGTTTGTATTTTATGGGACAGAATGTATTCTATGGACTGATAGGATATATGACTACATATTTTACAGATATCGGCATAACGGCAGCATTGGTTGCAATCGTGGCGCTGATCACGAAAGTGTGGGATGCCATCAACGATCCGATCTTCGGTATGATCATGGATAAGGTAAATTTTAAGAAAGGGAAATTCCTGCCGTGGCTTCAAATATCTGTCATAGCGATTCCGGTGGCGACCATTCTTCTTTTTACAATACCTACCGGGATTCCCATGATGGCTAAAATCATATGGGCAACACTTGCTTATATGTTATGGGATACAGCCTATACCCTTTGTGATGTGCCGATTTTTGGTATTGTCACCACGATGACAACGGACCAGAAGGAACGTATTTCACTAAACAGTATAGGAAGGATGTTTGTTATTTTTTCAGGTATTGTTACAGGAATTGTCCTGCCGTTGGTACGGCAGCGGTTAGGCGGCTGGGCGACAACAGTAATTGTGTTATCTCTTTTGTCAGTTGTTATGATGATTCCAATCTGTCTGTTCGCAAAGGAGAGAGTAATTGAAAAAGAAAGAGCACTGGACGAAGGGGCAGAAGATAGTTATACGTTGCGCGATATGGCAGAATGTCTGCGAAAGAACAAATATTTATTGATTTTCTTTGCGGCTCCGCTCATCAGCAGCCTGCTTAATGTTGGTGCAAATTGGGGCTTATATGTTGCCCGGTACTGCCTTGGCGGTGAAGAAGCTGCCTCATATGTTTCGATGACGGTGATTATTCCGACCTTAATCGGTGCGGTTATGGCAGTAGAATTATGCAAGAAATATGACAAATTTAAAGTCTTCTATATTTCATATGTTTTCGCTTTACTTCTGGGAATTGTAAGATTCATGGCCGGGTATGAGAATATGACGGTGTATGTGACTTTAAATGCCTTAGGAGGAATTCCGCTGGGAATAGCAGTTATACTGCAGTATCAGTTTACGCCGGACTGCTACGAGTATGGACAGTACAAGACAGGATTAAAAATGCGTGGTGTAACGTTTGCAGCGCAGACATTTTTTACAAAATTAAATGGAGCGATCGCAACAGCAGTCAGTGTGTTTGCGTTAACTTTAATCGGCTTCCGGGAAGGAGAAGGCGTTGTTCAGGCGGCAGGATTTGCCGATAAATTATGGACATTCAGCTGTCTTGGCAGCATTATCGGGGGTATTTGCACTCTGCTTATGCTTCGCCTTTACAAGCTTAATGACCATGATGTCCAGCTGATGGCAAAATGCAACAATGGTGAGATTAGCCGTGAAGAGGCAGAGTCACAGATGATCAATCAGTATTAAGAAAAGAATGGAGGACTTTTGCGATGGACAGAATAAAGGAACTGATTTCAAAAATGACGCTGGAAGAGAAGGCAAGTCTCTGCTCGGGCGCTGATAACTGGCATACGAAAGAAATCAAACGACTGAACATTCCGTCAGTTATGATGGTGGACGGCCCTCACGGACTGAGAAAGCAGGAAGGGGAAACGGATCATCTGGGATTGAATGAAAGTGTGAAGGCCGTTTGTTTCCCAGCAGCCTGTGCAACAGCCTCCAGCTTCGATGTTGACCTGATGGAACGGATGGGAGAGACGCTGGGAGCGGAGTGTCAGGCCGAGAATGTAAGCATGCTGCTTGGCCCGGCGGTGAATATTAAAAGGAGCCCGTTATGCGGGCGGAACTTTGAGTATCTGTCGGAGGATCCATATCTGGCAGGTAGGATGGCATCGGCATATATCCGCGGAGTACAGAGTCAGGGCGTGGGGACAAGCATTAAGCACTTCGCACTGAATAACCAGGAAACACTCCGTATGACGATATCTTCCGAGGTGTCAGAACGTGCGCTCAGGGAAATCTATCTGCCTGCGTTTGAGGAAGCGGTGAAAGAATCAGCTCCAAGAACCGTCATGTGTAGCTACAACAAAATAAATGGAGAATATGCTTCGGAAAACAGATATCTTCTGACAGATATCCTGAGAAAAGAATGGGGATACAAAGGCTGCGTCGTCAGTGACTGGGGCGCTGTAAATAACCGTGTGAAAGGACTGCAGGCCGGACTGGATCTGGAGATGCCTTATTCCGGAGGATACAATGACAGACAGATTGTGAAAGCAGTACAGGAGGGAAGACTGGACGAAGCTGTGCTGGATGAAGCGGTGGAGCGGGTATTGAATGTTGTATTTGCCGGTGAAGAGCAGCATTGTCCGGAAATTATATCTGATAAGGAAACAGATCATAAAAAAGCAGCGGATATTGAGACGGAATGTGCGGTCCTGCTAGAAAATAACGGTATACTTCCGTTGAATACAGACAGAAAGGTTGCCTATATAGGGGAATTTGCCGAAAAGCCGCGGTATCAGGGCGGCGGCTCCAGCCATATCAATCCGTTCATGGTTGTTTCGGCATTAGATGCTGCCGGAGAAAAAGGGCGTAGCGTGACTTATGCAAAAGGATTTTCTATGGAAAATGACGCGATGACGGAACAAGAGCTAGAAAAAGCGCTTCGGACTGCTGCAGAAGCAGACGTCGCGGTGATCTTTGCCGGTCTGCCTGAGATATTTGAGTCGGAAGGGTATGACAGAACATCTATGAAGTTGCCCCAATGCCAGGACCGTCTGATCGAAGAAGTGTTGAAAGTACAGCCTAATGTTGTAGTTGTACTCCACAATGGAAGCCCGGTAGAACTGCCCTGGGCTGATAAAGTAAGCGCGATCCTTGAAATGTATCTCGGAGGTCAGGGCGTTGGCGAAGCCTGTGACCGGCTGTTATACGGAGAAGCGAATCCGTCCGGCAGGCTGGCGGAGACATTCCCGTACCGGCTGGAAGATAATCCGAGCTACCTTCATTTCCCAGGAAATGGAAAGCGGGTGTTATATGGTGAGGATATCTTTGTCGGGTACCGCTATTATGATACAAAGAAGGTTCCGGTGCGGTATGCATTCGGACATGGGCTGTCTTACACGGAATTTGCTTATGGGGACTTGAATTTGTCATCGGCTCAAATGACGGATGAGGATATCCTGACGGTCTCCTTCAAGGTGAAAAATACAGGAAAGACAGAAGGAAAAGAAGTCGTACAGCTGTACGTGGCTGACCTGTGCGGCATATCGGAGAGACCGGTCAAGGAATTGAAAGGATTTGCCAAAGTTCATCTCCTGCCAGGAGAGGAAAAAACGGTGTCGATGGAAATTTCGGCGAGGGATCTTTCCTATTATGAAGAACGTCTCGGGGACTGGTATGCGCCATCCGGAACATATCGGATCCTGATCGGCCATGCTTCTGATGACGTCCGATTACATGCTGATATTATATTTGAAACACAGAAAGAACTGCCCCTTTGCGTAGATTTCACAACAACGTTCGGAGAATTATTGGATCATACGAAAACCGCTCCCGTTATTACGGAACTGCTGGCTCCATTGGCAGCAGCAGCCGCATCAGCAGAAGGTATGAGTGACGAATACAAGAAGCTGGGAGAGCAAGTTATCCGGGAAATGCCGCTGAAATTTCTGCTGGGACAGATGCCGGGAGAGCAGGTGGAACAGCTGATCGGGCAGCTGAATTGTTTACTTGCACAATAGGATAATTGAGGATGAGGTAGCGGTAAATGGTATTCGTAATATGGCAGAAGAGATTGTGTTGAAAGAATTGATTTACAGGTAAACAAAGAGCTGAAATCTTAAGTTTGGTAGGTAAAATGATGAAATTCCGTAAATGATTTTATGAGGCAAATCCATTATACTCGAATTACAGTGTACACAATGAAAAAAGGAAGGAGCTTGGAAAACGGCAATATGAATCAGATTTACGCAGCAAAAACAAATCATATCACGAATCCGGTGGGATTTTTACTGAATCCGGTGGTTTTTTCGTGGAAGGTCAGAGAATGCAGGGGAAAGAACCAGAGATGTGCCAGAATCCTTGTGGCAAAGGATGAAACCTTCGCGGATGTTCTTTGGGACACCGGGGAGGCAAAGCTCGACAGTCTGGCTGTAAAAGCGGAGATGAATCTGGAGCCTTGTACCAGATATTACTGGAAGGTAATCGTTACTACGGACGCAGACGAAGTGCTGGAGTCCGACGTACAGTTCTTTGAGACGGCAAAGAGGGACGAGCCGTGGGTGGGAAAATGGATTACCTGCGACAGCAGGATGGAACGCCATCCCATTTTCTCAAAGCGAATCATTCCCCGTGGAAAGGTAAAAAAAGCCCGTCTCTATCTCTGCGGACTGGGGCTTTATGAGGCATATTTTACGGATGGAGAGAAAACCGAAACAGATATTTTAAAATCCGCGAAAATTGGGGAAGAATATCTGACCCCGTACTGCAATAACTACAATCAGTGGTTACAGTATCAGACGTATGATGTGACCGCGCAGATGCAGCGCGAAGGTGTGTTGTCCGTTCTTTTGGGGAATGGGTGGTACAAAGGGAGGTTCGGGCTCAATCAGACAGAACAGAAAGGATTTTACGGCGACGAGTGGAAACTGCTGGTAGAGGTGCATCTGGAATATGAGGATGGCACACAAGAGATAATCGGCACGGATGACACATGGGAAGTGACAAGGAGCAATCTGTTTTTTTCCAATATATATGACGGGGAGAAACGGGATGATACCTTGGAACCTGTCGAACCTGTCAGCGCGCAGCTTGCGGAGGCGCCGCAGGGGCGACTGACGGAGCGGCTGTCCCTTCCGGTGACTGTGCATGAACAGTTTACACCGAAGGAACTGATTCACACCCCGAAGGATGAATGGGTGTTTGACTTAGGGCAGGAGATTACCGGGATTTTCAAACTTCATGTCCATGAGCCGAAAGGAAAAGAAATCAGAATCCAGACAGGCGAAATCCTGCAGGACGGATGTTTTTATAACGAAAACTTAAGAACCGCTTTGTCGGAATATGTGTATATCTCTGACGGGGAAGAAAAAGACATTGTTCCGCATTTTACATTTTACGGATACCGGTATGTAAAAATCAGCGGGGTAACCAATGTCTCCTGTGAAGATTTTACGGGAATGGCACTCTACAGTGATTACGAAGGTACCGGTAGTATACAGACAGGAAATGAACTGGTAAATCAGTTGATTTCCAATGTGGAATGGGGCATGAAGGATAATTTCTTAGATGTGCCGACAGACTGTCCGCAGAGAGATGAGCGCATGGGATGGACAGGCGACACACAGGTGTTTTCGGGTACGGCATGTTATCTGGCGGATACCTATGCATTTTACAGAAAATATCTGTACGATTTGTATAAGGAACAGCTGATTGCCGGAGGGATGGTTCCGGAGGTGGTGCCGACCTTCGGTCCGTCGAAATGTTCCTGTGCATGGGGCGATGCGGCCTGTATCGTTCCGTGGAATGTCTATCTGTTCAGCGGGGATGCTGCCATATTGGAACAGCAGTTTGACAGTATGAAGGCTTGGGTGGACTATATCCGTAAGGTGGACGGAGAGCACCACGGATGGAGACATTCCTTCCATTACGGAGACTGGCTGGCGCTTGACCGGGTGGGAGCCGCGGCGGGAAATGTATACGGAGCGACCGATGAAGGCTATATTGCGGATATTTATTATGCGGCAAGCGCGGAGCTTACAGCGAAGGCAGCGGCGGTTCTCGGGCGAAAGGAAGAGGAAAAACAATATCGGGAAATCGCCGAAAAACAATGGCGTGTGGTAAAAGAAGAATATTTTACCCCGACCGGAAGATGCGCGGAAAAGACACAGACGGGTCTTCTGCTGGCTCTGAAATATCATTTGTCAGAGGACGAAGAGCTGACCAGAGAGATGTTAAAGAAACTTTTCCGCGAGAGCAGAAACAAATTGAATACCGGATTTGTGGGAACCTCTCTTTTGTGCAATGTGTTGACCGATAACGGAATGACGGATACCGCCTACCGCCTGCTTTTGAACGAGGAGTATCCGGGGTGGCTGCACGAAGTGAAACTGGGAGCCACCACAGTCTGGGAACGATGGAATTCACTGGATGAAGACGGTAAGATATCCAGTACCGGAATGAACAGTCTCAACCATTATTCTTACGGGGCGATTCTGGAATGGATGTTCCGCCATGTGGGAGGAATCCATCTTTTGGAAGAATCTCCGGGAGGAAGAAGGATTGCAATTTGTCCGAATGTCCATTATGATTTGAGAAGGGCAGAGGCAGTGTATGATTCGGCCGTCGGACAGTATGCATGCAGCTGGGAAATTATGGAGGATAACAGGATTAGAATCAAAATTACGATTCCGTTTGGCGGAGAAGGCGAGGTGCGATTGCCGCATGCTCCGGAGATTCTGTTTGAAGATAAGACAAATCCACTATTCGCAACAGTGGTGAACGGTATTTGTTATATCACTGCAGGAAACTATGAAGTCGTATATGAGGCAACTGAGAAGTTAAAGAAAATATACAGCGTGGAGTCAAAGCTGGAAGATTTGCTGAACCATCCGCAGATACGGGCATTTTTGTCGACGATGACCGAGGTGGATATGATACCGGATGCGGTCTATGGACTGTCGTTTCGACAGGTGGCGGAGATGTTTTCCGGACCGATGGATGAAGGGCAGACAGAGATGTTGAATACAGCATTATCACAATATTAACGAGGAGAGAACAAATGAGTGAGAAGAGTAAAAAACAAAAGGTTAGTATCGTGGAAAAAATGGGCTTATTTATGGTATGTGCGGGAAATATTCCACTGATGGGATTATTGTCAGGATTCTTTATGATTTACTATACGAATGTGGTTGGTCTGGAACCGGCAGCACTGGCGACCCTGTTTTTAATATCCAAGGTGGTGGATGGAATCAGCGACCCGATTATGGGATATTTTCTGGACAAATTTCCGGTAACAAAAATGGGAAAATTTCGCCCTATGATTATTCTGGGAACAATCATCTGTGTTATAAATTATATTTTACTGTGGTTTGGCGCAGTCTGGATTCCGGTCGGAAAATATGTGATTGTGTATGTGACGTATCTGCTGCTGGGCTGGACGTTTGATATTATGGATATCTCCAAGAACAGTTTGCTCCCGGTCATGAGCGCGGATGACAAGGAGAGAAACAGTTTGTCACTTTTCAACGCGTTGGGAACAATGATAGGTAGCGCGGTACTGGCTGTGGCAGCACCGATTCTTGTGGCGGAAGGAACGTTACAGAACTATTACGTGTTAATTTTCGGTTCCATGGCCATGGTGTTGGTTTTATCTATTGCAGGGGCTCTTTGTGTAAAGGAAAGAGTAGCTTTTGAAGGAAAAAAAGAAGAAAGTTATACATTCAGGGAATTGTTACAGTTTTTGCGGTATAAACCTGTCTGGGCACTGTTTTTAGTGGCACTGGTAGTCGGGGTGGGCAGTAATATAGCAGGAGGAGCCGGCGCTTATTTTTACACATATATATTGGGTGATATGACGCTTATGTCAGGGGTGTCACTTGTTTCAATGATAACTGCTCTGGTGGGAATTTTCCTTGGACCAATTCTGGCAAACCGGTTTGGAAAGAAACAGATTTTTGTAATGGCAATCGTCGTATCCATCCTGTTTTCCGCACTGCGTTTGATTGATGTGAGATCTATGCTTTTGATCTATATTAGTACAGTGGCAGGAGGTGTGGCAGGCGGATGTATAGCACCGCTGACAACCAGTATACAGGCAGATAATACTACTTACGTGCAGTATAAAACCGGAAAACGTGCAGAAGCGGCGATCGCATCGCTTACATCTTTTATTACAAAAGTGGCGCAGGGACTCGGAGGAGCGATTCCGGGGTATGTATTGGCAGCTACAGGTTTTGTTACCGGCTCGGTTGCCCAGCCGGAGAGTATCAATACAGGAATTATCCTCTGCGTACTGATACTTCCGACTATCCTGACTGCCGCAGGGGCGATTCTTTTTGGTACACAGTATACGTTGGATAAAAAAGCAGTAGAGGAAATGCACACGGCAATCGCAGCGCGCAGCAATAAGTAACATATTGAAGGAGAATGCGATGGAACTGTCAAGATTAAAAGTAAACAACCACAGCGACGGATAACACCGGTGATACCGCCACCGCCACATCCTCCTTTGAAACAGGTTTTATGAAAAGGGAGTGGAGTGCGCAGTGTTGTTTGAAACGAGAATTGAGTATGAAGACGGCACATTTGAGACAGTTCTCTCTGACGATAAGTTGAAAGTTGCCGATGGTACAGTATGGTGAACCTGTGCGGCCGGTGAAAGAAGTGGAGGCGGTCGGTATGGAGGTAAGCCCAAAGGGAGAGACCATTATCGATTTCGGTCAGAATCTGGCAGGTGTACTGCGGGTAAAGGTGGATTTGCCCGCAGGAACAAAGTTGATACTAGATCACTTTGAGACCAAGGATTCTCAGGGGAATTATTTTAATAATATAGCTGGTGCTGACATGACAGGTCATACACAGACGGATGTATATATATCTAACGGGAAACCCGCAGAGTACAGACCGCATTTTACATATCATGGTTTCCGCTATGTGAGAGTGATATGTGATGCTCCGGTAAAGCCGGAAGATTTTACGGCAGTGGCGCACGCAGGACAATTTTGGGCAAGAGATAAGGAGGAAAAGAACATATGAAAATTCTGGCAATGATAATGCTCGTGCTGCTCATTTTAGCAGTCGGCTTTGTGGGGTATGTTTATAAGAAAAATGCGATGTTTCTGCCGGCACTGTTTGGCATCGGCGGTTTTCCGAATATAAAAAAGAAAGATTATTATCAGGCAGACGGAACATTCCGGAAAGCGGAAAAAGATGATAAAATGGCATTTTTTATGCAGCATCCGGTGTTTGGCGGCTATAAGCATATGTTTTTTAATGTTGAGGATAACGTGTTAAAAGCGATTGCCCCGGCAAAATATGCAGATTTTCTAAAAGCGCAGGGCAGAAGTGATCAGATGGAAAATGCACTGGAGGCTTTTAATTACCTGACCCGGCTTGTGGAAAGTGGAGAGGCGCAGTTGATTTCCGATATTAACTCGAAAGAAATGATAGAACAGAATCCATATCAGTCTCATTTGACCGGAATGTTTTACAAAGGAAAGCAAGGAAAACCGTTGGCGGTGGTCGTTCCCGGAGGTGGATTTATCAGTAATGTGACGGACTGCGAGGGATATCCCGTGGCAATGAAATTACACAAGTTGGGGTACTCCGTATTGGTAATCAGTTACCCGATTGGCAAACAGCTGGGAGAAACGGAACATGAAAAACAGGGGCAGGCAGCGGTCAGGGAGCTGGTGCAGGTAATCCGTTATCTGAAGGAGCATGAGCAGGAACTGTCTGTGGATATGGATGACTATGCGATATTCGGTTTCTCGGCAGGCGGCATGATGACTACGGCATATTCCTTCGCAAATTACGAGGACTGCTGTCACAAAGTAAAACTGCCGAGACCGAAAGTGATTTTCCCGATGTATGGTCTGGACTGGAATGTGAAAGCGCTTGAGCAGGATAAGGGACTGGCGGTATTTTCCATCGCAGGGCGCGAGGATGAATACGGATTCGGAAATGTAGAGAAGAGACTTCCGCAATTGAAATCCGTGTTGGGTGAGGACAATGTGTCTGTACGGATTTACGATAATCTCGGACATGGATTTGGTATTGGTTCCAATACCATAGTACCTCATTGGTTTGAAGAGGCAGTGGAATTCTGGGAGGCACATCGGAAATAATTTTTTCAAGAACAGGAAGAGTGAATTTTGAGAGGTCAAGTGTTTTATAAAATTATAAAACATCTGACCTTTTTTTAAAGATGTTGGGGTCAAAAGCCCCCAACTATGATGCCTACGGATTGTTCCGTGCTTTGCACTCCCACAATCCTCCCAATTATTCGCAGAGTAGTCTCGGAAACTCAATAAATAATTGATATAATTCAGAGAGTATTCCAGCAAATCAGTAATACAGTGGTTTGCGAGCGGAGGAGATGATGTTTAGAAGAGCTGCAGTAAAAAAAGACATGGTAAGCAGCCATCTTGAATGAGAGCTGAAACAAACGCTATTGGGGAAAGAGTCCGCTTATATGTTGGATAGTTATCCATGGCAGAATCAAGGCACATATTTGATATGTGCAGGTCGGGCATGTGTTTTTCAAATTCATGGAAAGCTACCAGAAAACTGACAGAATCATGTCTTTTGGCACTGGTAAACCGCAAAAGGAGTGGAATATCAACGTGTAGTGAATGGCGCACAATTCACGAGAAATGACAATAGTTTTTTGGAAATTTGCTGAAAAAATTTAAAATCCCTCTCTGAAAATGGGAGGAAACGAAAAAAGTAACAAGTACAAAAAGAGCGGAGATTCGGGTTTTATGGAGTTTCCGAGACCGTTCTGAAATAGATAAGGAGGAAAAAAACATGGGTAAGTACAAAGGGCTGTTCTGGCCGGCAATCTTAGGCGTCAAGCATATGCCGAAGGTAAAGGAATCGGAGTTTTACAATGTCGCGGGAGGGTTCCGCAGGGCTACGATCAATGACAAGATTGCGTTCTTCCTGCAGCATCCCGTATGGGAGGGCAGGCCGGAGCTTTTTATGAAGACCGGGTCGCCAAAGGAAATATATGCCATGTCAGGCATGAGCGTCCATGGTTTGTGCAATCTTATCGGGCAGCCCGCACAGGCGCAGAGCATCGTGGATGGTTTCAACTATGTCGTGGAGCAGAAAGGGCTGAAAAAGGTGCATTTCATCAGCGGGCTTTATGCGGAGGATGAGGTAAGGCGTGATCCCGACAAGGGAAAGGTACAGGGGATCCTGTTCCAGGGGGAGCCAGGGAAGCCCGTGGCTGTGCTGATTGCGGGCGGCGGGTTTGACGGCGTAGCCTCTTATTTGGAGAGCATCCCGGCAGCCATGGAGCTGCACAGGAGGGGATACAGTGCGTTTGTGCTGGTCTACCGTGTGAATGTGGAGCTGCATGAAACCGAACCGCAGGCCAAGGGCGGGGAGGCATCCAAGGATGTGCTGCCGGCGGTAAGGTATCTGATAGGGCATCAGGCAGAGTACGGCTATACGATGGACGGCTTTGGTATGTTCGGGTTCTCCGCTGGAGGCCTGATGACGACAGCCTACGCATTTTCTGATTATAAGGACTGCTGCCATAAACATAATCTGCCAAGGCCCGCCGCCATCTTCCCCATCTATGGCCTGCACTGGGAGCTTAAGGTTCACGAGGAGGACAAGGGGCTTGCTATATTTTCCAGGGTCGGGCGGGATGACCCTACCGGTTTTGCGGCCGTGGAGAAGATCATCCCGGACATCAGGAAAGCGCTGGGGCAGGAAAATGTCGATATCGTCATGTATGATAAGCTGGGTCATGGCTTTGGCCTGGGGATAGATACTGCGGCAGAGGGCTGGCTGCGGGATGCAGTCGCATTCTGGGAGGAGCATCGGAAATGTTGATTTGCTCTTCACGGATTTCAACTGTTGTTTGTGCCGCGGTGCGGCATGTCCGAAAGCGTGGGAGAACAGGAGAAATGACAGTATGGGACAGGTAAAAAACAATGATTCTTTTTTGGGCAAGGCTGAAAAATTAAAGCCTGTGCTGAAGCACAGGATGCTCCGGCCGGTGGGCGTTGTGTCCTTTGAGCGGAAAAAGGCGGACAGCGGGGCGGATTTCTGGAATACGGTGGGAATTGAGCGGTTGGGGATCCTCTCCGTTATGTTATCGGACGAGCCTCTCGCATATCGTGGGATTGTCATCCCACTTTTAGGCTCATATTGGGGCGGGTCCCAAGGCCTTTCATCCACTTATGAGCAAGCTCATGTGGATTTAGACCTTTTGACCTTGGCATCATGACATTACCTGATTTGGGGCTCCCTTTGCGCCATGCCTGCAGTCAGTCCGGAAAGAAAAAGTGGCAATGCCTGTTTCAGACTGTTTTCCACTGCATCTACAATCTGTTTCACAAAAAGTTCTTCCCGTTCTCTTGTTTCCAGATAAGGATCAGCCCGTGTGCGGTAGTAGCGGTCAAAATAATCTACCAGTGCAAGAGAGATTACCTGACTGTAAGATTTAAAATCCTGCCTGTCCATTGTCTGTAAATATTCCCAGGCTCTCCGCTGCTGTTCTTTGTCCAGATTAAAACGCAGGTTTGTGTTGCGGATATTGTTCTGCATGGTTTATCCCCTCCTTTTCAGGCTCATATAAGCAAGAGATTCGTAACCTTTAGCGGTGGCGCAGATGTCATCAATGATGGTGACTCGTGATTTGTCATACGTTCCGAAGTTACGGAACAGGCATCCACCGCCGCCAACCACATACAGGCGCATCAGGTCAGGATTGTATTCATATTTGCGGAGCGTGGAAAAAAGTTCTGCCACATACTGTCTGGCAATAGAACTGATACAATCCAGATATGGTGCTGAAATGTCAGCTGTTCCAAACCGCAGAATCTGTTCTACTGTGGATTCTTCAATTTTCACTCCGAATTTGTCCAGAACAGCGTTCTTTGCAGCAATCATGCATTGGTTTACACCAAGTTTTTCTGTCCAGCATCGGCTCTCCTGCGCTTTCTTATTGTTGATATACAGAATGTTCATGGTTCCGTTTCCGATATCTGCAAGGAGATTGGTTCCCTTGAAATCTCCAAGTTGGTTTACGATAGCCGGATACCCCTGTGGGTAAAGGCTGCATCCCACAAAGTGGAGATGATACTCTTTGCTGTTAAAAAGGTAACGGACTTCTGGATTCTGGAGCAGATAGGAACGAAAAGCTTCTCTTTGAGTTCAGATCCATGTCAGAGGGAGTCCGGCAGCCAGATGAACATCTGCTTCACGGATGGAAAAGACATTCAGTTCCCTTGCAATAGCCATTAGCGTCAGAAGATAATATTCTTCGTCCATAGCTTTATCCGGGATAAATTCTTTGTGTCCTTCGCCAATCCGGTAGTAAATGCCGTTATATTCCAGAATATTTCCGGTGAAGATTGGTTCTGTTTCATAGGCTTTGATTCCGGTTGGTGTGACTGTGTTTGCTGTTTTCATGTTGCCGTAGCCATGATCTACAGCGATGATTTTTGTGTTTCTGAGTTCTCGCATAAAAAATACCTCCGTTTTCGTATTGATTGATTCAGCAGGTCATACCGGTGTGGTACTGCTTTGCTGTGAGATAAGCATACGAAAATCGGAGGTAAAAGACATTGAGTGGAAATTGAGCTGGAATTGAGAAAAAAGATATATTGTGCGTACGTTCTTCATGTACTCTTGTTGTGATTTCATTGTTTTTTATCGTATAATATGGATACTGGAGGTGGTTTGGATGAAATACAAGATTTTAGTTGTCGATGATGATAAAGAATTGGTGAAAATGCTTTGTAGTTATTTTAATATGAAACAATATGAAACCATTACGGCTACAGATGGAATGGAAGCATTAAATAAAATAAAAATGAAACCGGATATTATTTTGTTGGATATCAATATGCCACGCATGGATGGGATTGAAGTATGTCGTCTGATACGCAGTAAAGTGTTATGTCCAATTTTATTTCTAACAGCAAGAGTTGACGAAGATGATAAAATTAATGGGTTGCTTTCAGGTGGGGATGATTATATTACGAAACCATTTAGTCTTCGGGAGTTGGAAGCGAGGATTGTTACAAACATAAAGAGAGAAGAAAGGCATCAACAAAAAACGGAATACCGTTTCATGGATGAAATGCTGATTGATTATTCTGAAAAAATAGTAGCTATAGCTGGACACAGGATGGAGTTCACAAAAATTGAATATCAGATTATTGAATTCTTATCCATGCATCCAGGGCAGGTGTTTGATAAAGAACGTATATATGCACAAGTCTGTGGATATGATGCGGAAGGGGACAGTAGAACGATAACGGAATTAGTACGGCGTATAAGGAAAAAAATAGCGGATTATTCAGAAAAAGAATACATAGAAACTGTATGGGGGATTGGATACCGATGGAAAAAATAAGAAACTTGTCACTGAAAAAAACAATTCTGCTTTATTTTGTGATCAGCTTAACGGCAGCATTTCTGTTATCTGGATTTACAGTTCATTTTGCAAGAAATATGCAGAATAAAATATGGGAAAAATATATTGATTATGCAGATTATACGGACGTGTTTCAGCAATATGGAAAGAAATACGAGATTGAGATATCAAGACCTAATCAATCACAGATGAATCGTTTGGACCATCATCTTTCGGAAATGTGTGACTTTATGGGAACATATTCGGTACTGATTTTTTCGATTGTTGGGAGTGTTGTTGCGGTATTCTTTTTTTATAAAAATAAGTTAAAGACACCTCTACAGGAACTAAAAGATGCCTCACAAATGATTGCAGATAATGAACTGGATTTTCATGTGTCCTATGAAAATAAAGATGAGATGGGAACTTTGTGTAAAGAATTTGAAATGATGCGAAGTGATTTATCAGATAACAACAGAAAGATGTGGCGAATGATTGATGACGAGAAGGCTTTGCGGAATGCAATTGCACATGATATACGTTCTCCACTTTCCATATTGCGTGGGTATCAGGAAATGCTCTTAGAGTTTGTTTCTGCTGAGAGTATAAAAACAGAGGATGTTATTGATATCTTACAAACAGGCATGTATCAGATTGACCGTATAGAGCATTTCACGGAAAACATGAGAAAAATGTCCCATTTAGAACAGAGGGAACTGCAATGCTCAGAGATAGAATTATCGGAACTGGCAAAAAAGATTGAGGCAGAAGCTGCCATGCTGTCCAAGAAGGAAAGTAAATTATGTAAGGTAGAAAGAGTGCAGGAACAAAACATTGTGAAAGTGGATGAGGAACTTGTCATGGAAGTGACAGACAACTTACTGGAAAATGCGGTTCGATATGCACAAAAAAGTATTGCTTTGCAGATAAAGAAAAAGGATGGTTTTCTTATAATTTCTGTTGAAGATGATGGAATAGGATTTGTGGATACTGAGGAAAAAGTAACAGAACCATTTTATCATAAGAATCCACAAGATGATTTAAAGCATTTTGGCCTTGGTATGTATATTTCTCGTATTTTCTGTGAAAAGCATGGAGGAAATTTGAAAATATATAATGCCAGACAAGGCGGTGCTCATGTAGAAGCTCTTTTCAAAGCTGAATAAAAATACTTTATAAGGCTGAAATCACAAATAAAGTGGTTTTAGTCTTTTTTGTTGTGAATTTATTGAGAATTGATTTGTATGATGTTGTTAAAGAAATAAAGAAAGGAAGAGATACAATGAAAACAATCATAAAAAGAAGTATACTTGATTATTTAAAGAACCCTGTTTTGTGGATTGGCTTGATTATTATAGTTGCCAGTATGTATCAATGTCTGTCACCGTATTTGCAAATTCATTATATCAAACAGAATGAACAGGTCACACAAAATGATGTAGAATTGGAAGATGCCGATGTCATGGATGGGTACATTCCCACATCTGATGATAAAGAAAGAAGAAGGGAGTGGGAAGATACGATCAAAGAGACGTTAATGGACACCTCCCAAAATGGTTTTGGATTTAGCAGGCAGGAAGCGGATCATGTAATGAAAGAAATTCAGAATATGGATGTAAAGACTGCTTCTGAGTTTTTGGAATCCCAATATGGCTATTATAATGCAATATATGCTTATGAGGACCTTGAAATTCATAAGGGGACAGCAGAAGAAATCAATCATTATATCGAGCGGAAATTATCCGAACATTCTTTTTCCTGGTACTTTGCCAAAAAATTTACGGATTTTGCAGGATTGCATATGGCCTTTTTTGCAACAGTCTTGCTATCATTTTTATTTATTCAGGATACACGAAAAAGTACCTATGAATTATTACATACAAAGCCTGTTACGGCAATCCAATATATATGTGGGAAAGTAATAAGCGGATTCATTAGTATGCTGGGAGTATTAGTGATTTTGAATGTTATATTCTTTATGCTGTGTTTGAAAACGTCTTTAGAATCGGGCTTTCCAGTAACACCAATTGATTTTTGCGTGAATTCGCTGATCTATATTGTTCCGAATCTTTTGATGATATGTTGTGTCTATACAATTACAGCATTAATATTTAAAAATCCGCTTCCGGCAGCACCAATCTTGTTTTTACACATTATATATTCAAATATGCTGACCATGAAGAATGATATTTATTATATGAGACCGTTCTCTATTATGGTGCGATTCCCTGGCAGATTTTTTGAAACACATGCAGCCAAAATGTCAAACATAAATCAGATTATTCTTGTAATTTCATCAGTTATATTAGTATGTATTTCTGTTACAATCTGGAAAAGGAGGAGGGTTCATTGAAAACGGAACTAAAAAACTGCCTGTCGTTATATAAGATTTTTTATTCATGTGCATTTATACTGATATTGTGTGCTATTCATCCGATTATATACTATGAAGAAATCGGTTCAGCGATTCAGTCTCCAATAGCATTTTTAACAATTATTTTTTGTAGTGACACATATTTGATGGAAGTAAAAAGTAAGCGTGCCGATGTATTTCATTTGTATGATCAAAAAAAGCAGTTAAAAGTAATATCACAGAGAGTGTGCGTTCAAATATTATATTTATTAATACTTTCCTGTGTTGGATATGTTTTGTTTTTCTGGCAAAAACCGGGCAGTGTAAACGAAGGCATTTCGGGTATTCAGATATTTCTTTTATATTTCATTGCAATGTTTGGAACTATCTGGTTTTGGAGTATATGCTCTGTGATTTTGTGTACATTGCTTCGAAATATGTGGGCAGGTATTGGATGTTTATTTGGAATTGTCATTGGACTTATATCAAAAGCGGGAAGTTCATTTTTCGGAAATCTGGGATTGTTTTCTTTCAGCTTTTGTGAACCTACTCAATTAATGTCCGAGAGTTGGATTTATGGAACGCTTGTGTCTTTTATAGCGGGGCTGTTTTTATTTGCAGTATTACCAATTACTTTAAAGAAAAGAGGATAGATTATGAGTATTAGAATAAATGATTTAACAGTTAGATTTAAAAATGGTGTAGTTGCAGTAAATAAGGCATCTCTTGAAATACCTAAGGGAATTTACGGACTTTTGGGTGAGAATGGTGCTGGAAAAACCACTTTGATGAGGGTTCTTACAACTGTTTTAAAACAAACGGAAGGAATGGTTTCCCTTGATGGAATTCTGTATAACGAGGGAAATTATGAGAAAATACAGAAAAAGATTGGTTATCTTCCACAGGAAATCGACTTATATCCGAATCTTACGGTGAAAGAATGTCTTGTATATATGGGGGGACTGTCAGGAGTATCCAGAAATGACCTCGAACAAAGAATTACCTATTATCTGGAAAAGACTTCTCTTACAGAGCATCAGAATAAAAAAATGCGGCAATTATCTGGTGGTATGAAGAGACGTGTCGGACTCATACAGGCACTTCTTAATAATCCGGATTTTTTGATTATTGATGAACCTACCACTGGGTTAGATCCGGAAGAAAGGATTAGGATCCGCAATCTTCTGGTTGATTTTTCAAAGGATAGAACTGTGCTGTTTTCCACTCATGTAGTAGAAGATTTAGCAGCAACCTGTACACAGCTTGCCATTATGAAAAAAGGAAGTTTTTTATATTCCGGAAGCGTGAGTGGGTTGCTGGAAAATGCAAAGGGTTGTGTTTGGAATTGTACGGTACAAAATGCAGAAGAAGCCCGTTTGTTAGAAGCCAATTATTCTATTTCATCTAAGCAGTATGTAGAAAATGGAATTCATATGAAAGTATTAAGCAAAGGAAAGCCAAATGAGAATTGCGCCCCGGATAATGATATCACTTTGGAAGATGCATATATTTATTTGACGAATAGTTGAATATAACGGCGGGCAAGTTGCCCGCCGTAAATTGTACTTATTTTGTTAAAAGACCGGATAGAGTTTTTCAAATGGAAAATCCAATCTGTGGATATAACTCCTGAATCTCCAGATATTTTGCTTCAATCATTTCAGGCTCATCAGCCAGATCTTTTCATATATTTTGAAAGCTCTTTTAAAATGTGTTTTGGCTTGCGGAAGATTGGCAGTCATCAGATAAATGGTTCCAAGGGTTTCCTGTACTTTGGCATAATCCAGACAGTCATCGGAATGGTATTCCTTGATGATGCCGGATAATTTTTGCAATTCGGAGATGCCTCTTTCGGGTTCCTGCTGTTCTGTCAGGAACATTGCATAATTGGCAATCTGAGGTATGCTGTCATTTATATGAAGCAGGTTAAATTGGTCAAGCAGTGAGATACTTTTTTCCATGTGTTCTCTTGCAAGATCGGGATGACCGTTCATGCGGTAAAGTCCACCGAGATTGGCATGAAGGTTGGAAACAAGGCGAGCATTGTCGGCAGTGATATTTTCTATCTGGGCAAGTGCATCCTTTTCCAGTTTTATTGCTTTTTCAGGTTTGGTTTCAAGAGTTGCCTGAAAATCTAGTAATAATGCCCGGTCAGAGTCGGTTCCAATGTTTTTTGTCTTTAACAGCCCCGTCAGTTCCTGAATGATTCCATTCATACCTTTGTGGTAGTTATAGTTATCCATGTATGGAAATGTATTTTCCAGAAAAAGCAGATACTTTGGTATATCATCCTTTTCAATCAATACTATGATATTTCCGATTGTTTGAAATAGCTTTTTGTAATAATCTACTTCCATTCCATGCATTAAACATATTTTCTGTAAAGAATCCAGTAATATGTGGCAGCGAGTTACAGATGGTTTTGTCTCTGAAAGGGTGATTTCCTGAATCATCGGATGCAGAGAGATAGTGCGACGTGTTGTTGTCTGAACGAAACCAGTCTCAATTAAATCGTTGATTTCATTTAGTGTGGGCATTTCCAGCCATTTGGCAAATATACGGGCAGAAATACCGGTGGAAGGAAGAAAGCACATATTACACATGATATCCTGCTGTTCAAGAGATAAAGTGTATAAAGAAAACAGCGTATGGATATGACTGTAATAGGTGGCTTTGCTGCTTTGTCCATCTTTGATTATTTTAATTTTATCTTCGTTATGGAAAGATGCTTTTTCCACCTGAAGTCTTGTTAATAACTGGTCTGGAGTTGAGATTCCATTTTTCAGAAGTTTTGCTGCCAGTTCCACGGCAAAAGTATGAGAGTGAACAGTTTCGATGATCTTTTCAACTGTTGCCCGGTACGTGTCTGCCTCTGAATAAAATACTGATGCCAGCTGGAAGAGAGCGTTCATATCCTCTATTTCTTTTAATGGCAGAGTACAGTATTCATCCAGTTTGCTTCGGGTTGTAAACAAAATCTGGCAGCGATATTTTAATACTACTGACAGAAAGCTGTCCTGTGTCGCAGTGACATTAAAATTATCTATGATAAGCAGAGTATCAGATTTCAGGGAACGCAGAAAACGGTTATGTCTTTGAAACCGTTCCTGGTCAGTGCTTTCCGGCGGATCGTCAATAAAATCCATGTCAGTAATATCCTGATGAAGATTGCCGGTATATTCTATATAAAGTATATTGGTGTATTGCTTTATGTACCGCTTTGCGTAGGCTTTGACAAGTTCACTTTTTCCGATTCCGGCGATTCCGCAAAGAAAAACATGACGGTTTTCCTCAAGCACGGTATATAATTCTTCCAGTTCTTTATCTCTTCCGATAAAATGACGGCATGGTTTCGGAACCTCACTGTCCATAATATAATCCAGCACAATGGGGGATAAAGCGCCTCCGGCGAGCAGCTTCTGATTTTTGGTATTACGTTTGATGAATTGGCGTTCCATGCCAAAAGAAATCAGTTTTGCAAGAAACAGCAGTCTTGAACTGGCTGGTTTATATAAGGGAGTCAGATTTTTCTTTTTTGCATCTGAGATGCTGTCATCCTGAATGAATAAAGTGTAAATATCTTGTATAGCCATATTACAGTCAGACATCAGTGGAAGAAGATTCTGGTGGATGGTATGGGCTAATTTTTCCTGATTGGATGGCTTGGAATAGTAAGCGGATATTTTAGGACTGATTTTAGCCTGACCAGTCATCCAGCGGCAAACCAGACCGTTGTCCATTGAAAAATCCTGATTTGCCGGATCATCCATAAAATCTTCAAATAATTCGTATAAAAAATCAGGCTGACTCATTTGATTACTTTCGCTGATATGATTTTTTAAGCAAGTGC
>NZ_QUMG01000026.1:0-28853 GCF_003482095.1 Blautia sp. OF09-25XD
GAAGGTATATCAAATATCTTCAATTAAATAATCCTCGATAGCTCAATGGTAGAGCATTCGGCTGTTAACCGAAGGGTTGTTGGTTCGAGCCCAACTCGGGGAGTGAATGAGACCTGCAGGGATCCTGCAGGTCTTTTCGTATATTGAGTTGCCCTGTGTGATGTGATACAATAAGGCGTAGCTACTGTAAACGATGAAGGAGAAAAGAAAGATGAATGAAAGTTATACCAGTTTTGCCCAGGTATATGACATGTTCATGGACAACGTGGACTATCCTGCCTGGAGCAAATATCTGATTCAGCTTTTAAAAGAATATCAGGTGGAAGACGGACTGGTGCTCGATCTTGGCTGTGGAACGGGAAACATGACCGAGCTGCTCGCCAAAGAGGGCTACGATATGATCGGCGTGGACAATTCTGAGGATATGCTCGAGATTGCCAGTGAAAAACGCGCCGAGTCCGGCTTAAACATTTTATATCTGCTTCAGGATATGCGGGAATTTGAGCTCTACGGAACCGTGAAGGCGGTTGTGAGCATCTGCGATTCCATCAACTATATTCTGGAGGAAGACGATCTGCGGGAAGTATTTTCACTCGTCAATAATTATCTGGACCCGAAGGGCATGTTTATCTTTGATCTGAATACCAAGTATAAATATGAACAGATGGGTGAGACTACGATTGCGGAAAACCGCGAGGAGGCAAGCTTCATCTGGGACAATTACTATGACCCGGAGGAAGAGATCAACGAATATGAGCTTGCCATTTTCATCCCGGAGGGAGAAGATTCCGATCTGTACCGTAAATTTGAGGAGGTACATTATCAGAGAGCGTACGATCTTGCGACGATCTGCCGCTTATTGGAAGAGGCAGGCATGGAGTTCGTGACGGCCTACGATGCATTCACAAAGAATGCGCCGAGACCGGAGAGCGAACGTATTTATGTCGTAGCAAGAGAAAAAGGAAAAAGTGAGAAATAGGAGAGAAACATGGATTATATTGTAAGAGCAACAGCGGCAGACGGACAGATTCGTGCGTTTGCAGCGACAACAAGAGAAACTGTAGAGACAGCACGCCAGGATCACAACACGAGCCCGGTTGCAACCGCAGCGCTGGGCCGCCTTCTGACGGCAGGTGCAATGATGGGCGTTATGATGAAGGGAGATAAAGACCTTCTGACCCTGCGCATCCATGCCGGCGGACCGCTGAACGGCATTACCGTAACAGCAGATTCCAAAGGAAATGTAAAAGGTTACGTCGGAAACCCGGACGTCGTGATTCCGGCCAACAAAAAAGGAAAACTTGACGTGGCAGGTGCTGTCGGCGTCGGATTCATGGATGTCATCAAAGACCTGGGACTGAAAGAGCCGTACGTCGGACAGTGCGTTCTGCAGACGAGTGAGATCGCAGAGGATCTGACCTACTATTTTGCAACGAGTGAGCAGGTTCCGTCCAGCGTCGGACTCGGTGTGCTGATGAACAAAGACAATACCGTCCGTCAGGCCGGCGGCTTTATCATTCAGCTGATGCCGTTCTGCGATGAGAAAGTCATTGAAAAACTGGAGCAGCGTCTGGCAGAAGTCAATTCCGTTACCGCATTCCTTGACGAGGGCCTGACTCCGGAGCAGATTCTTGAAAAACTGCTTGGAGACATGGACCTTGTGATCAACGATACCGTGCCGACCCAGTTTTACTGCAACTGCAGCCGTGAGCGTGTATCGAAAGCGCTGATAGCGGTCGGAAGAAAAGAACTGAACGAGATGATTCAGGAAGCAAAACCGGTGGAGCTGAAATGCCATTTCTGCAACAGCGCCTATGAATTTTCTACCGAGGATCTGAAAGAATTACTGCGTAAGAGCAAATAGCGGAGGGATAAAGAGATGAAACAGGGATTCGTAAAAGTCGCAGCCGCTTCCTGTGCGGTGGCAGTAGCGGATGTCAGAGAAAATACGAGAGTCATTCTGGAAACCATTCATAAAATGGAGGACGAGGGCGCAAAAGTGATGGTGCTCCCGGAGCTGGCGCTGACCGGCTATACCTGCAGTGATTTATTCTGGCAGAGCCAGATGATCGACGCGGCGAAAGAGGGATTAAAAGAGATTGCCGACGGAACGAAAGGGACCGATGCACTGATTTTTGTCGGCCTTCCGTGGGAACAGGGCGGAAAGCTGTTTAACGTGGCCGCTGTACTCTGTCATGGAGAGCTGCTCGGCGTTGTACCGAAAAAGTATCTGCCGAACTACAATGAATTTTATGAGCTGCGTCACTTTACGCCGGGAAAAGAAGCGGTGACAACGACGGAATTTTTCGGAAAAGAGGTTCCGTTCGGCATGAATCTGCTCTTCCAGTGTGCGGAGATGCCGCGCCTCAAAGTTGCTGCAGAGCTCTGCGAGGATCTCTGGACCCCGAATCCGCCGAGTGTGGCGCATGCCCTGGCCGGTGCGACAGTGATCGTCAATCTTTCCGCGAGTGATGAGATGGTTGGAAAAGATAGCTATCGGAGAAGCCTCGTGAGTGCACAGTCGGCACGTCTGATCTGCGGTTATATTTATGCGACAGCAGGCGAGGGCGAGTCCACGACGGATCTCGTCTTTGGCGGACAGCATCTGATTGCGGAGAACGGAACGATTCTTGCCGAGGCAAAACGGTTTGAGAATCAGATCGTCTGCGCGGATCTCGATGTTGATCGTCTGACGAGTGAGCGCAGAAGAATGACCACATATCCGGAACAGAGAACCGACGGTTATCAGGTGGTTAAGTTCTCATTAACAATAGAAGAAACAAAGCTGATCCGTTACTTCGATCCGCGGCCGTTCGTACCGTCGGATAAGCACAACCGGGATCAGCGATGTGATGAAATTTTAAATATTCAGGCCATGGGACTGAAAAAACGTCTGGCGCATACGCACTGCCAGAGCGCGGTTATCGGTATTTCCGGCGGACTCGATTCGACGCTGGCACTGCTCGTCACTGCCAGAGCGTTCGATCTGCTCGGCCTTCCGAGAAACCAGATTCTTTCTGTGACCATGCCATGCTTTGGAACGACGGACCGCACGTATCAGAATGCCTGTGAACTGACGCGGTGCCTTGGTGCAACCTTAAAAGAGGTTGATATCAAAGAGGCCGTCAATCTCCATTTCCGCGACATCGGACAGGATCCGGAGAAGCATGATGTGACGTATGAAAACGGACAGGCGCGTGAGAGAACCCAGATTCTGATGGATCTTGCCAACCAGTCCGGCGGTATGGTCATTGGAACTGGTGATCTTTCCGAGCTGGCACTTGGCTGGGCAACGTACAATGGCGACCATATGTCGATGTATGCCGTCAATGCGTCCGTACCGAAAACCCTGGTGCGCCATCTGGTGCAGTATTATGCGGACACCTGCGGGGAAAAAGCACTTTCCGATATCCTTCTGGATGTGCTCGACACGCCGGTCAGCCCGGAACTGCTGCCGCCGAAAGATGGTGTCATTTCTCAGAAAACAGAAGATCTCGTCGGACCGTACGAGCTTCATGATTTCTTCTTATACTATATGCTGCGTGTGACGTACGAACCGCTCAAGATTTACCGTGTGGCAAAACTTGCATTTGCCGGTGTCTACGATGATGCGACGATCTTAAAATGGCTGAAAACGTTCTACTGGAGATTTTTCGCGCAGCAGTTCAAACGCTCCTGCCTGCCGGATGGCCCGAAGGTCGGAAGCGTTGCGGTATCCCCGCGCGGCGACCTGCGTATGCCGAGTGATGCGTGCGTGAAGCTCTGGAGAGAGGAACTCGACCAGCTGTAAAAAACAAAACAGGAAATACAGAAAGAAACAAAGATAATCCAAATTGGTGCAGGGAATCAAATTTTGAGATGCACGACAGAAAAAAGGCTTCGGAGCAGAAGAATGCTTCGAGGCCTTTTTGCATGGAAAGATCAGGATTCTGCGGAGGAAGGATTTTGAGCCTGTTCGAGCGCCTGATTGATCGCGGAGACGAGCAGTTCGGAGGTGTAGCGGTCGTCCTCTCCGTAGATGAGGCCTTCCGTCGTCTGATTCACATAGATCTGGCTTGCGATGGAATCGAGCGCGGGCTCCATGAGCGGATACATGGCGGCGGTGGTTTCACTTAAGTTATTCAGTGAAATCGCGGTGATGCGGTCCTGCTCAACATTGACCTGCACATCGAAGGTCTGGTCGCCGAGGGAGATCGTGGAGGTGTAGATGCCGGGAATGTAGCGTGCATTTTCGGCGGAAGCAGCAGTGGTGACAGAAGGTTTTTTCGCAGAATCCTTCTTCCCGGAGAACATGATCAGAAACACCACGAGAAGAATCAGCGCGAGAGCAAGAAAAACAGCGGTGTAAACCACTTCTTTCATATGTAGTACAACAATTTTCGTTTTGGAACTCATGGGCGGGCACACTCCTTTTTGAAAAGCCGTCTGCGGGGCGGGAAGCGGGGGCGGAACAGGCGGGCGTTTTTACTATAATGTATGTGGGAAGAATGGTTTTTATGAAGGTTGTTCTACAGCAGGTTGATTGCATCAAAAAAAAGAGTCTGCTATACTGTAGCTATGTTTATTTTGGGGCAGAAATGGATCAGAACAGGAGGAGCAAGGTATGAGTCTGCAGTTTATTATGGGAAATTCGGGGGCCGGAAAATCGCGGTATGCGTATGAAAAAATCCTGGCGGAAGCGGCGCGCCACCCGGAGAAAAATTATCTGATCGTCGTGCCGGAGCAGTTTACGATGCAGACGCAGAAAGAACTCGTGTCTCTGCATCCGGCGGGCGGAATTTTAAATATTGATATTTTAAGTTTTCAACGTCTGGCCTACCGTATTTTTGAGGAGACCGGAGGAAGCCTGTATCCGGTGCTTGAAGAGACGGGAAAAAGCCTCGTGGTGAAGCGCGTTGCGCAGGAAAAGAAAAAGGAGCTGACAATTCTTGGCAGCACGTTAAAAAGAACCGGTGCGGTTTCGCAGATGAAATCGCTGATTTCCGAGCTGAAGCAGTATCAGATTGCGCCGTCCGAGCTTGATACGTGGGCGGAAGAGACGGGAGAGAAAAAGCTGCTGGCGGCAAAGCTGAAGGACACCGGTGTGATCTACCGTGCGTTTGAGGAATATCTGGAAAACCGTTACGTGACGGCGGAGGATGTGCTGGAAGTTCTGGCGGGAAAGCTGGAAGAATCGGAGCTGATTAAAAACAGTGAGGTACTGGTGGATGGGTTTACCGGATTTACGCCGGTGCAGATCGGTGTGCTTGGAAAGCTGTTCCGGCTCTGTGCGAAGGTTTATGTGACGATTATTATGGATGAGCGGGAGGACCCGTATAAAAAGGCGATTCCGCATCAGCTTTTTGCGATGAGCCGCCAGCTTGTCCAGCAGCTCATGAAAGCGGCAGATGAAGCAGGGTGCCCGGTGGAGCCGGAAATCTGGGTCAGACGCTCGGGACATGGCCGTTTTCAGCCGGGAAGCACGATGGATCAGCTGGAGCAGAGACTGTTCCGGTATGGGAAGAGAGGATTTTCCGGAAATGGAATAGAAAAAAGACCGGAATCAGGAACGGAAGCAAAGACGGGAAATCCGGCAGCAGGACACGAGGCGAACCAGCAGGGAATCTATATCAGCGTAGCGCCGAATCCGCGTGCCGAGCTGGAAGAGACGGTGCGTCTGATCCGCCGCATGGTGCGCGAGGAGGGCATGCGCTACCAGGATTTCGCCGTTCTGACCGGAGATCTCTCCGTTTACGGTACGTATGCGCGGGAAATCTTTGAAAAATGCGGTGTTCCGTACTTCGTTGATGAAAAACATTCCGTCCTGATGAACCCGTTCGTCGAATTTCTGCGCGCGGCGATTGAGATGGTCGTGCAGAGCTTTTCCTACGAGAGTGTCTTCCGCTATCTGCGCTGCGGTCTTTCGAGTCTGAACCGTGAGGAGACAGATGCGATGGAAAACTATGTCCTGGCACTTGGCATCCGTGGGCTGAAAGCGTATGGGGAGACGTGGACGAGGGGTTACCGCGGCATCAAGCCGGATGAAGTGCCGCAGCGCAATCTTCTGCGGGAGAAGTTCTATGCCGAAGTGCAGCCGTTTGCGGAGCAGATGAAAAAGAAAGATGCCACTGTGCGGGAGCGGACCGAGGCGCTGTATGCACTGGCAGTGCAGAATCAGATGCAGCAAAAGCTCGAGGAGCGGCGGCAGCAGTTTGAGCAGCAGGGACAGGAGGCGTTCGCAAAAGAATACAGCCAGATTTACGGCATTGTCATGGAGCTGCTGGACAAAATTGTCGAGGTGCTGGGCGATGAGAAGATGACGCTGGCAGAGTATCAGGAAATTCTGGAGGCGGGCTTTGCGGAGGCATCTGTCGGTATTATTCCGCCGACGGCGGACCAGGTACTGATCGGTGATAATGAACGGTCGCGTCTGAAGGACATCCGCGTGCTGTTTTTCGTCGGCGTGAATGACGGGCTGATTCCGCGCCACGACGCGGGCGGCGGCATTCTCTCGGAATATGACCGCGAGGAGCTGGAACGGGCGGATGCGAAGCTGTCCCCGACGGCGCGGGAGACGATGTATCAGCAGAAATTCCATCTCTACCGAAATCTGACAAAACCGTCGGAGCGGCTGTACCTTTCCTTTGCGAAAGCGGGCGCGTCCGGCGAGGCGCAGAATCCGTCGTATTTGATCAACGAAATACGAAAACTCTTCCCGGAGATTCCGGTGCGGGATATTGAAAAAGAGGAAAAACCGGAGGAAAAACTGGAAATGCCGCGTTCCGGCGAGGCACTGTTTCTGGAGGAGCTTGGCAGAGCGGCGGAGGGAGAGATCGATCCGCTGTTTGAGGAGCTTTACCGCTGGTATGCAGCACATCCGGAGGCGGGAATTCCGGCGGAGACGTATCGAAAAGCGGCGTTTCTGCGCTGTGCGGACGGTGTAATCGGAAAGAGTGCGGCATCGGCACTGTACGGAGATACGTTAAAAAACAGTGCAACGCGGCTGGAAAAGTATGCGGCGTGTGCGTTTGCCCACTTTATGGAGTTCGGCCTTCAGATCCGCGAGCGGGATCAGTATGAGCTGAAAGCGGCGGATATGGGAACGGTCATGCATGAGGCGCTTGAGAAGTTTTCGAAAAAACTGCAGGAGAACGGTGAGACCTGGAAGACGGTGACCGATGACACGCGTGACCGTCTGATTGAGGAGTGTGTCGAGGAGACGATGGCGGACTATGGAAACACAATTTTTCAGAGTTCAAGCCGGAATCAGTACCGCATTATCCGCGTGAAGCGGATCCTGAAACGAACTGTCTGGGCACTGCAGCAGCAGATCCGGCAGGGAGAATTTGAGCCAGGGGAATTCGAGGTTTCGTTCTCGATGGAGGACTCGCTGTCGGCGATCAACATCGATCTGTCGGAGCATGAGAAAATGCGTCTGCGCGGACGGATTGACCGCGTGGATCTCTGCGAGACGGACGATAAGGTCTATGTGAAAATTATCGATTACAAGACGGGAAATACGTCGCTCGACCTGGTGGCGCTCTATTATGGACTGCAGCTGCAGCTTGCTGTTTATCTCGATGCGGCGGTGGAACTGGAGCAGAAAAAGCATCCCGGCAAGCAGGTGGAGCCGGCGGGCGTGTTCTATTATCATATTGATGATCCGATGCTCGATCAGGAGGAGGATGAGACCGACGAGGCGTGGGGCCGGCGGATGCTGAAAGCGCTGCGGATGGACGGTCTTGTGAATGCGGACCGGAAAGTTGTGGAGCTTCTCGACCGCGTGCTTGAGGACGGAACGACATCCGATGTGATTCCGGTTGGAAAGAAGAAGGATGGAAGTTATACGAGCTATTCGAAAGTAGCGTCGCCGGAGCAGTTTGATGTGATCCGTACGTACACCAGAAAGAAGGTGCGTGAGATCGGCGAGGGCATTTTCTCGGGCAATGTAAAAATTTCCCCGTATCAGCGGGACGGTGCGACGGCGTGTGCGTACTGTGAATATCAGGGAATCTGCGGTTTTGACCAGAAAATTCAGGGATACGAGTACCGCAAACTGAAGGGCATGGACACGGAACTGCTGATGAAGGCGATGCAGGAGATAACACAAAGTGATCAAAAAGAGTGACTGCCTTCCGGAAAGGAAAGAGAAATGCAGTTTTCCATGTATGAGAAAGTAATCAGCCAGAAAGAAGAGGGAGAGATAAATGGCAGTAAAATGGACAGCGGAACAGCAGAAAGTCATTGATACGAGAGACCGGAATCTTTTGGTCAGCGCAGCGGCAGGTTCCGGAAAGACGGCGGTTCTGGTAGAGCGGATCCTTGCGATGGTGAAAGATCCCGTGCGCCCGATTGATATTGATCAGCTTCTTGTCGTGACCTTTACGCGTGCAGCGGCGGGAGAAATGAAAGAGAGAATCGGCCGCGCCCTGCAGCAGAGCCTAGAGGAAAATCCAGAGAATGAGCATTTACAGCGGCAGCAGACCCTGCTTCACCATGCACAGATCAGCACGATCCATGGCTTCTGTTCGTATGTGATAAAAAATTATTTTCAGATGATCGATCTTGATCCGGTATACCGCATGGCGGATGAGGGAGAGATCCGCCTGATGAAAAGTGACGTGATCCAGAAGGTGATGGAGGAGCGGTTTGCGGAAAAAGATCCTGCGTTTACACGGTTTGTGGAGAGCTACGCGGCGGGAAAACAGGATGACGGACTCGACGCGCTCGTGCTGAAGCTGTATGAATTTTCCATGAGTTATCCGTGGCCGGAGCAGTGGCTCGAAGAGTGCCGGGCGGCGTATCAGATCGATTCGCCGGAGGCGGTGCAGAAAAGCATCTGGGTACAGGTACTGATGGCTGAGGCGAAAAAGCGGCTCTCGAGTATTCTGGAAGGAATTGAGGAAAACCGAAAAACGGCGGTAAGCCCTGGCGGACCGTATCTGTATGACGAGGCGCTGGCATCAGATCAGCAGATGGTGGAAGAGCTGATCGAGACGGAATCGTTCGACGGAATGGTGCGCGCGATGGCCGGAATGAAGTTCAAGGCGCTTTCGCGGAAAAAGGCAGACGATGTGAGCGAGGCGCTGAAAGATCAGGTGAAGGCAGAGCGCGATGCATGCAAAAAAGAACTGCAGAAATTAAAAGAGCAGTTTTTCGAGAAGGACAGCACCGAGATTGCGGAGGAGATTGCGGACTGCCGGGAGCCGATCGGCGTGCTGATCGATCTGACGGAGCAGTTTGCGAAAGCGTTTGCAGAGAAAAAACGGAGCAAAAATATTCTTGATTATGCCGATCTGGAACACTTTGCGCTCGAAATTCTTGTGCAGCAGGAGGACGGCCGTCTGGTGCGGACCGATGCGGCGCGGGAGCTTTCGGAACAGTTCCGCGAAATCATGATCGATGAGTATCAGGACAGCAACTTTATCCAGGAGGCACTGCTCTCTGCAGTGTCCGGCGAGGAGGAAGGCAGATGGAACCGGTTTATGGTTGGCGATATCAAGCAGAGCATCTACGGATTCCGCCTGGCGCGGCCGGAGCTGTTTCTGGAAAAATATCATACGTATGCGAAGGACGGGGAAAGCCAGCAGAGAATCGATCTCGACAAAAACTTCCGAAGCCGGCCGGAGGTGCTTGCAGGGGCGAACTATGTGTTCCGTAAGCTCATGAGTCCGGAGCTTGGCGGCATTGCGTATGATGAGGCGGCGAGCCTCCATGCGGGTGCGGCGTTCCCGAAGAAAGAAGAGGGAAATACGGATCTGTGGCAGACGGCATACGAAACGGAGCTTCTGCTGCTGGACGACCAGGCGCCTGAGCTGGAAGATGACAAGTCGCGCGAGACAAAAATGGAAACGGAGGCGGCTGCCGTTGCGGCGCGCATCCGCGAGATGGTTGGAAAGGAAGAAGTGGTGGACAAAGAGACCGGAGAATACCGGAAAATCCAGTACCGTGATATCGTGATCCTGCTTCGGGCAGTCAGCGGCTGGTCAGAGACCTTCTCCCGTGTCCTTCAGGCGGCGGGAATTCCGGCGTACAGCACATCGAAAACGGGATACTTTTCCACACAGGAAATTGTGACCGTGCTGAATTATCTGCATCTGTGTGACAATCCCTGCCAGGAGATTCCATTTACCGCAATCTTACGCTCGCCGATCTGCGGATGCACGGATGCGGAACTGGCGGCGGTGCGTTGTGTGGATAAAGACGTAAAAATTTACGAGGCATGTGGAAAATATGCGGCAGAAGGGGAAGATGAGGCGCTTCGGAAGAAGCTTGGAAGTTTTCTGGAGCAGCTGGAAATGCTGCGGAGCCGTGTGCCTTACACGCCGATTCATGAACTGATTACACAGATTCTCGATGAAACGGGCTACGGCGGCTATGCATCTGCGATGCCGGGTGGTGTGCAGCGGCGGGCCAATCTGGAAATGCTCGTGGAAAAGGCGGTGGAATTTGAGGCGACGAGTTACCGTGGACTGTTCAACTTTATCCGTTATATCGAGCAGCTTCAGAAGTATGAAGTCGATTTCGGCGAGGTGAATATTTACGGGGAGAGCGCAGATACGGTGCGTATCATGAGTATTCACAAGAGTAAAGGACTGGAATTCCCGGTTGTGTTCCTCTCGGGCATGGGCAAATCGTTTAACCAGATGGACAGCCGTGCGGCGCTTGTACTCCATTCCCGCATGGGCATCGGCGCGGATGCGATCGATCCGGAGCACCGCGTCCGTCAGGCGACACTGCCGCGGCAGATCATCCGGCAGAGCATGAAGCTGGAAAATCTGGCGGAGGAGCTGCGGGTGCTTTACGTTGCCATGACGCGACCGAAGGAGAAGCTGATTATGACGGGCATGGCGTCGAAGCTGGAGAGCCGCGTGAAGCAGTGCGCGGCGCATGCGGGGCGGCAGGAGGAGCTGCTGTCGTATCAGACATTGAGCAGTGCATCCGGGTATCTCGACTGGATTTTGCCGGCATTTTCGAGAAACCGGTGTTTCGACGGGCTGTATGAACAATTTGGTCTGGCAGGGAATGCGGACAATCCGCTGTATGCGGAGAAAATTCCGGTAACGATCCGCCTTGTATCACCGGCAGGACTTGTTGAGGGAGAAGTGCTGCATCAGATGGAGCGCGCGGTGAATGAGCAGAAGATCATGGAAATTCCGAAGCAGCCGCCGAGAGAAGCGGCGCTGAAGGAACTTGTGGAGGAGCGGTTTGCCTACCAGTATCCGTATGAGAAGGAAAAACAGATTCCGGTAAAGGTTACCGTTTCACAGCTGAAGAAGGCCGGGATGGAGGAATCCGAGATCGGAAAAGAGCTGTTCGCGCAGGAAGAACTCGTACCAATTGTGCCGGGCTTTCTGAAAAAGGATCATGTTGCGGCTCTGACGGGCTCTGACCGCGGAACGGCGTACCACCGCCTGCTGGAATGTCTCGATTACCGCAGAGCGTACAGCATCACAGAGCTGATGGCACAGACGGAGGAATTGATTGCAGAAGGAAAGATGACGAAAGAAGCAGCGGAATGCATTTATTTCAAATCGATCCTTGCTTTCGCAAAAAGTCCGGTTGGAATGCGGATGCGGAATGCCTTTTTGAATGAAACCCTGAAGCGGGAGCAGCCGTTTGTGATGTCCGTTCCGGCAAGTGAGGCAGATCCGTCCTATCCGGAAGATGAAACCATTCTCGTGCAGGGAATCATTGACGCATGGTTCCCGGAGGGGGATGAGATTGTTCTTGTGGACTACAAAACGGATCGTGTGAGAGAAGCCGGGGAGCTGAAAAAGAGGTATGAAAAACAGCTCGTCTATTACCAGCAGGCACTGGAGCGGACGACAGGGAAGAAAGTGAAAGAGAAAATTATTTATTCGCTGGCTCTGGATGAAGAGTTGGTATTGTAGGAAAAAACTACTAAAAAAAACAACTGTCAAAACAGGGATAAAGTATGATATCATGGTTGAGAAACAAACAGGTATTGAGAAACAAAGAGAAAAAAGGAGATTCAGTGATGATTCGAAAAATTGTTCAGATAGAGGAAGACAGATGTACAGGATGCGGGCTTTGTGCGCATGCCTGTCATGAAAGTGCGATTGCGATGGTTGACGGGAAGGCAAAGCTGATCCGGGATGACTACTGCGACGGATTCGGTGACTGCCTGCCGGTCTGTCCGGCAGATGCGATTTCGTTTGTGGAGCGGGAGGCGCTGCCGTACGATGAGGAGGCGGTAAAAGAGAACCAGCGGAAGGCAAAAGAGGCGGCCGGACAGGAGAATACCGGAGCAGGAAAAGCAGGTGAAAACAGCTGGGCGATTGACCGTGCAGATGCGCAGGAAAATTCTGCAGCAGTTCCGTCCCGGCTCCGCCAGTGGCCGGTGCAGATCAAGCTGGTGCAGGAGCGGGCTTCGATGTTTGCAGGAGCAGACCTTCTCGTTGCGGCGGATTGTACAGCGTATGCGTATGGAAACTTCCACCAGGATTTCATTCGGGATCATGTCGTTCTCGTAGGCTGTACAAAACTTGACGATGTCGATTATTCCGAGAAACTTGCGCGGATTTTCATGCGGAATGATATTAAGAGTATCACGGTTGCACGCATGGAGGTTCCGTGCTGCGCAGGAATGGAGCGTGCCGTGAAGATGGCGCTGAAAGAGAGTGGAAAGAAGATTCCGGTGAAAACCGTGGTGATTTCTACGGAGGGGGAAATTTTGTAGAAAATCAGATATAGTAATTAGCGTGTGCCCTTAAAAGTTATTTTACAATTGGTACATTCTGCTTTGTGGAATATGTAAGACGAAAAAAATGAAAAGCTCGGTAAGAGGTATTAGAAAAATGAGTATGACGAAGATACAAGAGGAGCTTCTTGGTGCGCTGATCGGTCTGGCCCGGTCGGTAGATGGAAGAGGAGAAGCAGCAAAAGGTGAATCGCAGGAGTTTTCCAGCGGTGACAGCAATGGTCACCGCCCGGACAAAGCCACGCATGAGATTCTGCTTGGCGGAATTTGTGCGGCAAATCCGGAAAAAGAGCTGAGGGAAGAAGAGGGGAAATCCTGGATTGTACGCGTGGAGGCAGAAAAGAACCGTCTGAATCCGGATTGCGCAGTGTGCAAGGGAAAATGCGGCAGAACAGATAACTATGATCTCGAAGAAATGGAGACAGATGAACCGTCGGACCGGGCACGAAAAGAGCAGATTCTTGCGGAATTGTTTCCGATGGCAGAAAAACTGCAGCAGCTTCGGAAAGAAACAAAAGAGCAAAACGAAGAATTGCAGGGGGCGGTTAATTTTTTGTATAAGGCATTGTTTGCGATTGGAAACTATGTCGGGGAAAAGAGTCTGCAGAGTGTGGTGCAGGAGATGAATAACCTTTTTGTTAAATTGGAAAATGTATTGAAATAAGTAGAAAATAAGAAAAATCCTCTGTCCGGAGTGTATAAAAAACCCCCGGAAACAGGGGATTTTTTGCGTTCTGCGCCAAGTGCATAAAACGTATTATCGCGTTTTCACAAAGTTTTGCAAAAGCAGACAAAATTGCAGACAGGCGCTTGCAACAGAAAAATGAATAGGTTATAACATTATAACAAGGCGGCAGGGAGAGCCAATACAAAGAAATGAGATTCTATTGGCATATAAACAGAAAAAATACAGGGGAAAAGATGAAAAGGGACGGAAGCGGGATGGAGCAGAAAAAAATATATCCTTCTGGATGTTGGCGGAACGGAAATCAAAGGAAGTGTGTCGGACAGAAATGGAGTAAGAACAAAAATCCGGAAATTTCCAGCACAGGCGCAGAAGAGCACAGAGAAGATTCTGGACAATTTTGCAAAGATTTGCCGGGAATTGATGAGAGAAGCAGACGGAAGTGTTGTCGGAGTTGGGATGGCGATTCCGGGTCCGTTTGATTATGAAAATGGAATCAGCCGGATGCAGGGACTGAATAAGTACGATGCCATTTACGGGATTCCACTGGAGAGAGAAATCAAGGCGCGCGTGCCGGAACTTGGATCAGCACGATTTTTGTTTTTACATGACATTGAAGCATTTGCACTGGGAGAAAGCTGGTACGGAAACTGCCGTGATGCGGATAAAATTCTGTGCGTCTGCATCGGAACCGGCGCCGGATCTGCTTTTGTAGAAAACGGCAAAACAGTAAAAACGGGAAAAGGTGTGCCGGAAAATGGATGGATTTATCAACAGCCGTTTGGAGATTCCATTTTGGACGATTATCTTTCTGTGCGCGGGCTGGAGCAGATTAGCCTGGCTGTGACAGGAAAAGTGTGGAGTGGAAAAGAATTGTATGGTCTGGTAAAAGCGGGAAACATGGAGGCAGAAGAAGTCTGGAGAAGATTTGGAGCAGATGTGGCGGCTGGCCTTCTTCCTGTGCTGGAGGAATATCAGCCGGATCTGCTGCTTCTGGGCGGACAGATTGCAAAAAGTTTTTCCTGGTTTGGAAAAGAACTGGAAAGAGAGTGCGAGAAAAGAAAGATTCGGATTCAGATAGAAACGGAAACATCCGGCCGTGCCATGGAAGGCCTGTTGTCACAGTTTCCTGAAAAAACACAATAGAGCAAAAATATTTTCAGAAACAAAAATACAATGCTATGGAGAGAAAAGAAGAAGGAGAAACTGCAAAAATGGATAGAAATCCGGGAGCACCGCCGCTGTATGCGCAGCTAGAACAGATTCTGAAACAGCAGATCGAATGCGGCACGTACAAAAAAGGAGATTTTCTGCCAACAGAAAAAGAGCTGATGGAAAAGTACGAGCTTTCGCGTGTGACAGTACGCCAGGCGATGACGAATCTGGTACAGAGCGGTTACGCCCGTGCACGGCGCGGCATCGGAACAGATGTTGTCTACGAGAAAGTCGAAGAGCAGATGGAAGGTGTCATCAGTTTCACGGAAGAAATGAAAAAGCATCATATCGAAATGCAGACAACATACTGCAAGATGGAACTGATAAGTCCCGGGGAAACGGTAGCAAGAAGTCTGCAGATTCCATTGACGGAGCCATGTTATTGCCTGAAACGTGTGAGGAATGCTGTGGGAAAACCCATGGTCTATACCATTACGTATCTGAAAAAAATCTGCGAACTGCCAACAGAGCCGGAGCCATACATGGAATCGCTGTATCAGTATCTGCGGGAGAAACATGGAATCTATATTGAATCCGGCCGGGATACGCTTGAGGCGGCACTTCCATCGGAAGAGGTGCAGAAAGCACTGAAAATTGATGCGCAGATGCCTATTTTTATCCGGACACGGCAGACATTCCTGAAGGGCGGCGAGGTTTTTGAATATTCGATCTGCTATTATCCGGGAAATCGTTATAAGTACACGGTGGAACTGTAAACATATGACATCTAAAAAAACGAAACCGGACAGAAGTGCGAAATCCGCCAGATGCGAAAGCGTTGAAACAAAGATGATAGGTCTGATCGGCGCAGGAAACACCCCAATGGATGGAAGAAAAATTAAGAAAAGGAAAAGAATCCAAATGAATTTAAAAAAGAAATATGGAAACTACGAATTACATCCGCAAATGAAAATCACAGGATATGAAAATGAAATCTGGGATGAAAAAAAGGAGATCATTGAAGAATTAAAACGGGCGGTTCAGGAAAAACAGAAAGAAAAGAAAACCTGTATTCTTTCCTTTGATCTGTATCCGGGTGTACGAAAAGAAGAAATGATGGAACTGGCAAATGCGCTGCAGCCGGATCGGATTTTTGATATCGAAGACTGCGCCAAAGACGAAGAAACGCTGTTAAGAGAATTTAAAGATTACATCACCGATGACCGTGTTTTCGGCATTATGTGTCATAAAACCATAGACACCTGGTTTGAGAGCGAAAAGTTGGAAACCATGAAAAAAGCAATTGAGACAGAACGTGCGGAAGAAAAAGATACAAACGGTGGTCTGATCGTGATCGTTGGTACAGCGGCAGAGCTTCTGACCGAGGCAGATCTACTTGTTTACTGCGATCTGACCCGCTGGGAAGTTCAGCTCCGCTATCGGAGCGGCATGCCAAACTGGCACAGTACCAATTATAATGATCCGATCCTGACGAAATATAAACGGGGATTTTTCATTGAATGGCGTCTGGCGGACCGCTATAAAAAAGAGCGGTATGAAAAATTCACGTATCTTCTGGATACGGAGAAAGAAAATGCACCGGTTCTTACAACGGGAAATGCCTTCCGAGGCGCACTGCAGCAGCTTGCCAGACAGCCATTTCGTATGGAGCCGTATTTCGACCCTGGCGTATGGGGCGGTCAGTGGATGAAGGAAAACTTTGGTCTGGATGCATCGAAGGAAAATTTCGCGTGGAGCTTTGACGGAGTTCCGGAGGAAAACAGCCTGAATCTGGAAATCGGCGGAAAAGTCTTAAAAGTACCGGCACAGGATCTTGTCTTCTATGCGCCGCATGAACTGCTGGGTGAAAGAGTCCACGGCCGGTTCGGCGCAGAATTCCCGATCCGTTTTGACCTGCTGGATACGATGGGCGGTCAGAATCTTTCCCTGCAGGTACATCCGCTGACCGAATATATCTATGAAAAATTCGGCATGCCATATACGCAGGATGAGAGCTACTATCTTCTGGATGCCGATGAAGACGAGGAAACGTATGTATACCTCGGCCTCAAAGAAGGCGTGGATAAAAAAAGAGATGGAGCGGGAACTCCGTGCAGCAGAAAAAGGAGAAGAACTTTTCCCTGCGGAAAAATATGCCAACAAAATCCCGGTCAAAAAACACGATCATGTGCTGATTCCGGCAGGAACGGTGCACTGCTCAGGAAAAAACACGATGGTGCTGGAGATCAGTGCGACACCGTATATCTTTACCTTCAAACTCTGGGACTGGGGCCGCCTTGGCATGGATGGACTGCCGCGTCCGATCCACCTCGACCACGGTATGAAAAATATCCAGTGGAACCGCGATACCAAATGGGTGTACGACAATATCGTCGGCCAGCAGAAAACACTGGAAAAAACAGAAAACTGTGAAGTGGAGCGCACCGGACTGCACAGCCGCGAGTTTATCGACACAATCCGCTATACACTTTCCGGGCCGCACACCGTCTCGATGGATGACACGGTTCATGTGATGAATCTCGTGGAGGGACGAAGTGTCCGCATCGAGAGCATGGATGGCAGCTTTGCACCGTTCACGGTACATTACGCAGAAACCGCCATCGTTCCGGCAGCGGTCGGAACATACCGGATTGTACCGGAAGAGGGCGAAATGATTAAAATGCTGGTAGCATCTGTGGGGTAAAGAGAGATAAAAATTTTGAACAACATAGAACAGGAAAAGGAGAAATTATCATGACACACAAAATCAGAGAAGTCTACATCGTACATCATTCCCACACTGACGTGGGATACACCGATCTGCAGGAGCAGGTGATCTACAACCAGGCAAACAACATCCGCCGGGCAGTCGAACTGATTGAAAATGGAATCAAAAACAACACAACCCAGAAAGATCTGAAATGGAACTGTGAGACATGGTACTGCGTGGAGCAGTTCTTCAAAATGGCAACGGAGGAAGAAAAAGAAAAGTTTTTCGATCTGGTAAAAAAAGGAAATATCGGTCTGTCTGCCAATTATCTGAACTTTAATGATCTTGCCGACTGCAAATATCTGAAAGAAAAAATCCATACGATACAGGAAATCTGCGGCGAAAAAGGAATCCAGATCAAAACAGCCATGATTGCAGATATTAATGGTATCTCCATGGGACAGCGCGATGCCCTGATCGAAAACGGAGTAGAATTTTTGTATACCAATATCCATACCCATCACGGCATGTATCCGCTGTATCAGAACCAGAAACCGTATTTCTGGGAAAATGAGAACGGACAGCGTCTGCTGGTATGGAATGGTGAGCATTATAACCTGGGAAATGCCCTCGGCATTGTTCTGAACAAAAATGTTAATTTTATGACGGAAAACTACTTCGGCAAAAAGAATGGTGATGTGACAGGACTTCTGGAAAATCTGCACACGAATCTGGCTGCGAGCATAAAGGAATATGAAGAAAACGGTTATCCGTACGATTTCTATATCACCAGTGTTTCCGGCGTTTTTTCGGATAATGCGCCGATCAACCCGGCCATTGCAGATACGGTTGCGCTGTTTAATGAAAAATATGGCGAAGAAGTCACCATGCATATGGTGACGCTTCAGGAATTGTATGACAAGATCCGGGATAAAGTGCAGGATGCACCGGTGTATCGAGGTGCCATCAATGACTGGTGGGGCAATGGCGTTGGAAGTACACCATATGCGGTGAAACATTACAAAGAGGCCGTACGACTGAACCATATCTGCGACCGACTGGAAGAAAAAACAGGGGTACATAACGAAGAACTGATTCAGGCATATGGCGATAATTCTCTTTTATATGCAGAGCACACCTGGGGTCATTCTGCTACGGTAACGAATCCGTACGATACCATGGTGACAAATCTGGATATGCGGAAAAACAGTTATGCATCCAAAGCACATGAGGCAGCAGCGATGCGTAAAAATGAGCAGTGCCATAAACTGGGTGATATTCTGCGCTATTATAATCTGTCCGGTAAAGTGAAGGCGGTCTCCACAAGCCATCAAAAGAGAGTATTTCCGGTAGAATTTTACGTAGAAACCTTAAGTCTTTCTGCAGTTAAAGTAACCGATGACAAAACAAAACAGGAGATGGAGGTGCAGCTGTCTGCTCATCCGCGCGGAGTCCTGATAAGTTTTCTGGCAGAATTTGAGCCAATGGAAGAGAAAACGTTCACGTACGAAGAGCAGCCGGCTCCGTCCCAGACCCTGTTCACCAGAACTGCCTGGGTAGGCGCAGAGCGGGTGCGCGATATTGTGAACACGTACGATCCGGAAAGTTACAAACTGCCTTACGGTCTGGAAAACGATTTCTTTCAGATCAAATGGAAAGTCGGAGAGGGTATTACCTCCTTTTACAATAAAAAAGCAGAGGTTGAAATGTGCAAATCCGGTCTGGAAACGTTCTTCACGCCGGTTTATGAACGCACCGAAATACGGAAGGGGGTTTATGCGGAACGCAGTCTGATCGGAAGAAATATCCGCGGACTTCACGCAGAGCAGTATCAGGGTGACCTTACGGATGTGAAAATTCTGGATCACGGACCGGTGTTTACCAAAGTAGAACTGATCTTTACCCTGGAGGGAACGTATCACAGCAGTATTGTGATCAAAATGTACCGTCATCTTCCGAAAATTGAGTTTTCTTACCGGGTAGCCAAAACATTAAGCGAGGATATCGAAAGCCTGTACCTTCCGTTATCGTTAAATCTTCCGGATGCGGAAGTGATGATCCAGAACGGAGGTGTTACCATGCGCCCTGGTATTGATCAGCTTCCTGGCACCAATATGGAATACTATATTGCGGATGAAGGGCTCGTTTACCGGACAAAAGATCAGACGATTCTGGTTAATACTTTTGACACACCGTTACTTTACATGGGGGAGATGGAATCCCACCCAATCCTTCTGTGCGATAACAAAGAGGAGAATAATAAACGGCCGGTTTACAGCTGGATTATGAATAACACATGGGAAACAAACTTCAAGATGGACCTGTCCGGATTCAGTGAGTTCCGTTATGGAGTGGAGATTGTGGAGCAGGGAACCGCAGAGAAAGATATGGAAAGCCTGTCAGATAATGACAAGGGTGTGGTTACCTTTATTTGCGGGTAATCATTGTTCCGCGGTTTTACGGCGGTGTCAGGCAATGAGGCCATGGCTGTCTGGCGGTAGTATGAAAAACAGCAGAAGATGAAAAAAGACAGCGGGGAGTATGACAATTAGACGAAAAAGTCAGACTTTCCGCTGCTTTTTCGTTAAAAATGAAAACAGGCGAAAAAGTACTGCGTTAATATTAAGATGTTATGTGACTTAACACAAGAACACAGATTTTCTGTCTAAAAAATCAAAAGAAACAGAAGAATACTCCTCGATCTATACAAATTAGGACTGGAAAATAAGAATTTTAATATACAAAATAACGAAAAGGCTATTGACAATCTTTCTAAAAGATGTTAACATCTAAACACAAGTTAAGAAACAAATAGAGGGGCTGTTGGTAACATGGCAGAGAGAAAATCAGTATCCATGCAGGACCTGGCAGATAAGCTGGGCATCAGTAAAGTAACAGTTTCCAAGGCGCTGAACGGAAAAGACGGCGTGGGAGAAGAACTGAAAGAAAAGATTTTTGCGCTTGCGAGAGAATCCGGTTATGTCCTTCCGGACTACGGAAAACGGAAGAGCAAAAAAGTCGGTATCATCATGAGTCCGCGGTTCAGCTCCGGAGACGAAGGAAAATTTTATATGGCAATGTACGAGCGGATCATCTACGAGCTGCAGAGAGCATCCTGCTCGAGTATCATGATTTCTCCGACAACAGCAACACTCCCGTCGGACATGAACACGATACAGACCAGAGGGCTGTTCGACGGCCTGATCTTTCTTGGTATTCTCGATAAGGGTGTCCGGGAGCAGATTGCACAGATTGATCTCCCGAAAGTGTATGTGGACATCTACGATCGAACCCACAAATCCGATTCCGTCATCACCGAGAATATTTACAGCTCCTATGAGCTGACCAATTACCTGATCCAGCAGGGCCACACAGACATCGGATTTGTCGGAACCGTAGGAAGTACAACCAGTATTTCCGACCGATATCTCGGATATCTGCGGAGAATGCTGGAGGAGGGAATTTCCCCGAAAAATGAGTGGAGAATCCCGGACCGAAGCGATGAAGCATTGCCATTCCGCTTTTGCTGCCGGAGAAGCTGCCCACCGCATTTGTCTGTAACTGCGATGCCACCGCATTCAAATTAGTGCAGGCATTAAAAGAGCGTGGAATCTGCGTACCGGAGGATGTTTCCGTGACCGGTTTTGATGATTCCATTTATGCACAACTGTGCAGTCCGCCGCTCACCACGGTTGCGGTTGACACCGACGCGATTGCACGTCTTGCGGCAAAACGTATGATCAAACATATGAATGAACCGCAGAAAAAGGGCGGCGAGGTATACCGCATTCCCGGAAAGATTATTTACCGGGATTCCGTTTGTAAGATAAACGGATAAAGTGATAAGCCCGAGCAATCGGGAGAAGGAGGAAAAAATCTTGAGTAAACCAAGCAAAAAGAAAAAAAACCGCTGGACCAAGAATGACACCGAGCTGACCGTCATGGCGCTGCCTACCACAGTCTGGTACATTCTGTTCAGCTTCCTGCCTATGTTCGGTTTGATTATTGCATTCAAGAACTACAAAATCACCGGTGGAAAGAGTTTCATTTACAACCTGCTCCACAGTGACTGGGCCGGATTTAAAAACTTTTCGTTCCTGATCAGATCCAATGATCTGTTCGTCATTCTGCGAAATACAATCCTGTATAACCTGGCATTTATCGCCCTGGGTATGGTGTTTTCCGTAGGACTGGCTATCATGATCAGCCTGCTGCACAACAAAAGAGCATCGAAGGTATATCAGACCATGATGTTCTTCCCGTACTTCATGTCATGGGTTGTAGCTTCCTACTTCCTGGATGCATTCCTGAACCAGGATAACGGTCTGATCAACAGCATTCTGAGAAACGCAGGCAAGGAACCGATTCAGTGGTACATGAGTGCCGGTGTATGGCCATTTATCCTGATCTTCATGTATCTGTGGAAATCTACCGGATACAACATGGTTATCTACCTGTCCAGCATTTCCGGTATTGATACAACACTGTACGAGGCAGCCGTTATGGACGGCGCCAACAAGAGACAGCAGGTATGGCACATTACCCTGCCTTGCTTAAAGAGTGTCATCATCATGATGTTCATCCTGAATGTCGGAAAGGTCTTCTACTCCGACTTCGGACTGTTCTTCCAGCTTTCTCAGGGAGCAAGCGGTTCGATCTTCAAAACGACAGCAACTATCGACACATATGTATACAACGCACTGCAGTCTTCCACTCCGATCGGAATGACTTCTGCGGCAACATTCTTCCAGTCTGTTGCATGCTGCATCACCATCCTTCTTGCCAATGCCATTGTGAAGAAGATTGATGAAGACAGCGCGATTATTTAAGGAGGTACGAAAATGGCAAAAAAGAAAAAAGATCTTGATCTGGCTTCCTCTTCACATTTAAATCAGATCCAGGGATCTACAAATGCAATTTTCAATGTTATTTTTGTGATCCTCGCCCTGGCCTGTATTATCCCGGTGGTATTCATCTTTATGATCTCGATTTCTTCCGAGCATTCGATCAAGATGAACGGCTACCAGTTTATTCCGAGTGCATACTCGCTGGATTCTTACAAATTCCTTCTTCGGGAAGGACAGATGATCCTGACAGCACTTGGCGTTTCCGTTGCGGTAACGGTTATCGGTACGGTAATCGGAGTTGCCCTTACGATGCTGATGGGTTACGTTCTTTCCAGAAGCACCTACAAACTGAACGGATTCTTTACCATGGTCGTTTTCATTCCAATGATCTTTAACGGTGGTATGATTTCTTCTTATGTAGTCAACACACAGTTTCTGAATCTGAAAAACAGTATCTGGGCGCTGATTCTTCCGCTTTGTGTTTCTTCGTTCAACGTTGTCATCTGTAAAACGTTCTTCAAGACCAACATTCCGGAATCTATCATTGAGTCAGCACAGATCGATGGAGCAACTCAATTCCAGATTTTCGGAAAGATCGCCCTGCCGTTGTCGAAACCGCTGATGGCAACGATCGCCCTGTTCCTCACCTTCGGTTACTGGAACGACTGGTTCCAGTCTTCCCTGTACATCAGCGATACCAAGCTGTATTCTCTGCAGGCGCTGCTGGATCACGTACAGAGAAACATTGAGATGATGGCAAATAACCCGTCCCTTGGCGTTACCACGGCACAGTACATGAACTCGATGCCAAAAGAGGGCGCCCGTATGGCGATGGCAATCATCATCATCATCCCGATCGCATGCTGCTATCCGTTCTTCCAGAAATACTTCATTTCCGGTCTGACGGTCGGTGCGGTAAAAGGCTGATCGACCATTTACCTTTATGGATCTCATACTGAAGCAAAAGGCTTCGGTTAAGGATAATTTCAACATTCTATATTTTATATCAGGAGGATGCTACAATGAAAAAGAAACAGTTTTTAGCTCTTGCACTTTCTGCTGTTATGGCCGGTGGCATGCTGGCAGGCTGCGGAAGCAGCAACGGAAGCAGCAGCTCTTCAAAGAGTGATGCAAAAGATGAAGTTGTTACACTGAAATGGATTCAGGTTGGTAACGGAATGCCGAAGGATTATGATGAGTGGCTTGCACAGATCAACCCATATCTGGAGGAGAAAATCGGCGTTAATGTAGACATGGAGATCGTTCCGTGGGGCGACTGGGATAACAGAAGAAGCGTTATCACAAACTCCGGCGAGTATTTCGATATCCTGTTCACCGACCAGAACCGTTACTCTTCTGAGGTGAACACCGGCGCACTGATGGACATTACAGATCTGCTCAAAGACAACGCTTCCGAGCTGTATGACATGATTCCGGAAGATTACTGGAAAGCAGTAGAAGTAAATGGAAAAATCTACGGCGTACCGACCTACAAAGACAGCTCCCTTTCCGAGTACTTTGTATGGGATCAGGATATTGCAGACAAATATAACATTGATGTAAATTCTGTAACAGATTTCAATACTCTGTACGATGCTCTGAAGACAGTAAAAGAGGGCGAAGGCGGATCTCCGTACTTCATGTCCAAAAATGGTGCAAACTTCCTGCTGAACCTGAACTACGATGATTTAAGCTCCGGACTTCCGGCAATCGGCGTTAAATACGGCGATGACAGCAAGACCGTTGTCAATCCGCTGGATGACGAAGAAATCCTTTCCAACCTGGATATCGTTCGTAAAATGTATCAGGAAGGTATCATCAACGGAGATGCTCCGACAGCAGATGATTCCAGCAAATACGCAATGTTCTTTGCTGCACAGGGATGGAGCGGCGCTGCAAAAACAACATGGGGCCCGAACAATGGTATCGCCAATTGTTCAGCAGTACAGTATGGCAACACAGTCGTTTCCAACACAACCGTACGTGGTTCCATCAATGGTATCTACTCCGGATGCAAACACCCGGACAAAGCACTTCAGCTTCTGAACCTGGTAAACACCGATTCCAAAGTGCGTGACTGGTTCTACTATGGAGCAGAAGGAACAGACTTCGAGTACACCGATGACAATAAAGTACACCGCCTGACCACTGACTGGGGCATGGCCGGATATACCCAGGGTACTTTCTTCAATGTAACACAGACAGACGATGTTGACTTCAACCAGTGGGATGAAGTAGAAGAGCTGAACGAGAAAGCAACTCCGTCTGAGATGCTTGGATTCAACCTTGATACCTCCAACATCGAAACAGAGCTTGCAAACTGCCGTGCCGTATATGAGAAATACTATTCTGAGTTATTCACCGGCGCACAGGATCCGAGAGAGCTTGTAAAAACAATCGATGCAGAGCTTGAGACCGCAGGCTGGGAGACCATCCGCGAAGAAGCTCAGAAACAGATTGACGCACAGAAATAAGTCTGATACATTAATTTTATAAGAACTACAACAGGGCATTTTCGATTGCGGAGATGCCCTGTTGCAGAATAACGGGAAATAAGAAAAATTGAGCGAAAGGATGAAAAAAGAATGAAAGAGACCTTACCAAAGTCCATTCAGGAGCTGATTTTAAGCCTGAGAGAAAAACTGAAAGACGAGCCGGAAATCGTTGATATGTTTGAACGATGCTACTCCAATACCCTCGACACAACCGTAAAGAAAATGGAGGACGGCAGCACCTACGTCATCACCGGAGATATCCCGGCCATGTGGCTGCGTGACTCGGTAGCACAGCTGCGCCCGTACCTTGTTCCGGCGCAGAACGACCCGGAGCTGGCTGACCTGATCGCAGGCCTCATCCGCCGCCAGTTTATGTGCATCAACATCGATCCATACGCAAACGCATTCAACGAAGGACCGAACGGCAACTGCTGGGAGAAGGACGAGACCGATATGGGACCGTGGATCTGGGAGAGAAAGTATGAGATCGATTCTCTCTGCTATCCGCTGCAGTTCTCCTATCTGTTCTGGAAGAACACCGGAAGAACGGATCAGTTTGACGAGGTTTTCTGGGAAGGTGTTGATAAAATCCTGACTGTATTTGAGACCGAAATGAATCACGAGGAGAAATCTCCGTACAGCTTCATCCGTAAAAACTGCTCCTACACCGATACGCTTTCCCGCGACGGAAAAGGTGCGCAGGTAAAATCCGGCATTGGCCTGATCTGGTCCGGTTTCCGTCCAAGCGACGACTCCTGCCGTTACGGATATCTGATTCCGTCCAATATGTTTGCGGTTGTTGTTCTGAACTACCTGAAAGAGATCGCAGATTTTGTCGGCGGTAAAGAGGAGATTGCAAAGAAAGCAGAAGAAATGGCAAAGACCGTAAAAGATGCGATTGAAACGTATGGTACGACTCATATCTGGGGACTGGGCGATGTTTATGCATACGAAGTAGATGGTTTTGGCCAGTACAATCTGATGGATGATGCCAATGTACCGAGCCTTCTGGCTATGAGCTATCTGGCTATGAACCAAAGAGCCAGGAAGTGGCTGACAACACAAGAAAGCTGATCTTAAGCGAGGCAAACCCGTTCTACTATTCCGGAACGAAGCTTTCCGGAATCGGAAGCCCGCACACACCGGTTCGCTACGTATGGCACATCTCAAAAGCTATCGAGGGACTGACCGCACCGACAAAAGAGGAGAAACATCAGATGATCCACGAACTGATGGCAACCGACGGCGGCACAGGACTGATGCACGAGGGCGTTTTCGTAGATGATCCGACCGTTTACACCAGAGAGTGGTTCTCCTGGGCAAACGCAATGTTCTGCGAGCTTGTGATGCAGTACTGCGGATATGAGATTAAGAAATAAGAGTTTTCAACAAATAATAGCAAGGATTCTCCCACCTCTATAGGTGGTGAGATGAATTGCAAATAAGAAAGTTAACGGCAGTGGCGGGCGGAGAGAAATCGGTATCCCCCACTGATATGAGGCAAACCACAGTCAGCATTCTGCTGACATGTCAGACTCTGTGAAATTACCGACTGTGGATTGAAACAAATAAAATAGAAACGTTGGAAAAGCGGCTTTTCGGAAGATTCTGGAGAGCCGCTTTTTACGCTGTGCGGATTTTTCCGGCGGCATTAAGAAAAACTTAGGAAATCCGTTGGGATTTCTTTGGAAAAGAGAAGAGGAATCCTAAGAATGTTCTGATAGAATCAGACGTATACAAAATCTGATTCAGAGGGGGAAAACCAAGATGGGATTTCTGGCAAATAAGAAAAAATCAAAAGCATTTCTGGTGGTATTCGGCGTTTATCTGGCGCTGCTTGTCTGGTGCATTTTATTCAAATTCTCCCTGCGCCCGGAAGAAATTCCGCACCTGCGGGGGATTAATCTGATTCCGTATGCGGCGTCGGTTGTGGTGAACGGGAAAGTGCAGATTAGTGAAATTATCGAAAATATGCTGGTCTTTCTGCCGTTCGGCCTCTGCATCTCAGCCTTCTATCCGGACAGCGAAATCCAGAACCGCATTCTCCTTGCATCGGGACTGAGCCTGTTTTTTGAGGTGACGCAGTATATTTTTGCGATCGGCGCGAGTGATATTACGGATGTGATCGATAATACGCTTGGCGCGGTGATCGGAATTCTATTGTATCTGGGGATGAAAAAAATCTGGAAAGAGAAGACGGGAAAGATCATTACCATTCTGGGAGCGGTGCTGGAAGTGCTGTTTCTGGCGTTGTTGTTTTTTACGTTTGCGGCGAATGGGATGTTTTAAGATTGGAATTCAGGAAAGGATAGTGTATAATCGAGAAAAGGACAAATTCCGAAAGCAGGTGTGATGGATGGAAAAAGTAATTAGTATAGGAAAACAGAATTTTGCATCCTTAAGGGAAAACCATTATTTCTTTGTGGATAAATCTCACTTCATCAAGGACTGGTGGGAAAACGGGGATGAAATCACCTTGATCACCCGCCCCCGCCGCTTTGGCAAGACACTGAATATGAGCATGCTGAACTGCTTTTTCTCTAATAAATATGCCGTCCGGGGCGATCTGTTTGAAGGACTTGGCGTTTGGGAAGAAGAAAAATATCGGGAACTGCAGGGAACATATCCGGTGATCTTTTTGAGTTTTGCAGCCGTGAAAGCAGATCAGCTTTCGGAAGCGAAAATCCAGATCAAACAGCAGATTGCGAGAGTGTATGAAGAAAACCGGTACCTTCTGGACGGGGATCTGCTGAGCGGAAATGAGAAGAAAGCATACAACGAGGTCAATCTGCATATGGGTGATGCGGAGGCCGCAGCGGCGCTCAATAATATGAGTATGTATCTGGCGCGGTATTACGGCAGAAGAGTGATTATTCTGTTGGATGAGTACGACACGCCGATGCAGGAAGCGTATGTCCATGGCTACTGGGCGGAATTTACAACGTTTGTGCGGAGTCTGTTTAATGCGACGTTTAAAACGAATCCTTATCTGGAACGTGCGATGATGACCGGAATCACGAGGGTTTCGAAAGAAAGTATTTTTTCTGACTTAAATAATCTGCGTGTGGTGACGACGACATCGGATCTGTATGCGGACTGTTTTGGATTTACCGAAAAGGAAGTTTTTGCATCTCTGGACGAGTTCGGAATGGGAGACAAAAAGGACGTTGTGAAGCAGTGGTATGATGGATTTATCTTTGGCGGACACCGCGATATCTACAATCCATGGTCGATTACCAATTATTTAAAAGAAAAGAAACTGCGCCCGTACTGGGCAGATACGAGTTCGAACGGTCTGGCAGGAAAGCTGATCCGCACCGCCTCGCCGGAAATCAAAGAGTATATGGAAGATCTACTGAACGGACAGGCAGTCACGGTGAACTTTGATGAGCAGATGGTGTTTGAACAGCTGGATTACAATGAAAATGCAATCTGGAGTCTGCTGCTCGCGAGCGGTTATCTGAAAGCGGAAGAGGTGGAGTATCGCGGAATTACTTTGAAGCCGTGGTATCAGCTCCGTATCACCAATCTGGAAACGGTGAGCATGTTTGATGATATGTTCCGCGGATGGTTTGAAGCATCGGAAGCGGGGTACAGCAGTTTTGTAAAAGCACTGGTGCAGGGCGATCTGGAAGCGATGAATTATTATATGAATAAAGTGTCCCTTGCGACCTTCAGCCATTTTGATGTCGGCGGGGAGAACAGTGAAAGTCTGGAGCCGGAACGATTCTATCATGGCTTCGTCCTGGGACTGATGGCAGAACGCGCAGAGTGTTATCAGATCCGGTCGAATCGGGAAAGTGGATTTGGACGGTATGATGTGATGATGATTCCGAAGAATAGAGAAAAAGATCCGGCGATTATTATTGAATTTAAAGTCTGCAGCCGGGTAAAAAAGGAGACACTGGAAGATGCGGTGCAGGAGGCTTTAAAACAGATCGTGGATAAAAAATACGACGCAGAACTGGTGGCCCTCGGCGTGCCGCAGGAAAGGATCCGGCATTATGGGTTTGCATTTGCGGGGAAGAATGTGTTGATTGGAGCAGAATGAGAGAAACGGGTGATGAAGGTCATCCGTTTCTTTTGGCGTAAAATGGTATTCCTATTGACTCACTATGATATAGATAGTATGATAAATTTAATTTTTAAAACTATAAATGAGCAAATATCGAATTTTGCACAAACTTATCCCACAAACTTAAAAGCTTCTTCGAATGAGGCGCTGCTTTTTATGAGGCGGTACAGGTTTGCAAACTGT
>NZ_QUMG01000027.1:0-26341 GCF_003482095.1 Blautia sp. OF09-25XD
GAACAGTTTGCAAACCTGTACCGCCTCATAAAAAGCAGCGCCTCATTCGAAGAAGCTTTTAAGTTTGTGGGATAAGTTTGTGCAAAATTCGATATTTGCTCATTTATAGATACAATTTTGAATAATCTGCTTTCTTTCAAATATTTCCCTCCTTTAACCCTATTATAGTATATAACTGAACATCTTTCGTCAAGGTTTATATATGATTTATTTCAGTCAAAACTATGATGTGTGTAATCATATCTTGAAAGAGAGATGAAATATAAAATGTAGTTGGGTGAAATGACTATGAAGCAGAACAAAGAAAAATTTGATTTTAAGGCTTTCGGACAAGCCATTAAAGCAGCAAGAAAAGCAAAGGGAATATCACGCAATCAGTTAGCCGATACGCTGAATATTGCGCCCCGATATATCGCGTCCATTGAGAACAGCGGGCAGCACCCAAGTTTACAGATTTTATATGAGCTTGTAACCCTGCTTGATGTATCAGTAGACCAGTTCTTTTTCCCGGAACGGGAACAGGAGAAATCCACGCGCCGCCGTCAGCTCGATACTATGCTTGACGGTATGAGCGAAAAAGATTTGAAAATCCTGTCTGCTACTGCAAAAGGAATAGAGGAAGCCAACAACGACGAAACGGGGGAATAAAGTTCTCTCGTTTTTGTTTATATAGAGTGATTGAAACGTCGCAGATTGCGGCGTTTTTCTTTTGGGAAAGTTCGTCAAATTTGCCGTTCCCGGTGTTGTAGGTAGTAAGGGATAAAGTTTCGTAGCAAGCATAGGAAAAGAGTACCCTTTTCCGTATTTTCGCCCTCCCGTCCTGCGGTGCGTCGGTTGAAAATTGCTTGTTGGGAAGTGTCCCAACCCCTCGGAATGGAAAGGAGCGATTGCATGAACGGACGCAAAAGAAAAATACAAATCAAATTCTATGTAACAGAGGAAGAACGGGCATTGATTGAACAGAAAATGAAGCTCGTCCCTACCCGGAACATGGCGGCGTATCTTCGCAAGATTGCCATTGACGGGTATATCATTCAGACAGACCATAGCGACATAAAAGCCATGACAGCGGAGATACAAAAAATCGGGGTCAACGTCAATCAGATTGCAAAGCGTGTCAATACGATAGGCAGCGTCTACCAAGAGGACATAGAGGAAATAAAGGGGGTGCTTGCAGAGATATGGCGGTTACAAAGATTAAGCCTATTAAAAGCACGTTGAGCAAAGCCCTTGACTATATCCAAAACCCGGATAAAACAGACGGAAAAATGCTTGTGTCCTCTTTTGGGTGTAGCTATGAAACGGCAGACATTGAGTTCGGATTTACGCTTGCACAAGCCATAGATAAGGGAAACAATCTCGCCCACCATTTGATACAGTCCTTTGAGCCGGGGGAAGTGGATTATGAGAAAGCCCATGAAATCGGAAAACAGCTTGCCGACGCGGTAACAAAGGGACAGCATGAATACGTCTTGACTACCCACATAGACAAAGGGCATATCCATAACCATATCATTTTTTGTGCGGTCAATTTTGTTGACTACCATAAGTACAATTCCAACAAACGCAGTTACTACGGCATACGGAACATGAGCGATAAGCTGTGCCGGGAAAACGGGCTGTCTGTTGTCGTTCCGGGCAAAGGCAGCAAGGGAAAGAGCTATGCAGAATATCAAGCGGAAAAGGTCGGTACAAGTTGGAAAGGCAAGCTAAAAATTGCTGTTGATACGCTTATTCTGCAAGTAGCAAGTTTTGAAGAATTGTTGCAGCGGTTACAGGCAGCGGGTTATGAGATAAAGCCGGGAAAATATATCTCCTGCCGCGCTCCCGGACAGGAACGCTTTACCCGCTTAAAAACTCTCGGTGCAGATTATACAGAGGAATCAATCAAAGAACGGATTGCAGGCAAGCGCACAAAGGCGGCGAAAGCTCCCAAAGAGCAGCGCGGCGTATCGCTGCTTATTGACATTGAAAACAGTATCAAGGCACAAGAGAGCCGGGGCTATGAACAGTGGGCGAAAATCCATAATCTGAAACTGGCTGCAAAGACTATGAATTTCTTGACAGAACATAAGATTGAGCAGTACGCAGATTTAGTCAGCCGGATTGAGGAAGTAAATGCGGAAAATGAAAAGACAGCAGACGCATTAAAGAGCGTGGAAAAGCGTCTTGCAGATATGGCGGTGCTGATGAAGCACGTTACTACCTACCAAAAGACAAAACCTGTCTATGAAGCATACCGCAGGGCAAAGGATAAGGACGCATACCGGGCAAAGCAGGAAAGCAGTCTGATACTCCATGAAGCGGCAGTAAAGACACTGAAAGCGGCGGGCGTTACTAAACTCCCCAACCTTGCCGCCATGCAGGAAGAATACGGGAAACTACAAGCGCAAAAAGAAGCCCTTTACGCTGATTATGGCAAGCTGAAAAAACAGGTCAAGGAATACGATGTTATCAAACAGAACATAGACCATATTTTGCGGCAAGGCAAAGAGCCGGAACGGAAGAAAGGAAAGGAACGGGAATAATTATGAAAATGGTTGGTATTACACCATGTTACAGAATAACATTAGAAAATGGCAGTTATGGCGTAGAAACTTATATTAACGCAGACAGTAAAATCCAAATTACTTTTGAGGACGGAAATACACTTATCGGATATATAGAATGTGTGGAATATGGAACTTATTCCGATGAAAATGATACTCTGGTTATAAGGGGAGAGAATGGAGAGCTGTATATCCTATTGGGAAATCGAATAAAGGATATAGAAGGACTGCACGAATAAAGTAAAAGAACAGGGCGCAGACAGCCAACAAAAGACTGTCCGCGCCCTGTTTTATGTAGGTGCGTTTTTGGTATCTGTTACGCAATAGAACGTCATTTTTAGGGGATAAGGTATAAAACCCTTGCTGCGTCATTTTCAAGCACTGAAAGCCCCGTAAATCAAGTCTTTTTTTGCCCCTACTGCGTAACAAGGGCGCGTCGTTTCCTCATGCGCTCCGCTGCCTGTCTGCGGGTAATACGCTTCCGGCAGTCCGGGCAGTATTTGACGCTGTTAGAGGTGGACGCAAAAGAAGCTCCGCACTCGGTACAACGCTTTTTATCCTCGGTCTTGAAAAGCTCTGCGTACAGCAGCTTATCAAGAGGAAGTACGGCGGTCTGAAACCATTTGCAAAGAAGCGAATAGGAAATAAGCTGCGGGCAGACACATTCCTCCCCGTCGTCCAGTAAAATACAGTGTCCGTTATCGCAGTTGCAGCACTCCTTTTTTACAAGGCTGTTGACTTTCCGGCTTTGGGGCGGCGTAAGCCGCTTAACCCCGGTCATACTTCATCAGCGGCGAAAATGGCAAGCTCCACATACTCACTTTCTGTCAGAGGTGCGATTTTCGCAAGGGTGCGCTTCGCCAGTTTACGCATATCCTCGTCCATAAACGGTAGCGCAGCGTTGATGTTCTCCATAAGCCCGCGCTTGCCGCCCTCATTGTAAATGCTCAACAGGTTTGTTTCTTCAACGGTCAGTCTAATCATTCTCATACCTCCAATTCGTGATTTTTTGATTTTACAGCCGCCTTTTTCGGGGCGGCTTTTCTTTTGTCAGCGGCAAGCTGCGCCCGGATTGAGGGGCGCACCCTGCAAATATCTGTGTCTCGGTTTTCATTTTTATCAATCAAGGCGTATGTTCCATGTCTGCCCTCGATTTTGGAAAAGGAAAGTGTCTTATAGGGCAGCATGGAAAACAGACGGTCGGTGTCCTTAGAGGACGCAAGCTGCATAAATGTCGGGGACAGTTCCACCATGAAATGTGTCCTATTAGGGCTATTGGGCGTGTCCCTGCGCTTCATTTCCTGCACAATGCGCCGCGCTTCGGCTTCAATCAGCCCAGCACGCAGGGCGGCGGTATGTTCCTTGAAGTCGCCCGGTGTCAGTTTATCCCGTTTTTGCTTTTCTTCCCGTAAAAGGAATTGTAGCGCGTCAGGGTCGTTGGGTACTGCTTCAAAGTGTTCAAACTTCCCTAAAGAAGTATCGGGATTTCCGTTAAAATGCTGTCCGGCGGGTATCTCCCTTGTCCCATGCTCATAAATCAACTTGACTGTGTCGGCGGCAAGCGTATTGTCCTTAACGCGCTCATACTGCCTTGTATAGTCAAGCTCATAAAGATTGCCTTTGATTTTCCCGCGCTCCCTGCCCGTCAGCTCGACGGCATAGGCAAGAACGCGGTCGCGGGTCTGCTCTTTGTAAAAACACCATGTATTGTGGGCGGCGGTATCCTTTAGGAACACGTCGCGCTCCTTAAAACAATGCGTCCCGGACGGGCGGCAAAACCATAGCAGCGTCTTATCCTCTCTGTTAGGGCTTGCCGCTGCTTTTGCAATAATCTCCTTGTCAATGTCAAAATCACTTTGGAAAAATCCTGTATTCTGCCGCATGATAGCGTCAAGAGAAGCGAAAATATCCACGTTTTCAAACTTATTCATGCGTCAGCTCCTTTCCAAATCCTGTGTTTTCTGTTTTGCCTGTTTCTTCGGTGTCTGTTCTTTCGCTGCTTTAAGCTGCGCCCGGATAGAGGGCTTCTTTTCCGTTTTTGCTGCCTTGCCGCGTTCCTTGTCAGCCTTGACAGCTTCAGCAAGGTCAACAAGGGAAATGGTTTCTCCTGTCTTTACCTTTGCTTCCAATTCTGCGACTGTCGGGGTGTTGTTTATCTGCCCGTCAATCATGTTGTAACTTTGCTCGGTGGTCTGCTCGGCAGCTTTCAGATAGTTTTCCGGCTGAACGGGAACAGCAAAAGCCCTTGTACCGTTCCCCATAATCAGATATTTTCCATCGTCGGACTGGTGGTGCAATCCATATTCGGCAGCTTCCATTTGCTCGCGGCTCATGGCGGTTACATAGAAAGTCCCCCTCGGTGTTTTGATTGTTTCGCCTGTTTCCAAGTCGTCGGGAATGAGGGCTTTTTCCTGCTCCTTGAAAAACTCCGGCACTTCCTTATAACCAAAGCTGTCTACATAGTGGGCGGTGTCCTGCCCGTTCTGATGAAGTACCACCACGTCGGAAACGGAAAGGCTGTGTCCCTTAAAATCTTTCGGGTGGTCGATATTGAAGCGGGTGTAAATATCTTCAAGGGAAGTCCCCGGCGTAAGCTCTGCGGAATAGACAAGGGCATAGTTTTTTGGGTCTACCCGGTGTCCTGTGGCAGTCAGACGGTCATAAGGTTCAAAGCGCAAATCCCTTGTTTCGTCCCCGCCTTTTATCTGATAAATGGAAAAGGTGTCTTTGCTCTGTGGGGCTTTCTGTTCCGGCTGCTCCTGTACGGGTTGTTCCTGTGCAGCTACCTTTTGCTGCCGGATATGCGACCGCTGTAACTCGGTAGGCTTTTCCCCTGTAAGGGGCTGAATAGATTTCACATAATCAGCCGCATAGTAGGCGTTACTGGTAAGCTGCCGCTGCCATGCCCCGGCTTTTGGCGACCAACGGAAGCCATTACTTTTTAAGGCTTCCCGCGTGGCTTCGTCCGGCTTATCCTCAAAGAAGATTTGCAGTCGGTTCGCTTCGATGTTTGCTTCCACCTTGCCGCCGTCAAATTCCCAACCGACAAAACCGATTTCTTTTTGCTGTGAAAGGGATTTGATACGGTCTTTCACGCGCCGGATTTCTGCGCTGTTGTTGGATAACGCCCAAGTCGCAAAGGGCTTGTCCTCCAAATGCCAACTGCTCGCCATCTCTGCTTTCAGTTTTTCCAGTTCCTCCGGCGGTAAATGCGGGCAGCCGTTAAGGGTCTTATGCTTGCGGTAATAGGCGTTTACGGCTTTCATGGTTTCCTGTGATTTTTCAAGGCTTTCCAGTTTCTTTTCTAATTTCTGTACTGCCTGTGGGTCGTCTGCGCTGATACCGCCCATGCCGGTGCTGCGGATTTTATCAAGAAGCCCTTGTATGTCCTGCCATTCCCGATAATTGCTGTCGCGGGCTGCGTTCTGCTTTTCTTTCTTCCTTGTGGGAAAGTTAGAGCCGCCCGCAATCAGGATAGAGGGAACACGCGCGTCAATCTCATAGCCTTTGTTCATGTTCGCCGCCAGTTTCCGGGCGTAGGTGTCAAGCAGGCTGTCGATTTTCTCATGGTACATCGGGTCTACCCGCTGTTTCTGCCTTTCTGCGATTTGTACGGCTTCATCTACATAGTGCCTGTATTCAGCCGTCGCGCTGCCTTGCTTATAATCGGAAAAGCTGTTCATATCCTTTGCACGTTTGGCGGCAGCTTCATTGATAGTGTAATAAGGGGCGGCGGGTGCAGCCTGTTCCGGCTTTGTTTCTTTTTCCTGTACCGGGGCTGTTTCTTCGGGAAGCTCCGTCGCGGCTGCTTCTGCTTCGGGCTGTTTGGCGGCTTCCTGTGCGGCTGCGCCTGTTCGGTGGTCTGCTCCTTATCCTGTGCCTTTTGGATTTCTGCAAAATGTCCGTCTATGGTATCAATCAGCTTTGCGGCGGTGCTGCGGATTGTTTCAAGAGAGCCTTTCAGTTCTGCAAGTTCTTTTCCGCTGCTCCACCCGGCGATATACCCAAAAGAATAGTCCGACGTATCAAGCCCGTAATGTTGGCAGACAGCATAGGCGACGCTTTCCGCCTGTACCTCGCGGGTGCGGCGGTCGGGGCGTTCCGGCATGGCAAGGGCGGTATCATGCAGCGTGGCGTGGGCGATTTCATGGATTGCGGTCTTGATGTTCTGCAATTCGTCCATGCCCTCGTTTATGAAGATACGCTTTTCCTCATAATTGCAGCGTCCTTTTATGCCGCCGCTTAGTGCTTCAAATCCCATAACAAACGGGGAAGTCTTTTCAAGGGCGGCGAAAAAATCCTTGTATTGTTCCACGTTGCCCGTCAGCTCATAGGTAAGGGCAGGAAGCTCCTTTCCCTCGGTCTGTGAAATATCAAAGACAGATACTACACGAAAGGCGGGTATCTTGATTTCCTTTTCCTCGGTAACAGGTTTCCCGTCCTTATCGAAAACAGGCTTTTGGGTGTCCGGGTCGATTTTTTCCACCTGTTTCTTAACGGTAAACGGGGACGGTGCAAGTATTTTGATAGCTTTTTCTCCGGGCTTTACATGGCGGTCAAATTCCTTTTCCCATTGTTTATAGCCTTTCACAAGATTGCCGCCCTGCATGGCGATAAGGATTGTATTGTTAAGGCTGTAATCATGGAATTTAGACATAGTACGCAGATAGTCGGCGTAACGGTCGCTTTCATACAGTCCTAAAATCCCTTGTTCCAGTCGGTCGGTAATCTCTTTCATTTTGTCGGCGGGCTTTTCAGAAGATAGGATAATCGGGAAAACCGGGGGCTGCTCTGTGGCGGCGGTTTGTATGGCTGCGGCAGCGTCAAGGTCTGCCTGTTCCTTTTCCTGTACTGGCGGCTGCGGCGTTACCCGGTATTCCTCCGGCACGTCGCGCCCGTCATACCATTCTGTAAAGGTGTTGCGGTTATTGTAGATATAGCCCTGCTCGGTAAATCTGCCCCCGTCATTGATAGCAGCGTCCCGCCCGTATTCCTCATACATGAAATATTTTTTTGCTTCTTCGGGCAGCTCCAACTCGCCCAGTTCTTCAATCAGATAATGCCCGTAATCTTCCTCACTCTGTACGGACGGATAAAGCCAGTAACAATCAAGGTTTTGTGCAAGGTTGATAATGTCCTGCAAGTCCCTTGTATGGTCGCCGTATTCCATAGCTGCAACAAATTTTTCCCGGTCGTCGTCAAACTGCATTTTCAAAAGCTCGCCCAAATAGTTCAGTTCGTCAAGGCTTTCAAGCTCGGTCAATTTTCCTGCCAGTCCTGCAATAGAGGACTGGTATTCTGTGATGTGCAGCTCTCCGTAGTTTTTGCCGTCTATCCCGATACGGTCAAAGACTTCTTTCAAATGCTCGGCAGTCGTGGGGAATGATACCCATTCGCCCGCAGGTCTGCCCTCGGTATACTTTCCAAGATTAGAAAGATACCCGCTTAAAATCGGTTGTTCCATGCGTTCGCTCCTTTCTTTCTCAATCATGCGGTGCATAAGCGCGTAGTCCTCCATGCTCATACTCCCGTCAAATAGATAGGGGTCGGGTTCTTTGCCGTCCCGGTAGGCTTTTTCAGAGAAAGGAAGCCCCGCAGCGTGGGCGGCGGCTCTTGCTTCCTCGATAAGCTCCGGCGGCAGCCTGTCGTCGTGGGCTTCGATAAATTCCCCGATATTGCTATATCCGTTTTCGTAGTGGTGGCGCACTCCGGCGGTCAGCTCGTCAAGGCTCATATCCTCGCCAAGATAGCCGGAATAATAGCCGTTTACCACAACAGCGGCAGGGTCAGCCTGCTTGATTTCTTCCATGCGGCTTCTGTCCTCCGGGTAGAGAATATCGCCCATTTCAAGGTGGAAATATTCGGCGTTCCAAGAACGTCCCGTTTTCCAAAATGCCACCCAAGCGATACCGTCCCTTAATTCTTCTTGATAGTCCTTTACGGTGTCCCGTAAACTTGCCATGTGTAACCTCCTTTCTTCGGTTTCAGAGGGTAAAACCCTCCATAAAACAGAGGGTTTGGGAACTTCCCAACAAGCAAAAATCCCCGCCGTTCTCGGTAGAGAAAGCAGGGATTTTACGGAAAAGGGTACTCTTTTCCTATGCTTGCTATTCAGTTATTTTTTCTTCGGAAGCTCCACCCGGTAGTTGACATATTTCCCGCCCGTATCAGCCAATACGATAGTTCCGTCGTAGGTTTTGCCCGTCTTTGGGGAATAGAGCTTTTTTACATTTACCTTGCCGGATTTTAAGAGTGCAACGGCAATTTTGGGGGTAAAGGCTACTTTGCGTTCTTCAAAGAAACGGTCATTTTTCCACATGGTAAAGCTACATTCTTTATTGCTGCAATAGTAGTTTTTCTTTCCCTCATAGACAGGAGAACCGCAGCGGCGACAGCTTCCCAACGCTTCCCGTTCCGGCTTGAACATCTGCGCTTTATCATCAGAAAGAAACGGATAGTTTTTTACCAGTTCCCGCGCCATATCCTCGATACCCTCCATAAATGCGGCGGGGTCTGCCTTGCCTTTTGCAATCTGCGTCAGATTGTTTTCCCATTCTGCGGTAAGCTGCGGGCTTGTCAAGGTGTCCGGCAGGACGCACACAAGGTTGATACCGTCCTTTGTGGGAAGTAGCTGCTTGCCTTTTCGCTCCACAAAGCCGCCCTTTACCAGTTTTTCAATGACGGCGGCGCGGGTGGCGGGAGTTCCAAGCCCTTTGCGTTCTGCGTCCGGGTCGGTGTCCTCGCTTCCGGCGCGCTCCATAGCAGAGAGCAGCGACGCTTCGTTGTGGGGCTTTGGCGGTGTTGTGTCATGCTCCGTTACCGTTGTCGCCGGATTTTCAAAGGTCTGTCCCTCGGTAAATGGCGGCAGGGTCTTTTCGGTGTCGCTGTCTGCGTCGTCCGTTTCGGGCTTGTTCTTTAAGGCTGCCCTGTATTTCCGGTCAATCTCTTTCCAACCCTCACAAAGAATGGTCTTGCCCCTTGCGGTAAAGGACTGTCCGGCACATTCAAAAACTGCTGTAACCGCTTCAAAGGTATGCGGTGCAGCGGTCGCCATAAGTAGACGCGCCCCGGCAAGGGTAAGGATATTCCTTTCGCTTTCCGGCAGCGCGGCAAGGTCGGTCTTTGCAAGCTCCATAGTCGGGATAATGGCATGGTGGTCTGATACCTTTTTACTGTTCAGCACCTTTCCAAGCTCCGGCGTGAAGTCTTTTCCCGCCATAAAAGGAAATTTCCCACAAAGCAGCTTGATAATGCCCGCCGCTGTGTCGCCCATGTCGTCGGTCAGAAATGCGCTGTCGGTTCTCGGATAAGTAAGAAGTCTTTTTTCATACAGGGCTTGTGCAAGGTCAAGGGTCTGCTTTGCGGTATATCCGAACAGGCGGTTTGCTTCCCTCTGTAAAGAAGTAAGGTCAAAGAGCTTCGGCGGGGCTGCGGTCTTTTTCTCTTTCACAAGGGAAGTACAGACTGCTTTTGACGCTTCGCAAGTCGTTTTTAATGCGTCGGCTTCTGCTTTATCTGAAATTCGTTCACTTGCAGCTTCCGCATCGGATAAGGTAAGGCGCACATGATAGTATTTTTCTTTCTTGAAAGTGGTAATCGCTGCGTCCCGGTCAACAAGCATTTTTAAGGTCGGGGTCTGTACGCGTCCCACGTTCAAGGTGTGATTGTAAAGGACAGAGAAAAGACGGGTGGCGTTGATACCGATAAGCCAGTCAGCCTTTGCCCTACACAATGCGGAAGCAAAGAGCGCGTCGTATTCCTCGCCGTTCTTCAGACGGGAAAAGCCCTCTTTGATTGCGCTGTCCTCCATAGAAGAAATCCAAAGGCGGCGCATAGGTTTCTTGCAGCCCGCCATTTCATAGACAAAGCGGAAAATGAGTTCGCCCTCGCGCCCTGCGTCGCAGGCATTGACGACTTCGGAAACGTCTGCCCGGTGCATAAGCTCCTTTAAGGTCTTGAATTGCTTTTCCTTGTCAGCCGCAACGGTGTACTTCCATTCCTGCGGCAAAATCGGTAAGCTGTCATAGCTCCACTTTTTATACTGTTCCCCATAGGCGGCAGCTTCCGCAAGCCCTACCAAATGTCCCACGCACCAAGAAACGATATAGCCGCTTCCTGTGAGAAATCCGTCTTTCTTTTCCTTTGCCCCAAGTACGGCAGCGATTGTCTGTGCCACACTGGGCTTTTCTGCGATAACTAAGATATGTGAAGTCAATAAAAAATCCTCCTTTCAGCGTTCCGGCTCGGTTTCTTTTTTCTTCTGTACCTGTTTCAGACAGTACCCCATACAAGGGAACTGCCCCTTGTATGGGCAGGAAGCGCAAGCCGGGGGATAAGGAACAGGCGGCGCATTATCACGCCGCCCGTCCGGTTTCTGTATCATCATCTTTTCAAAGGGATTGTCGGTAAACAGGGTCATAGGGTTTCTTCCTCCGTTTCTTCATCTTCGGAAGTTTCCCCGGTATCTGCTTCCGGCTCGTCCTCGTCGTAATCCTCAAATTCAAAATCTTCAAGGTCGGTATCGCCCTTTACATTCTGCTTCGGCTTTAGAAACTTAAAGTAGTAGAACGCTGCGCCGCCGCCAAGCAGGGCAAAGAGGACTAAGGCAAGCACCACACCGGGATTGCCGCCTTTTTCTTTCGGTTCTTCCGGCTGCTCCGTTGGTGTTGGGGTAGGTTCTTTACCTGTGCAGCCTGTCATACTGGTAACACATACCGGGCAGGACGTGTTTACCTTTCCGGCTTCGCATTTCTCCGTACAATTACAGATTTCCGGCTTTTTGGCAGCTTCACCGTTTTCGGTCAGTGCCATAAGGTCGGCTTCGTCCACTTGATTTAGGAAATGTACGGTCTGTTCGCCCTCGGCAGCGCGGTCAATGAGGATATAGAAGTAATTGCCGCTTTTGGTGGCAACAGTGATAAGCTGCTTATTGCCGCCGTAATCGTCAACCAGTGTTGCGTTTCCCTTTGGGGTAAGGGGCGGCGTTTCCTCTTTTTCCTCCACAATCACGCCGCTGTCATTAGTCGCGTTCCCAGCGGGCGGCTCTGTGGCTGCGCCCTGTGCATAGGCAGGGACAGAAAAACCGCCCATAAGGATAAGGGCGGCACAAAGGGCAGTCATGGTCTTTTTCAGTTTATTCTTCATCTGCATTTTCCTCCTGTTCTTCGTAGTCTGCGGCTTCGGTAGCGGGTGCGGCAGTCATGCCGGGAATACCGCCGCCGGACAGCATAGCGTTCAGTTCCTGCGGGGTCAGACGCATAGCTCGTACAAGCTGCACGATTTCAAGGTTTTCCGCTTCGGTTTTCTGCGCTTCCAGTCCTTTTAACTTGTTCTGATACTCTGTGATTTTCTCGCGGGTCTTTGCGATTTCCTTATTGATACGGTCGATTTTATTGTTTGCCATAGGTCATTTCTCCTTTCTTTTTGGGGCTGCTTTACCAGTTCATCAGCCCGTAGCCTTTGATACATTGATAGTTAAGGTCATAGCTCTTTATCTTGCAGGCGTCGCCGGAATTGCCCTCAACGGTATAGACGCGGCTGCCGTCCCTGCCAAGCACAAGCCCCACATGGTCGGCAACGCCGTCTAAATCCCAATCGAAAAAGATAGCGTCGCCCGGTGCGATATTCTCATAGCCGCGTGCGCCCCATTGTCCCCTTGACTGAAACCAAGGGACACCCTGCCATTCGCAGCCCGCAAAGCGCGGTTCGCTTTTTCCGGCTTGATTGTAGCACCATGATACAAAACAGGCACACCATTCCACGCGGCTGTTAAAGCCGTACCAAGACCAGTAAGGGTAGCCGCCCACATTTCCGACTTGCTGCTTTGCAAGCTCCATAAGCTCTTGATTTCCGGGGCGCGTACCGTTTACAAACTCCACGCCGCTTAAATCCTCGGACGGGCTTCCGTCGGGAGAACCGCCGCCAAAAATCAGCGGTTTGTTGCCGCTTGTTTCCAAATACACCCGGTACATTTCAAGCTGCTCCGGCGTAAGAAGTTTCTCCGCAAGCTCGGAAATAGGCTTGTTTGTTAGTTTCACATTCAAGATGTAATACTCATAAGGGACTTCCTCGGTGGTGGTTTCCCCGGTTTCCGGGTCGGTGCTTGTTTCGGTGCGGTAGCGTATTTCCACTTCCTCGGTCAGCGTCAAGGTGTATTGCATGGCAAAGATACGTTCAAGCTCTGCCTGTGCGCTCTGCGGGGTGTAGCTCTGTAAGAGGGCGGTCAAGTAAGACGCTAATTCGTGGGGGTTATGCCCGATACTGTCAAGGTCGTAGCGGTATTCATCATAGCCGGGGTGGGTGCTTTCGATATTGTCAATCTCACTTTGCAGGGCATTTTCCATAGCGGTGTAGTTCTGTTCCGTTGCCACAAGGTCGCTGTCCTCGGACGTGTAGGACGTGCCAAGTACCCCGTTTGTCAAGCCCGAAAACATAGCCCCGCAAGAGGACAGCCCTGCGGAAATCATAATAAAGAGAAGCAGCGCGGCAACTGCAATCAAAATGCCCGCCGGGTGTCTTGCCGCAAATGCGGCGGCTTTCCTCGTTTCCTCGGCGGTTTTCTTCGCCGTCTTTCTTGTGGCTTCCGCTGCGGCTTTTGCCCCTCCTTTCTTTGCCGCCTTTGCATACTGGCGTTTTATCTGCTGTTTCTGCATGAAACGGGAAAGCGGGTTAGAGGTAAGCTGCGGGTTGTCGTGCAGGGTCTTGTGATACTGGAAGTTGACGTTTGCCTTAAATGCTGCCTTTTCTGCCTTTGCTGCTTCCCGGTAGGGTTTCAGCTTATGGCTGCGGTAGCCCTGTTTTAACTTCCTCGCCCCGTATTTCGCGCCGCGCTCGGCAAGTTCCTCCGACTTATGCGCCCCCTCAACGCCGGAATTGTCCTTTTCGACGGAATGTATCTTGTTGTGGACGAAAATCCCTGCTTCCTGTGCGGGGCGTGACAGCGGGTTTCCCTTTTTACTGCCGGGTATCGGTTTTTCCTGTTCTTCAAAGCGTAAGCGGGTCTTTGCCTTGCCTGTGGCTTCGTCAAAGGTGCGCTCCTTAACCAGTTTCTTTTGCTTTGGGATAGCTGCCTTTGCCGCGTCCAGTTGGTCAGCGGCTTTGTTTGATTTTTCAATATAGCGTTCCAGTTCCGGGGTGGCAAGTTCTTCCTCGGTAAACTGCAAGCGGGAAGATGTTGTTTGTGCGGTGGCTTCCTCCTGTGCCTTGCGTACCGCTTTTTTACTGGCTTTGCGGGTCTGCGCTACTTCGATATGCTCCATGACGCGCTCTGCGGTGGCGGTGTCCCTTGCGGGGGCAGCTCCCGGCGCGTGGGGTAACGGGGAAATTGGGGACGCTACACCTTGAAGCTGCGTCCCGTCCTGCGCCGCTTGCTGCTCCGGGGACTTTTGAAAATCCGCGTCCTGTTCCCGTTTACTGATACGCTCGGCGGTCTGCTGTGTTTCGTTTACCTCGATAAGCCCGTCGCGGGTCATTTTCTGTGTGATTTTATCGCGGGATTTATATTGCTTCATGGTCTGCACCTCACTTTCCGCTTTCGGAAACTTCCTCCGGCTTCGTTGTCATTACCCTGTAAAGCTCGGTATCTTTCGGGAAGCGGTCTACAAAAGGCAGCACCACATTCCCATAGAAGATAAGCCCCTCGCCCGCTTCGGTGTGGGTAACATACTTCATCTGCTGCGGGGAAATATTAAGCTGCTTTGCAAGGATAGTACGGTCGCCCTGCGCTTGATTGAGCATGAGGACAAAATCGCTGTTTTCAAAGATATTTTCCACCTCACGGCTTGCCAAAAGGTCTTTGACGTTCTGCGTAATGGCTGTTGGGATACCGCCCCATTTACGGAAACGCTTCCAAATCTCCACGCTGTAAGCGGCGGTCTGTTCCTCTTTTAAGAGCAAGTGAAATTCGTCCATATAGTAGCGGGTCGCCTTTTTCTCTGCCCGGTTTATCGTTACCCTGTTCCATGTCTGGTCTTGCACAATGAGCATACCTAACTTTTTAAGCTGCTTTCCAAGCTGCTTTATATCAAAGCAGACAAGGCGGTTAGAAAGCTCCACGTTGGTTCTGTGGTTGAATACGTTAAGGCTGCCGGAAACATACAGCTCCAATGCCGCCGCGATACGGGCAGCTTCCGGCTCCGGCTGTCTTAACAGCTCGTCGTAAAGGTCGCCCAAGATAGGCATTTTTGCCGGGTCGGGGCCTGCAAGGAACGGGCGATACACATTTCTTACAGCCCTGTCAATGACGGTCTTATCAACAGGCTGCAACCCCTCCTTGCCGCCGATAACAAGCTCACAAAGGGAAAGGATAAAATCACTTTTCAGCGCAAGAGGGTTGTCGTCCTCGCTGTAATTAAGGTTTATATCCATAGGGTTTACATACTGGGGCTTGCCGTCAATGCCCCTGCCCGTAGGGGAAAGCCGTATCACTTGCCCATTCAGACGCTGCACAAGGGAAAAATACTCGGCTTCCGGGTCGCAGATGATAATATCGTCGTCGGTAATGAGAAAAGCGTTTGTCATTTCTCTTTTTGCCGCAAAGGATTTTCCGCTTCCCGGTGTTCCCAAGATAAGCCCGTTTGGGTTTTTGAGCTGCTTTCTGTCGCAGAGTATCATGTTGTTAGAAAGGGCGTTCAAGCATAGTACAGGGCTTGCCCCGTCTGAAATAACTCCTGCGTGATAAAGGGGATAAAAATAGCGGTGCTGCTCGTTGTCAAACCTCTCTGAATAGGGATAAGGTTTTCCCCAATCGGCACACTGGATAAAAGCCCCGCTTCCTGCTGATAGTCAAGGCGTGTCAAGCGGCAATTGTATTTCTGTGCGATACCCGCCGCAGCGAAAATGTCATTTTCCAGTTTCCGCTTCGTGTCTGCCATGTTTACCACAAGGAACGTAAGGAGAAACATTCGCTCGTTGCGGCTCTGTAAGTCCTGCAACAAGTTCTTTGCTTCGCTGCCAAAGGTGGCAAGGTCGGACGGGATTATATCCATGTCATAGCCGCTTCTAACCGCTTTTTTCTGTTCCTCAATCTTCATCTTGTCAAGGTCTGTGATTTTGCGCTTAATGGTCTTGATTGCTTCCGACTGGTCGATACTGCGTATATGTAAGTTGACGATTACGCCTGTTTCCAAGTCCAGTATGTCGGCAAGCATACGGTCGTTGAGTTCCGGCGCAAGGATTTCAAGGAAGCTCGCCGCGCCGATTTTCTTCCCCATGCGGAAATATCTGCCCTCGCCAAAACGGAACGAGGACGGGGCGATAAAATCCTTTGTAGTAAGCCCTGTCGGGGTAAGCCAGTCAAAGGAAAAGGAGAACGGCTCGCCCTCCGGGTGGAATACCCCATGCAGCACCTTTAAGCGTTCATAGCCGGATAAGGGGCGGGCGGTTACGCCAAGCACCTTGAAATTGTTAAGCACGTCGGTTTCGATACGGGAAAGCCTTGACTTTGCAGCCGCCTTGTTATCGGCTTCAACGGTAAAGGTAATGTATTTGTGCTTCACAAGCCCGTTGTTGCCTTTACTAAGCTGATTTTTCAGCATATCCGAATACTCAGTGCGGATAGAGTTGAAAGCGTCCTCCTGTGCGGGGATAGAGATTGCTTTTTCTGCCTGTTCCCGCTGCGTTCCTTGATTGATGAAAGAAAGCTGCACGCTCACGCTTGCGTCAAAGTAGTTGAGGAAATCGCACCAGTTTTCAAAAATGGCGGTCTTATCGTCTGCCTGTGCAAGCTGATAATTGATGTCCTCAAACACGACGCACTTTGAATATCTCTTTTCCGTAACCTTGCAGATACCGTCCGGGTACATGGCAAGGTAGGGAATGGTCTGCTGTGCGGTGCGGGCTTTGCCGTCGCCTTTTGCCTTTCGGATAGCTTCGGCAATCTGTTTCTTTTCGGCGCGGGTCAGCTTACGCCTGTTTCCTGCGGCTTCCCGCGTCTTTTTTGTTTGTCCTTTTGACAATCGCTGATACCTCCTTTTCTAAGTTTCGCTGCTTTTCCAAGACAGCGTATAGGTTTTCGGTTCTGTAAGGTCGCTCCTTTGGGCGGGTAAACTTTGTCTGAATGACGTTTCTTACCACCACTTCAAGGGGCTGTCCATGCTTTTCATACATGGCAAGCAGGAAGCAGGGAAGCATGACGACAATCATCGCCATAGCTGCAAGGTTTGTCCCTGCGCTGCCTTTGAGCAAAAAAAACAGCGGCAGTCCGATTAAGAGAGCCGCCGCAAAACAAACGATTTGCCGCTTTGTCAGATTGAAAGCGACTTTTGTTTTGACTTTGGATAGGTCTTTGGGTACAGGTACATACGCCAAGAAAAAACCTCCTTTCTGCCCTTAGTGGGCGTTGAATATGGATTTTGCCAATGTGCCGGATTTGAATAGGGAAAAACAGAGGATAACCGTATAGGCGGCAAGGGAAAATACCGCGCTGTGCAGATTGTCTGCGATTATCATATCGTTTACCAGTACGGCGTAAATACCGACACATATCATAATGAGGAAGCCTTGAAAACCAAGAGCGAACAGCCCTTTTAGGTAGTTGTTCCCAATCTGTCCCCATTCTCTGTTGGTCATGGTCGCAAATGGAATAGGCGATACCGAACAGTAAAGGTAAATCTCTATCATTCTGCCGTAGAGGATAACGGTTATCAGTACGGACATGATTTTCATGCAAAGGCTCACAAGGCTTGTTTCAAGCACAAGTAAGAGCAGTTCGGGGATTTCCATATCTTCAAGCCCTTCCTGCATGGCGGCAAGGGCTTCGGCAACGTCGATATTCGTATCGCCGCCGATAACCCCCGCTGCGCCGGAAACGATATGCTGCGCCATATCAAAAACCGCCATTGTGATGTTGAACGTGTTGGTTACGATAAACACCGCGACAAAGGCTTTGAATATCCACTTAAAGAACATGAATGTTTCTATGTCGTGCATATTGTTCTTTTCCGTTACCATGCTGATAAGCTCGTAGCATAGGACATAGGTAATGACAAGCCCCGCAATCGGGACGATTACATTTTCAGAAAGGGTCTGTATCATATTGAAAATGTTTGCGTTCCAACCCTGCGGGGTCTGTCCTACCTCGTTTGCGATAGTTCCGACTTTTTCGTTTACGTCCCCGAACATAGTTGACAGATTACCGTTTATCGCTCCGATAAGGATTTCCTTTATCCATTCGTTAATCGCGTCAAGTATGCTCTGCATAGGCAGCTACCCGCGCTTAACCGAACAAGCCGGAAAGCAGAGGTACAAGGATAGTGCCGATAAGGCAACGCCTCCGCCCGCCATGAGCTGTTTAATGCCCTGTGATTTTGCTCCCGGATTATCATTTCCGTAGCCCTCCAAGAGATTGATAACGCCCCAAATGCCAAGTCCTGCTCCAAGAGCGATAACCAAAGTCTGTAATACGCCGATTGCGCTGTTGAAAAATTCCATAAAACTCCTTTCTGCCGCAAATGCGGCTTGCCCCGTAAAAGGGCATAAAAAACGGCGGTCAGTTTTCAAACTGCCGCGGTCATAAGTCCCCGCGCTGTGTAAGTGTCTGCCGCGCGGCGGTATTCAGTTGTCAGTGTGGGCGATAGGAATTTTTGTAGGGGCGCGTATCATGCAAGTTGTCTTTTTCTTTGTTACTGCGTCAATTCCTCCTTTCTTTTCGCTGCTGCTCATACAGGGCTTCACACCGTTTCACAAACTGCCGGATAGCAGCCTGCCGCTGCTGTTCCCGTCGTTCAGCAATCAAAACAAGCCCGTTTATGGCTTCTGTGATTTTCTTGTCCTTTTTCTTTCTGATACGTCTATTCATGGTCGGTGTCCTCCTGCAAATCGCTTTCGCTGATTTCGTAGTAGTCAAATACTTCGTCCGGCTTCACAAGGGCGGGTCTGCGCCTTAAATGCTTCTCCATATCAAAAGTATTTTTCTTGTCATAGTCGGAAAGATATTTATAGTTGGGGTGCTTTGTAATGTCGTACTTATCGGAAAAGAACGGGCGCACCCCTCTAAGCTGTAAAATACATTTCCCGCCGTCCATAACCGCAATTTCATCTTCCGTCATAAGCTGCTTGCCTAACTTCTGATAGTTCAGCCCATGCGATACCTCGCGCCCCCGGTTCTCGGAAGTGTTGAAGCTGTCAATGGTTTCTTTCCCCAAGATTTCCGACATTTCTTTGAGGGTGGTTTTCTCCTTGCCGCCCAAGAAAAGGGTGGTGTCGCAGTTGCCGACTATGGTATCGGCGTTGTCCTTATAGATTGCTTTTAACTGGCTTTGCGACTGCAAGATAATCGACGCGGAGATTTCCCGGCTTCGTATGGTGGCTATGAGCTTTTCAAACTTCGGTATCTGCCCGATATTTGCAAACTCGTCTAACAGACAGCGCACATGGACGGGCAGCCTGCCGCCGTATTCATCATCTGCCTTGTCGCAAAGCAGATTGAAAAGCTGCGTGTAAAGAATACTCACAACAAAGTTAAAGGTATCGTCGGTGTCGGAAATGATAACAAACAGGGCGGTCTTGCGGTCGCCTATGGTGTCAAGCTCTATTTCGTCGGTTTCCATAAGGTCGCGCAGCTCCTTAATGTCAAAAGGGGCAAGCCGCGCACCGCAGGAAATGAGGATAGAGCTTCGTGTCTTTCCCGCAGATAACAGGAATTTCTTGTACTGCCGGACGGCAAAGTGTTCCGGGTCTTTTTCCTCCAACCGTTCAAACATGAGGTCAACGGGGGACTGAAATTCCGGGTCGTCCTCGCGGGCTTCACTGGCATTTATCATTTCAAGCAGCGTCGTGAAGTTCTTTTCTTCCTCCGGGGCTTCGTACCAAATGTAGCCGATAAGGGCGCAGTAAAAGAGCCGTTCCGATTTTACCCAAAAATCCTCCCCGGCTTTTTCCCCGTCCCCTTTGGTGTTAGCAATCAAGGTATTTACCAGTTTCAAAATGTCTTTTTCGCTGCGGATATAGGCAAAGGGATTGTAACGCATGGATTTCTTAAAATTTATCGTGTTCAGCACCTTTATCCGATACCCGCCGCGCTGTAAGAGCTTCCCACACTCGACTAAAACCGTACCTTTCGGGTCGGTTACAACGTAGCTTGAGTGCATTTGCATTAAGTTGGGCTTCACAAAAAATCTCGTCTTTCCGCTGCCGCTTCCCCCGATAACAAGGATATTTTTATTCCTTGCATACTTCGGCTGCTTCGGGCGGCTGTTCATGGTAAGCCGTTCCGTCTGTGTCAGCAGCACGTTATTCTGAAATACCGGGTCGGTATAGGGCTTTATATCTTCGGCGTTGCCCCAACGGGCAGAACCGTATTCGATACCTTTTCGATATTTCTTTGCGTTCTTGCCTTTGAAGTACACCATAAGCCGGATAAGGACAGCCCCCACAATACCGATAAGCAAATCCATAGGGACAAGGCTCGGAAGCGGGTTTGCAAAGGCAGCGGAAAAGCCGTCTGCAAGGGAAAGCACCTTGCCGGAAAGGTCAGCCCCCGGAGAGAACCGCACCGCCTGTCCGATTTTATCAAAGAGATAGACAAAGAGCAGATAGGGGGCATTTAGGATAAGCAGCTTTTTAAGTTCCGGCTTCATAGCGATACCTCCCTGTCTTTTTTCTTCACTTTGTCCCTCTGTGCGTTCAGAGCTGCAGCCTTGTCTTTCAGAGTGGAAAGCAGCTTGCGGATAGAGGGCTTTTTATCCCTGCCTAATTTCTTTGCGGTAAATTCCCGAAACGCTTCGGTCATAACGTCAATATCCTTGCCCTTAAAAGACACAAGATAGGTCGGCGGCTTGCCGTTCTCAATCTTCTTGACGTTGTAATCAAGCCCGTTTTTCCTTGCGATAGGTCAAAGGCTTTGATATTTTGGTCGGTAATCTCAATGTTGGAAACCTTTTCTCCCGGCTTCATAAGCTGCCGCATAGTGATTTTCCCATGCGGGGCTTTGGTTAGCTGCCCTTTGCCTTTGGCAAGCAGGGCTTTCATAGCCTTTTGCAGCACTTCGGCTGTCAGCTTAGATGTTTTGATTGCTAAAGACACAACTTTTTCGTTGACTTCATCTTGCATGAAATCCCTCCTTTCATGGTTTTGTTAGGGTGGTGTGCCGCTTCGGGGCATAAAAATAAGGCGTACATTTTTCATGCCGCCTTTAGATACGCACCCGCAGCCCGTTCAAATCCGAAGCCCTTACACCCACAAGATACCAGTTGTCCCCGTACTCCATGCGGGTCGGCTTCCATTTGCCGCGTACAAACACTTCAAGGCAATCCCCACAATGCAATCCTCCGTAGTAGTCGTTAAGGTCAAAGCGAATGTCGTAACGGTCTGCCGTTTCATCAAAAATCAAAGCTCCTGTTTTCTGTGTCATAATAAAATCCTCCTTTGGTTTTACAGGCTTTCGCCCTCATTGTAGGTGTAATCGGGTATGCCCTTGCTTCTTGCCGACTGGATAGTACGCCCGCCGTACATATCGTGATTGACAAGGGCGGTGTAATAGCTGTCAATGGTGTTTGGGGCATTGAACAGTACCGCTTTCAGATATTGCTTGATGTTGCGGATTTTCGTTGTGTTCTCTTTCATGCAGTCAAAGACAAATTCAATGTGGCTGCTGTTGAGCTTCATAAACTTTGCTTTGACAAGCTCTGCCGGGTAATCGTCCCCGGCGATACGGATTGTCTTTCGTTTGGTGCAGACCGTTTCAAGGATAAGGGACACAATCTCGTCCAAGCGTTCCCTGTCAATGTCGGTATGCTTGATAAAATGCTCATATTCGATATTGTCCTTGATGATTTCCTCATACACACTGTATGCGTCTGCCGCTTCCGTTCCTTTCCGTTCCGGCTCTGCCGTTTCTTCCCTCAAAGGAGAGGGGTTAGGGGAAAGGATAGGAATGGAATGGTTACTTGATAAATCCGTATTTGATTTTTCTTTTTTTGATAAGTCAGTCTTTTGTATATCTTTATTTAATTGCATTGGATTTTCCAACGTAGGTTTTTCCTGCGTAGGATTTTCCAATGTTGGATTTTCCAATGTAGGTAAATCCAAGTTAGGCGGCTGCTCATAGATGATGTAATCAGCTCCCCGCAAACGTCCTTTCTTGTCGCGTTCCCTTGAACGCTGAATATATCCGGTTCTTTCAAGCTCCCGGACAGCTTCGCGGATAGCGTCGATTTTTTCCCGGTTGATATAGGACAGTCCCGCAAGGGTATAGTCCCAATCCTCCGGCAAGGACAGCATTTGCGATAACAGCCCTTTTGCCTTTAGGGTCAGCTCCTTGTTGCGTAAATGGTGGTTGCTCATAACCGTATATCCTGTGTTTCTCTCCACGTGGAAAACTGCCATAGCTTCATCAACTCCTTTGCTGCATATTTGTTACGCAGTAGAACAGCGATTTTGAGGGTTTAGGTATCAATCCCTTACTGTGTGAAAACCGCACCCGCAAAGCCTTATGTAGCAAAGCTCTTTTTGCCCCTACTGCGTAACATGAGGGTAAAAAAATAGCGGCGTTCCTTGTTTCACGGTTGGGATAAGGTAACGCCGCCAGTGCGGTGCTATATGAAATTGTGTGATTGCCGACGTGCCGCGCCGCCAGTGCGTCGCGTTTGTATTGGGTTGTTTCATGCTCGCAAGATGTTCCGGCATATCAAGGCGCAATCCGTTAAAAGTAGTAAATTGGTAGTAAAATCAATCTGAAATCCTGCGAATGTGCTTGTATTTCAAGGTTTTTTCGGGATAATCAAAATTTTTATGAAGAAAAATGGGACTATTTGAATGGATGTCCGAGAAATGAAAAAGCGTGGGATGAGGAAGGGGAACTGCAGTGCAAAATATACATATCAAAAAAGAAGGGGCTGGATCGGGATCAGAAAATGGAAGTGATGAAACTGTATGAGACGGTGGAGGACAGGAAAGTGAGTGAGGCGGTGCGGGTGATTTGCGGATAGAAGTGAAAAGAAAAACGGTTGAAGCCAGGTGCAGGTCTGATACTGTAGAAAAAGAAGACGGAAAATTGGGACAATCTTTTTGTGCAAAATATGTATAAAAAGCGAAAAACAGTTAAAAAATATAAGCTTTTTGCATAAAAACATATGCTGAAATATGTACAGTAACAAAAATACATGGTATAATGAGCGGTAGTGAGTGGAATATGCTTACACATTCAGCGTGTGCCAAAGGGTAACGTTGTTAAATAATGAAATTACGATATCATGAAAAAAGAACAGTATCTAGATAAAATCATGAAAGGAACCAAAATGAGTAAATCAGCTGCAGAAAATCAATTGAAGGAGATATTTGATGTTAATAAGATTAACATTGAGGATGAGGACTGGAAAACGAATTTGCGCGCTTATAATTTTAAAATTGAGAGACAAAGGTTTAAAGTTTTGAGCAATAATGGTATATCAAAAGGAAACTTTTGAAGTTAAAAGGAGGAGAATTCGATTGCGATTATGTAATTATTTACAACACGATTAATACAGACACTAAGGATGCTGAGAAAGACAGATGGATCTTGAAGAAAAAAAGTGGTTTCAGAACTTGGGTGATGACGTTAAACAACCTTCTCAAATGTATGCTAAAGTAGGTAAAGAAAGACAGCTTGATAAAGAGGACTTTACAAAGCGCTTAAGAGAAATAATAGAAAATATACCGGGAAAGGATATATTAAAAATGGATAATAAACAGAATGATTTCGGGGATTTATATAATTTAGTAGAAAATGGTGCAACACAAATAATTTTAACCGGTGCCCCAGGAACAGGAAAAACCAGACTGGCAAAAGAAGTTGCCAAAAAGTTTGCAAAAAATAATAAAAAGCATTTGAAAGAAAATGATCCAAATTCAGATGATCAGAAAAAAGATGATTCAAACTCAGATTATCAATTAGTTCAATTTCATCCATCCTATGATTACACAGACTTTGTTGAGGGGCTTCGGCCAGTGGAGGATGCACATGGAAAAGTTGAATTTCGGAAACTTGATGGCATTTTCAAAAAATTCTGCCGTAAAGTTGTAGAAAGAAATGAATCGGATAAAAACCAAGATAAATATTTCTTTATTGTGGATGAAATCAATCGAGCCGATTTGTCAAAAGTATTTGGTGAGTTGATGTTTTGCCTTGAGTCAGATAAACGTGGTCCACAAAATTCTGTTCAGACACAGTATGCAAATCTTCGTACTTATGATCCAGAAAATGGAAGTTACTATTCAAAAGAAAAAAAAGATGTGTTTAAAGATGGATTTTATATTCCAGAGAATGTTATTGTGATAGGAACTATGAATGACATCGACCGTTCAGTCGAAAGTATGGATTTTGCGTTGCGACGTAGATTTATATGGAAAGAGATAGAGGTAGAAAAAGCTACGGAAAATCTCAAAAAGATTATTCAGGATATGTTACCAGAAGAAGCTTTTAGTAACTGCAAAGACAAAGACGCTGAATTTTCGAAAATTGCTGAGTATATTAGTTTTGTAAATAAAAAAATAGAAGATCATCAGGGACTGAATAGGCATTATGATATCAGCCAAGGACAGTTTGCTAATGTTCCTGGGATAAATAATTGCAAAAATGCCGATGAATTGATCCAACAAGTCTGGAATCTTAGATTAGAATCTCTTCTTTACGAGTATGTACGCGGAGAAGGAAATGAAGAGAAGTTTGTGAATGAGTGCAATTTGGAGGCGTTTAAGGAGTGGGAAAAGGTGCAAAAGAATGCTCAGAATAATACTCCGTCAGAGGAAAAGGAATGATTTACTTAAAAGATTACTCAAAATTGGAAGAGTGCATATCAGAAGAAATTAATAAAGAAAGTAGTTTGCTGCAAAGTATATATAAAGAAACAGGAGATTCCGAGGAGAGAGTAGACAGATTTGCGAAGCTAATAGATGGAGTTTCACAAAGTGATATTCTTGTACTTGATGAAAACGACTGTGCGGCTGGAGAACCTTTTAAGATTGTGACCCAGGGCAATAAGGGAGAATATTGGACGCAACAATATATTGGACTGCTGCAGATAACCTCCGATGGAACGAAAGAAGAGGTTTTTATAAGAAGCCGTTTTGACGTAAATGAGTCATGTGAATTTTCCAAGTATATGTTAAATAAAGCACTGGGTTTGAAGGCAAATATTCTTCAGAAGGTAGAGCCTTCGGTGGGAAGAGGGGAGATTCTGGATTTGATTCTTGCAATTATTTTCGCAATACAAATTGCAAGGGCTTATAGAAAAGGAATCTATCGCAGATATCGAACGTATGAAAACAACGATTCGAAATTAAAAGGAAGAATCGATGTTGCACGCCATATTCGTCTCAATCCGATATTTAACGGAAATATTGCCTATTCCAGTCGAGAATATACTGCTGATAATGATATGAATCGTATGATTCTTACGGCATACACATCATTGCAAAAAAGACAGCCGGGCCTTATGCGTGAATTGGAAAAAAAATACACACCGGTGAAAGATTTTATCTCACAGTTAAAAAATATCATGCAGCCTGTGTCGCGTCAGGAAGCGCGAAAACTGGTTCAGAAGGAACGAAAAAAAATCACGCATGCGGTATATTCGGATTGGGAAAGTGTCCGGAAAACGGCAATTTTGATTTTAAAGTATATGGGAATTGCGCCAGAGGACGATGGGACGAATGTCAATGGTATATTAATTAACATGAATTATATATGGGAAAGATATTTGGTTCAAATTGTAAAGGAGAAAATAGAAAACAAATATCAAATAGAGGGAAAAAAATCATTTGGAACATTTTTCTGTAATGGTCAAAGTATAGAGCTACAGCCTGATTTGGTCATTTCCGATAAAAAGGTCATTTCCGATAAAAACAGACCACTCTTGATCATTGACGCAAAATATAAAAACGAATGGGAAAACGTTGCTTCAAATAAATCAGATAAACCGGAAAGAGAAGACTGTTTTCAGATTATGTCTTATATGTATAGGGCAGAATGCAAGTTTGGCGGGATCTTTTGTCCACAAACTAAAGTACGAGATGATGGAAAAATGAAAGAGTATTCTATTTTTGGTGAGTCCGATAAAGAGGCAATCGTGACTCTTTTTTCGTTACAGATTAATGGAATTCAAGGAAGTAGTAAAGAATTCGCAGAGGAAATGGAAAAAAGAGAAGATGCTCTTTGCGGTGAGATTCTGAAAAAAATAGAAACTCATGAAGAATTGCGGAACCAAGAAATGAAAAAAATAAAAGATATGGCTGTATTCATGAACACAAATGGAATGGAAGTTAAAAAATAGCCTACTATCTTAACGAAAGTGCTTCAAGGATTCAAGAATGGATTGAAGAAAGCAGCATTGTGCAGTAAGCAATGATAAGCTAAAAATGTTGCATAAAAAAACATAGAAAAATCATAAGAAGAAAATCAAGTGGCCGGGTTCCGGGGGGGGGGGCAAAGCCCCCGGCCCGGTCACATCTCTCCCCGCACAATCCGTTCATGCACACTGGCCATGAAATCATCGATCTGTTTTTCATCCGGAATCTCCGGCAGATCGGTGTTTTCTTTGTAAGTGCAAAATAATTCGACGGATTGTGTTGCCCTAAAAAATATCCCATAATAATCAATAGAGAATGCAAGCATTTTACTTCATCTTTTCTTGCTAGAAATGATAGGTGCGAGCATTTTACTCTATTCAAGTTATGGAGGTGTGCTCATGAAAAGCAAAAGAATACCTGTCGAAGAACAATACCGTCTCATCATGGAATGCCGTCAAAGTGGATTGACAGATCATCAATGGTGTGTGGAACATGATATCAAGCCAGGAACTTTTTACAACTGGGTAAAA
>NZ_QUMG01000028.1:0-22159 GCF_003482095.1 Blautia sp. OF09-25XD
GAAAGAAAAAGAAAGACGGAACCTTATATAAGGATTATTTCTATTATGCCTGCAAACATCGTCGCCTGGTAGACGGTCATAAATGTGGATATCGTAAACAATGGAGCGAAGAGAAGATTAACAATGCAGTAGAAGAAGTTATCCGGAAACTGGTGAAGAATCCGAAATTTGAAGAAGCAATTCTGAATAAAATTGGTTCAAGAATAGATACAGAAGAAATAGAAAAAGAGATTGAAAGACTGGAAAAACAGTACAGGCAGCTGACCGGAGCAAAAGCAAGACTTGGACAGCAGATGGATAGCCTGGACATCATGGATAAATTTTATGAAAAGAAATATCAGGATATGGAGACAAGGTTATACCGTCTGTATGATGAAATTGAAGGCGTGGAGAACAGTATAGAAGAAGTCAAGAACCGCCTGCTGAATATTCAGCAACAGAAAATATCAGAAGAAAACGTCTATCAATTTCTTTTATATTTTGATAAACTATATGATAAGTTCACCGACCTGGAGAAGAAAGAATTTCTTAACAGTTTTGTAGAACAGGTGGACATTTACGAGCAGGAGCAGCCAGATGGCAGATTCCTGAAGCACATAAAGTTCCGCTTCCCGGTGTATTTTGGAGACAGGGAAATACAGGAACTTTGTTGGGACAACGAAAGTACCGTTGAAACTGTGTGCCTCTTGAGCAACCGAAAACCAGATACCACGGTAAAACTCAGCGTGGATATGGATGATTACTATCGTATTAAAGATGGTAAAGAGCCTAAATAAAATCGAATAATACACTGAATTAAAGCAGGATAGAAGCTGTTGATGCGTTAGAAGATAACGTGTCAGCGGCTTTTTCTTTTTATCTGAAAATCTATTAGTCAAATCTGAAAGGAGTCAATTCTATGGCAAAGAAAAATGTAAGGAATATGAAGGTTTGTGGACAGAGCGGTTATAAATATGAGACAGTTCCGGCAATTACATTAAAAGGAAAGTGGCTGGAAGAACTGGGATTTCATCTTGGGGATTATGTGCAGGTGAAATGTGAAAATGGTCAGCTGATTATCACGCCGGATGTGGATAAAGCACAAGAGCAGGAAGCGAAGACCGCATTTATGGATGAGGAGATTAAGAAACTGATAATCAGATACCAGAATGAAAAAGAAGAAATTACTGCAAAATATGTGGCAGAGCAGAGTGCAGGCTGTTATGGAAAGAAAGCATGAGAGGGGGAGAATGTATGGCAAGGATTATAATGTGTGGATCATTTAAAGGGGGAGTTGGCAAAACTGCCAGCTCCTGGAATTTGGCGTATTCACTGGCTGAGATGGGAAAAAGGGTTCTGGCTGTTGATTTTGACAGCCAGGCAAATCTGACAACCTGCTTCGGAGTAGAAGATCCTGCGGCTGTGCCGGTGACGATTGGACATCTGATGATGAATCGGCTGGAAGATGAGGAAATGCCGGATCCGTCAGAGTTTATACAGAGTAGAAATGGTGTGGACTTTATTCCATCATCCATGATGCTTTCAGCAGTGGACAGTAAGCTGCGGATGGAGATGGGTTCAGAGAAGATGCTGACTGGTATTCTGGAGCCGCTGAGAGGGCTGTATGACTATATTATTGTAGACACCTGTCCATCGCTCGGAACATTGACGATTAACGCATTGACGGCGGCTGATGAGGTGATTATTGCCGTCAATCCGCAGCTTTTGGCAACGATGGGATTGCAGGATTTTATCCGGACAGTGAAGAAAGTCAGAAGCAGACTGAATGACCGCCTGCAGATTGCAGGGATCCTGCTGACTATGTGTGATGCCAGAACAAATCTCTGTAAGGTAATCACAGAACAGCTGACGGATACTTTTGATGGACAGATCCGGATTTTTAAGAGTATCATACCAAACACAGTAAAGGTGGGAGAATCAATTTATTACAGTGAGCCGCTTCTGGAGTATGCACCGGAGAATAAGGCTTGTAAAGCATACCGGAATCTGGCAGAGGAGGTGGTTGGGGATGAAAGCTAATGCACCAAAAGAAAAGTATTTCAGGACGCACTGGACCTTCTTGCTGAGGATCCGGTGAAGAATACGCCAGTGCCTGTGAACGGGATTGTTTCTATTCCGGTTGAGGAAATACATTCGTTTCATGATCATCCGTTCCGGCTGTATGAGGGAGAACGCCTGGAAGATATGGTACAGAGCATCAGGGATCATGGTGTGCTGAATCCGGTGATTGTGAGGAAAGCTGCAAGGGGCTATGAGATGCTTGCAGGGCATAACAGAACCAATGCGGCAAAGATATCAGGATTGACAGAGATACCTGCGATTCAGTATTTATCAGGTTTTGCCGAAGCTGATTGAATTGTGGGGGATGAACATCAGGACGGATGTGGAGGCTAAAAAACTTCATGCAACAGACCGTGAAATGACAACTCCCCTGTTTCTTCTCCGGTGTGTGCAGCTGGGGATTTCCATCCGGGATCTGGATCTGCTGACTATCGGGATGGTGAATGATATGTTTGTGGAAAGCAGGAACGATGAGTATAAGGGATGGAGACAGGTTGCCACGCAGGAGGATTTTGACAGGTTCTGATCTGATGAAATGTGGTGACAGGATGTTTCAGAAAGGGTATAATGGGTTTATCAAAGTCGGGATTTGGAGGAGATTCTTATTTATGAAAAAAGGAATAAATAAATCAATCTTATTTTATATTGCATCAGTTCTGTTTCTCGTAGCCTCAGCTATAGACTTTACGAGTGGAAATGAAAATTCTATGGCTATAGTATGGTTATGTCTTGGTTCTTCGTTTCTTTGCTTGGGTTCGACTCATAAGAAAAAGGAAAACAATACAGATGATAAATAATTTCCTGCTTGTATTGCTGGAAAATCGGGATTCATAGAGTCCTTTTGTGATTTGCAACTGCTGGTTGACAGATTTACAGCCTGAAATGGTGGAATGCAAACAGCAAAACTGTTATATTTAGCTCATAAAATCTGCAAAAGGAGGAAAAAATGATTTTAGCTGATAAGATTACAGAGGAAAGAAAAAAGAATGGATGGTCACAGGAAGAACTAGCCAATCAGTTGGGCGTATCCAGACAGGCAGTATCTAAGTGGGAAAGTGCAGGAGCTGTTCCAGATTTGCAAAGAATTTTACAGATGTCGGAGCTTTTTGGTGTTAGTACAGATTACCTATTAAAAGATGAAATGAAAGCAGAAAATATCACCTATCACGAAAGTACTGAAAGCTATGCAGAACCGTTGAAAAAAGTAACTATGGAGAATGCAAATGAATTTCTTGACATGAAAAGAAATGGATCCAAAGTAGTGGCAAACGCAACAAGTATGTGTATCTTAAGTCCAATATTATTGATTGTTCTTGTGACAATGGCAGAAGATAGCGTATTTCATGTTTCGGAATCTCTGGCAACAGTATTTGGATGTGTTTTTTTGCTTGGAATGGTTGCGGCAGCCGTCTTTTTGTTTATTACATATGGAATGAGTGAATCACATATGGAACATTTTGAAAAAGAATGCTTTGAAACAGAGTATGGTGTATCTGGAATGGTACGAGAAAAAAAAGATTCCTATGAACCAATTTTTATCAGAGGAACGGCTGTTGGGGTAGTGCTTTGTATACTGGCAGTGATTCCGACAATTATTGCCGAATCTATGGAAGCGTCCGACTATTACTGTGGTCTTTCCGTTGGATTACTGCTATTCATACTTGCAATAGGAGTGAATCTGTTGGTTCGTGTTGGGATGGTAAAAAGCAGTTACGATACCCTTCTTCAGGAAGGGGAATATACAAAAGAAGAAAAACTGTTTAAGAAAAAGACTGACACGTTTTCTGGTGTATATTGGTGCTTGACTACAGCGATTTACCTTGCATGGAGCTTCTGGACGATGAGCTGGGATATTACATGGATTGTATGGCCGGTTGCAGGTGTTTTGTTTGCAGCATTGCTTGGTGTGGCGAAAATGGTGTTAAAGAGTGGCAGTGAAACTCAGCACTATATTTAAGATGGAGTTAAGTTTATTTTCCGCATATTATACTCATCCAGAAATTCAAGTTTGGAGAATTGAGGAAATCGTGAGCTGTTGAATGAATTTTTGAGGATTACCGAGGAAACAGTATGAAAAAATGCAAATATTGTGGTAAAAAACTAAATGGCAATTTTGAATTTTGTAACAGTAAATGTGAAAATTGTTATGAAAAGATGGTGGATAAGGACAGCCATAAAATCAAGTATTTTATATTAGGTATTATTTTGGGTTTCTTAGTTATGTTTTATGGCATTATTTCTAACAATAATGTCTTCATAATAGGAATTGGAATTATAGTAATGGGTATGGATGTTGTTTTATTGCCATTTACAACTCCCGAAACAATAAATTTTCTAGGATATAAAAAGTCGAAATTTGCAGGAAGAATATCGGGTATATTGCTTATAGTAGTTGGAGTATGGATGTGGTTTATCCAATGCGTCGTAAAACCTCTTGCTTTAGCTATGGGGATATAAGACGCGTCCATCGAATTTACGCAAGTAATTGAGATGGACAAAATAGCGGTTGTATTAAATGGAAAAATATAGTATAATACAAACATGAATACAACATATAAATCAAACAACAATGTCGTCTATTCGTGCAAATACCATGTAGTATGGTGTCCTAAATATAGACGAAAAGTATTAACCAATGGTGTAGATACCAGGTTGAAGGAACTGCTCACAGAGTATGCTGCAAATCTTTCTGTAGAGATTCTGGAAATGGAAATCATGCTGGATCATGTTCATATGCTGCTGGAAGTAGACCCTCAGTTTGGTATTCACAAAGCCGTAAAATCTTTCAAAGGCTATACTTCCAGAATTTTAAGACAGGAATTTCCATATCTTAAAACTAAGATGCCGACGCTTTGGACAAACAGCTATTTTGTATCGACGGTGGGTGGTGCTCCGCTGGAAGCAGTAAAACAGTATATCGAAAACCAGAAAACATCGCAGAGACAAAAGGATAAGATGGGATAATGCAAAAAGGGATCAAATTCAGAATCTACCCGAATAAAGGACAGAAAGCCTTCATCCACCAGACGCTGGGATGCTGCAGGTTCATCTATAACCGGGGACTTGCCATGCGTAAGGAAGGCTATGAAAAAGGGAAAAAAATCGGCTATGGCCAGACTTCTGCCATGCTGACGGAACTGAAAAAGCAGGAAGAGTTTGCTTTTCTGAAAGAAGTCGATTCCATCGCATTACAGCAGTCATTGCGGGATCTTGACCGGGGATTTGTAAACTTTTTTCAAAAAAGGGCGTCCCATCCAACTTTCAAAAGCAAACATAACCATTTTCAGTCGTACAGAACGGTAAATCAAAAAGACAACATTCGTATCGTGGGAAGATATATCAAACTTCCGAAGCTCGGATATGTGAAAGTGCGTCAGTCAATGGAAGTGGGAAACATTCATCACGTAACCATTGAGCATACGCCATCCGGAAAATATTTTGCGGTTTTGAACGTTGAATTTGAACCGGAACTGCGACCTAATCAGGGTGGAACGATTGGGATTGATGTTGGAATCAAAACGTTCTATTCTGACAGCAACGGAAATACAGTAGCGAATCCCAAATATCTGGAACGCTCGATGCGAAAACTTGTAAGGGAACAGCGCAGACTTTCCCGAAGAGAGAAAGGATCCCATAACCGGGATAAGCAGCGAATTCGAGTTGCCAAAGTACATGAAAAAGTAACGAATCAAAGAAATGATTTCCTGCAGAAACAGTCAACGATGCTGGTGTGTGAAAACCAAACCATCTGCATCGAAGACCTGCATGTAAAGGGAATGATCCGGAACCATAAACTGGCAAAGTCGATAGCCAGTGTTTCGTGGGCAAAGTTTTTCGAAATGCTGGAATATAAAGCTGTGTGGTATGGAAATGAAATCCGCAAAGTACCAACGATGTATCCGAGCAGCCAGACCTGCAGTTCCTGTGGCTATCGGAATCCGCTGGTGAAAAATCTGCGCATTCGTATCTGGGAGTGCCCCGGGTGTCATGCAGTTCATGACCGGGATACGAATGCAGGCATCAATATTTTGAAAAAAGGACTGCAGCTGCAGTCGGCATAAAGATAAGAAAACTGTACCGCAGGGCATGCGGGAACAGTATAAAGATAGCCTGTGGACACCGTGTAAGACATTGCAGTACCGTAAGGTATTTGCCAATGCAATGGTGGAAGAAACAGGAATCCCCCTGCTTTAGCTGTGGGGAGTGTCAATCAATGATAAATCCCAGCCTGTAAAATTGAAAATAAATTGAAAATCACGAAATCGGAGGAGTTAATGATTATGTGGAATAAATTAGGCATAAGTGGAGGAACTGCAATTGTTATTTTGATCGCACTGTATTTCGTTATCAAATGGGCAGTGAAAAATGGTATCAAAGAAGCCTACAGTGCTATCACTGGAAAGAAAAAGAAAACGGATGAAGATGTCAGAAACGAAAAAGAACTGAAAGAACTTGGATTTGAGTTAGAAGATAAATAAAAGTTTTCAGGGGGGTTATGAAGAAAAAAGTACTTGCAATTATGTTGGTTACGGTATCAATAATGTTGATTTCGGCGTGCGGGAAAAAAGAAAAACTGTACGAAATTCCTAACCTGTCGCAGTATAAGACAGATTATGTAGGAGATTCTTCGAATGTTATAAACATTGTAAGCGGTCAAGAGTATCCGGAGGGATACTCATATGACAGTATAGAGATACAGTCTGAAACAGAGCCTTATGGATTAACAGTTTTTCTAAAAGATGAGCCGTCTGCATCCAGGATTGCAGATGAATTGCAGGTCAATGCAGATATGACATTTAACTTGATTGGTAATTTGGGAACACTTGAGTATAGAATAGCAGACAGCAAAGAAATCATTGCATCGTATGAACGGTAGAAAGAGTATTCTTCAACTTTCAGTTCTATTGATTGAATAAGAGATGATATGGAAAGCATTTGTCAGGAATGGCAGGTGCTTTTTTTGTGCCCGGAGTGCTCCGGTATTTTTGAGCCTTTTTTTATGAGATTTATGGGGAAGCTGCATATTCCGCAAGAACTGCGCATCCGTTCCAGAGGAACGGAGCGCCATTCCGCTTCAAACTGAGCAAAGCTCAGCAGGTTGATTAATTACTATTGGTTATTCTGCGATCCCTGCCAGGAAATTCAAGGCGATATGCCTTGGATGTCATTCGACTTAAGCAGGCATCTGCGTAGGTGGAATCCCCAAAAAGCTGATACCATCCGGATACTGGAATCTGTGAGATAATAATAGTTGCCTTGCGGCAGTCTCTGGACTCGATGATTTCAAATAAATCGCGGCATTTCTCGATGTCCAGATCCATTAAGCCGAAATCATCTATCACCATGAGATCATAAGCTGCCATTTCATTCGAATACTCAAAGTAAGTACCTTCCTGCCTGGCATGATCTGATTCCTTTAAGAGTGTGTTCGCACGTATGTATTTAACAGTACGGTTCTGATGCATTGCTGTGATACATAAGGCGCAGGCGATGTGCGTTTTCCCAGCACCGGCCCCTCCGGTCATCAGCAGGTTATTCGGCTCATCGATCCAATCACACTTGGCCAGAAGTTCTATGACGTGTGTATTCAGCTGACGTTCTGGATCATAGATTGAACTGTCAAGATCAGCTGCAGGATATTTCAGGGTCGCTTTCTTCATGAGACGTTTAAACTTTTTACTCTCACGCTGATCCCACTCCTGATTTACAATAGCAGCAAAGCGGACTTCAAATGGTTCGAGACCTGTGTTTGGTTCCAGCAGCTGCTTTTCAAATGCTTCAGCCATACCGGACATGCGAAGTTTATACAGCCGATCCATGAGTATGTTCTGTTCCTTTGTGAGTTTATCGTTATAAAGATAGTCTTTTAATCTGTATGCCATAGTACGTCACCCTTACTTATAGTAGTCCTTTCCTCTGATATTTTCATGATTGGGCAGTGTTCCTGGTGAATGCTCGGGGAGTTCCTTCACATCCATCTTTTTCAGCATCTGCTTGAAGGTAAAATACTTACAGGAATTGATCTCTATACATTTACGGGCAACTTCTTCAGCAGCACCTTTCGGGATTGTTTTTACTTTATGCAGGATACCTGCACAGGCATTATAGGACTGCTCTTCATGTTTTGATGATTTAAGGAGTCTGTCAATCAGTTCTGACATCGCAGGACCAATGGCAGAAGTCCAGCGGCGGTAATAATTACCATCCTTTGAATTGACTTCTTTGTAATAAAGGTGTTCTGGCGGCATATGTTCATCTACCGTGATATACAGCGGAAACTCTCTATAAGACCGCTTATGTGTACAGATCAGCCGATTATACTGATCACAGATTCTGATCTCTGAAGCGGTTGCCTTCAGGATTGCAGGCTTGCCACAGTAAGAGTACAATACGGAGTAGTAGTGGCCGTCATACTCGATGTGGTAATTGTTGGGAACTTTTAGGACCGCTTTATAGTCGCAAGCCGTGTAACATCCGCCTGGCAGTGGTTTCATACATGGTTTGTCATACTTTTCGAAAGCATTCTGTCTTGAGAAGTCCTTGCCTTGAAAAGATCGTTTATTGAGGACTGCTACTATTTTTTTTGATTTCAGCATTTAGGTCTTCAAATGATACATATATCTTTTCTTTCAGTTTCTCAACCAGGTGTATTTCAAGATAACGTACATGATTTTCAACTGTAGGCTTGCCTTTCGGCTTTCTAGCGGGTGGTGGAAGAACTATAGTTTCATAGAAATCTTCCAGATCTGCAAATGTAGACTGCAGGATAAGTTCATCCTTTGTGTGCTTGGTTACAGCAGTTCGCAGGTTATCGGGCACAAAGTATTTCGTAACAGCACCATAAAATGAAACAGCATGGGCACAGCCTTCTATAAAACATGGGAGCTTCTCATTTGGAAAAGCTTCTGCATAGATCAGACTGCTGACTCCAAGAGTGGTCGCAAAGATATGGACTTTTTTGATCTCGCCCGTTTCGGTATCTGTTAACAGTTCCGGCTGATCACCGACCCAGTCGATATACATCTTTTCACCCGGGATTCGGTTTACGGCCATGGATACCTTCTGGCCACCATAGTTTTCTGCTATGAATCGGTTGAAGTATTCGTAAAACTGTGACTTCTCATAACCATCAGGATTCTTTTCTTTATAATCCAGCCAACAGAACGAAATGTTCATGCGGCTCCCTGGTGCATGGATTCTGTCATAGTAATACTGGAAATCTGGAAGTGGGACATCTTTCCTCTGTAGATTTTTCTGCGGATAGAAAAGGTTCTCAACTTCCTTAGGTGCCATCATTCGGAGTTCCTCGATTGGGATTCCGTTGGCATGGTATCGGCTCATGATCAGATTTAATGTACCTGAGCCAATCTTGTAACGGTCCATAACGGACCTGGTCTGGCATCCATTCAAACGCATCTGGATGGAGCCGATAATCGTGTTGTAGTCTTGCATAGTTATGCCTCCTTTCGCAATCATTTGATGACTACGAAAGAACTATAACACGTTGAAAACTTATTGATCAGCTGAAGCGGAAACGCGTTCAGTTACATCCGGAAAGACTGATCAGCTCTTAGCGGAATGCGTGGTCAGATGAGCCGGAATTTGCAGGGAAGCCGCATGGCAGGGAACAGAATCCAGGGGATCACTGTCGAGATTGGCGGCGATACCACGAAATTGCAGACCGCCTTAAAGGGGGTTAATACAGAAATCCGGAATACGCAGAGCCAGCTGAGGGATGTGGAGAAGCTGCTTCCGGTGACGGGAGTGGCGGCAGATATGGTAATTTCGCCGCAGATGGCCGTGGCAGACAGCGGTGTGATTACCGGTACGGGAACATCCGGCGGTGCGGATCTGACAGCCGGTATTGTGGCGGCACTGAAGGAGGTGCTGGGTGATCAGAAGGGACAGCAGGGGGATCTGGTGATTCCAGTTTATCTGGGGAACCAGCTGCTGGATGAGGTGATTGTGACGGCACAGCAGAGAATGAGTCTGAGGAGCGGAGGTAGATAGGATGGCTTTTTTTCAGTATCTTGTGTTTGACGGGGAGAACCTGCCGCTTCCGGATTCTTATGAGGGGAGCTGGAGGATGTGGAAGCGGATTCCGGCGGTGAGACAGAGGCAGGGACAACACAGAGGGATGTGGTGCGGCATGGTGTGGTGCGGATCCCGGTGTCGTTTTCCGTTACGGCGAAGTGGTTGAAGAAGCTGGCGGGGTATGCGAAGAAGGATAAGATCAGCGGGTAGTATTTTGATGTGGAGACGCTGGGGATGAAAACAGCGGAAATGTATGTGACGGGGTATAAGGCGAAGCTGAAAAAGGATACCAGTTATAAGGGGCTGTGGACGGTGAGTTTTACGTTGAAGGAGATGTAGGGAAATGGTATACTGGAAGCATCAAATCGTAATTTGCACAATTCTTGAACTCAACACAAACTGCCATCAGTGTTGTTCCGTTGCCCGTTCTTTGCTGGTAGAATAAAACCATCAAATGAAGGAGCAACAAGCCATGAATACAGATAAAATCTATGCAGAACAACTCGCAAACGAATATGCACTCAAGGACACCTCCAAGGTGATTGCTCTTCGCAAACTGGATGCAAAAGCCAAGCTTCCCGCAACCGTTTTTACCTATACCTTCGGCATTATCACTGCGCTGGTAGCCGGTGTTGGAATGTGCCTTTCCATGAAGGTCATCGGCAGCGGTAGCACCACTATGTTTGTCCTCGGCGTGATTGTCGGCATTATTGGGCTGCTGGGCATGGGCGTTAATTACCCCATCTACAAAAAATTGCTGGCACAGGGCAAGCAGAAATACGCTTTTGAAATCATGGAACTGGCAAAAGAAATCAGCGAGATGTAAACAATAACACGAAAGAAGGTGAGAACGATTGAATAGATCGGAAAGCAGATATTTTGCTACCGCAGCCAGAATGGACGAAGCCTTTCTGACCCTTCTGGCAAAAAAGAATTTTGAGTATATTACAATCAAAGAAATCTGTGAAGTAGCAGGGGTCAATCGTTCCACCTTCTATCTGCACTATGAAACGATGTCAGACCTGCTCTCGGAGAGTGTCGGTCGTATGAACGAGCAATTTCTTGCTTCTATGGAGAAAGATTCGGATGCCTTTTCTACAAAGCTGCGGAATTGCCCGAGGGATGAATTATATCTAATTACGCCGGATTATTTAACACCTTACCTCAGCTACATTAAGAATAACAAGCGACTGTTCCGCACAGCAACAGAAAATGCGGCGGTGTTGGGGATGGATAAAAGCTATGATAGGATGTTCCGTCATGTGTTTACGCCGATTCTCGACCGCTACGGTGTACTACAGCAAGATCGACCTTATATCATGGCCTTTTATATTCGGGGACTGATGGCAATTATCTCAGAATGGCTCAAGAACGACTGCACCGATTCCATTACGTATGTTACAGGTTTGATTCAGCAGTGTGTAAAAATTCCACAAAGCGAAACACCGAACGCTGTTTGACAATTTCAAGTTTGGAGAATTGAAAAAAACGGAATTTATCTATTAAGACATATAAACTCTTGACAATAAAGCTCCTATATAGTATGTTTTTAATAAACTACTATATAGGAGCTTTTGTATGGAAATGAATGGAGGATTTCTTGTCACCAAAATAAAACAGCTTGGAGACCGGATTTTTGAGAAGATTCTCAGTGAAAAGAATATTGATGCGTTTAATGGAGCCCAGGGACGTATTCTTTATGTGCTGTGGCAGGAGGATGGTATCTCAATCAGGTCACTCTCGACTAAATGCGGATTAGCGATAACATCTCTTACTACGATGCTGGAAAGAATGGAAAATCAAGGGCTGATAAGCCGTGTTCAGTCTGAAACGGACAAAAGGAAAACACTCCTGTTTCTGACTGAGAAAGCACATGCCTTAAAGGGCGAGTACGATTCTGTATCTGATGAGATGGGCAGTATTTACTACAAAGGTTTTTCAGAGGAAGAAATTATCCGGTTTGAGGAATGTCTCGACCGCATCAGAAAGAATCTTGAGGAGTGGCAGAAGTCATGAGTATTTGTATCAAAGATCAGATTCAGAACATGAATATCGTCATTGGCTGCACAGTGGGGTGTACATATTGCTATGCCCGCAACAACGTGAAACGCTGGCATATGATTGATGACTTCGCTGACCCTGAATTCTTTCCGGGTAAGCTCAAGATGATGGAAAAGAAACGTCCGCAGAACTTTCTTCTTACTGGGATGAGCGATCTCTCCGGATGGAAGCCGGAATGGAGAGACGAGGTATTTGCAAAGATCCGTGAAAATCCACAGCATCAGTTCCTGTTCCTTACCAAGCGACCTGATCTGCTGGATTTTGATACCGATCTGGAAAATGCATGGTTTGGCGTTACGGTGACGAGGAAAGCCGAACTGTGGCGTATCGACGCCCTTCGGAAAAACATCAGAGCAAAGCATTACCATGTTAGCTTTGAACCGTTATTCGACGATCCCGGTACAGTTGACCTTTCCAGAATCAACTGGATCGTTGTCGGCACTATGACCGGGGCTCAGAGCAGGAAGATTCATACGGAGCCGGAATGGGCATGGTCTCTGACGGATCAGGCACACGCACTCGGCATTCCGGTGTTTATGAAGGAAGACCTTGTCCCTATCATAGGGGATGAAAATATGATTCAGGAAATGCCGGAAGAATTTAATAAAGTGTTAGAGGTACAGAAATCATGGAAGAAGTAATAAATGGAATCCTCATTCGTGAGGTGGAAACAAAGAACATCATGACTAAGTCTAGTCTGCCGGTAGGCGGTTACTCGGTCAATCCCTATGTGGCTGTACACATGCCTGCAAGTATTGCTATGCTTCTTTTATGAAGCGCTTTAGCGGGCACAAGGAGGAATGGGGCACTTTCCTTGATGTGAAGCATTGGCCGGAAATTAAAAATCCGAAGAAATATGCCGGACAGCGGGTGGTCATCGGTTCTGTGACAGATGGCTACAATCCACAGGAGGAGCAATTCGGGAATACCAGAAAACTTCTGGAGCAGCTGAACGGCAGTGACGCAGATATTCTGATCTGCACAAAGTCGGATCTTGTGGTACGGGATATTGATCTGCTGAAGAAGCTTGGACATGTAACCGTTTCATGGTCGATCAACACACTAGATGAAAATTTCAAGAACGATATGGATTCTGCTTCGAGCATTGAGCGCCGTATCTCTGCTATGAAGCAGGTATATGAAGCAGGTATCCGTACAGTCTGTTTCGTATCCCCGGTATTCCCCAGTATCACGGATTTTGAAGCAATCTTTGAGCGGGTAAAGGATCAATGCGATCTGTTCTGGCTCGAAAATCTCAATCTTCGAGGCGGTTTCAAAAAGACAATTATGGATTATATCGCCGGAAAATATCCTGATCTTGTACCACTTTACGACGAGATCTATAACAAGCATAACCGCAGCTACTTTGAAGCACTTGAAGTAAAAGCTGAGAAAATGGCTAAGAAGTATGATTGTGCCTTTGTGGATAATGAAATGCCTTATGGCAGAGTCCCGCAGGGACATCCGGTGATCGTAGATTATTTCTATCATGAGGAAATCCGTGGGACAGAGAATACCGGAAAAAGAAATCGCTAACTTCAAGTTTGCAGGGAAGGTGGCTATCATGGAGATGAAGAGAAATGGATGAGAGGAAAGCGTATTGGTTTGAACAGCCATATATGCCGCAGATGAAAAATATTGCGGTGGCTCCTGTTATTCTGGAAGATGGAAGACTGTCCTTCTGTGTTCCAGGGGATGATGGTCCTCCGTGGTCCGGGGTGTGGAACCTGACTGGAAAGGTTGTTTTGGACGGGGATGATTATTTTGAGTTCCAGTGTGATGATGAAGTGATGCACAGACGGGGTGGAACATATAAATTTCATGCTTTGGATGTTGATACATTCAGCAGGGAAACGTGTCAGTGGATATCACAGGGAAAAGAGATTGCAGACTGCTGTAAAACAACAGAAGAACTGCATGAATGGTACCTGAAACATTGGACTTATAACAGATAGAATGATTATATTTACGAAGGCATCGGTCACCTGGTTGGCTGGTGCTTTTTTCGTGGGGAAATGGAGGTGGCGGGATGTATCCGGTATCGGATGGGTTTCTGAGAGCTGTGAAGAGCAATACAAGAAAATATTACTGGACGGGTACGATCGTTACCAGAGGCGGAATGACGTATGAGTCGGGGCGAAGGAGATTGTGAAGGGTTCCGGGTATATTTCCAGGCAGTGCTGTGGAAGCACGGAAATTGAACTGGGGACGGTGTATGCGGCGGAGATGGGGATCACGCTTCTGAGTGACATTGACAGGTATACGCTGGAGGATGCTCAGGTGACGCTGGTGTTTCATCTGGTGCTGGCGGATGGTTCGGTGGAAGATGTGCCGATGGGAGTTTTTGAGGTCAGTGAGGCGAACCGTCTGGCAAAGTGCCTGGAACTGAAAGCCTATGATTTTATGCTGCGGTTTGATAAGAGTTTCAACGGGTTTGAGACTGTGGGGACTGCTTATGATTTTATTGCTTTGTGCTGTAAGCGGTGTAAAGTGGAGTTTGCGAATAAGAGGGCGGAGATTGATGCCATGCCGAATGGCGGGGTGACGCTTTCTGTTTATACTGAAAATGATATTGAGACCTGTCGGGATGTGCTGTTTTATGTGGCACAGGTTCTGGGAGGTTTCTTTATTATTAACAGGGAGGGAAAGCTGGAACTGAGAAAGTACGGGAAGGATCCTGTGATGAAGGTGGAGCAGAGACACCGGTTTTCTTCCAGCTTTTCGGATTTTATTACCAGATACACGGCAGTGAGTTCCACCAACAAGCAGACGCAGATTGCAGAGTATTATGCTCTGGATCCGGATAATGGGCTGACCATGAACCTGGGTGTGAACCCGCTTCTGCAGTTTGGGTTAAAGGAGACCAGGGAGATGTTGTGCAGCATTCGGATGAATGGTGTGATACCTGTGTGTCTGCTGCAGGGATCAGGGCAGGATGCAGTGAGTTGATCGGCAGGGAGTGCGGCGTGGAGGAATACGTGAAGATCTTCAGGGAGGTGGGGATCTGGATCGAAGACGGAACCATCACGCCGGAGCCGGGTTATGTGATTGTGTATAACTGGGACAAGGCCACACAGCCGAATGACGGGTACAGTGACCATATCGGTTTTGTGGAGGAGGTTTCCGGTGGGAATGATTACTGCTATTGAAGGTAACCGGGGTGAAAAGGTTGACAGAAGGGTGATCCCCCTGGGATGGGGATATATCCGCGGATATGCGGCTCCGCAGTATGAGAAGGCTGTGAAAGGAACCGGCGGGAATCCTGGTACAGGAAAGAAAAGTGTGGAAGCTGTGGCGAAGGAAGTGATTGCCGGAAAGTGGGGGAACGGCGAGGACAGAAAGAAGAGACTGCAGGCTGCAGGGTATGATTATCCGGCAGTGCAGGCGAAGGTGAATGAGCTGGTGAAAAGTAGCAACAAAAAAGAGTGTGGAAACTGTAGCAAAGGAAGTCATTGCCGGAAAGTGGGGAACGGCGGGGACAGAAAGAAGAGACTGCAGGCTGCGGGATATGATTATGGGGCAGTGCAGAGAAAAGTGAATGAGTTGATGAGATAGTAGGAAGCCTGCTGTTGTCTGTGGAGAAATCTGCGGATGATGGCAGGCTTATTTTTTTGTTTGAGGTTTCAAACTTTTATGTGACAAACATAACTGTCTGTGCTATTATAAAAACGATATAAGCGAAAATGACTTTTGCGGAAACGAAAGTATCTTTATATTTTTTTATCCGTATACTTCCTATAATGGGAATGAATACTTGCAAAGTTGATTACTAATATTTTTTCATTATTACAGGTACAATAAGAACATGTAATAGCGGAAATGAGGTATAGTTACTTGCAGATAGAGAAGTATATTGCGGATAAAATAACATTTTTGTGTGAAAAGCGTGATATCAGTAAATATAGATTATCGCAGCTGTCGGGAATTTCCCAGTCATCACTGGGAAGAATCATGGCGCAGGAAAACCTGCCGTCGCTGATTACACTTGAAAAAATATGTGCAGCTTTGGGCGTGACATTATCACAGTTTTTTCAGGAAGGTAATTCAGAGAATCTGACAGAAAAACAGAAAGAAGTTTTAAGGATATGGAACAATCTGAGTACAAATGAGCAGGAAACAGTAATGTCAATGCTGCGTGGACTTCGGAAGTAGGAGAACAGTTCGAGTATATGTATCGGCTGTTCTTCTTTTGTTTTTAGGCGTTAAAACGGTAATGTTTTTCTTGTACATAGTCGAGCATTAGAGTATAATAAAACCAGTTTTTTTTCATATGTTTAAAAGCTATAATAAGAAAAACGGCAAAACAGATGAAAGTCTGCGACGCAAAGCTATAGGGCCTGTAAAATGGTAGCCAGTTGCCACGTTAAAGATGCATTGTCTGCAATGACAATGCTTTTTTCATTTTTGGAGATTAAAAAGAAACTAAAACAGGCAATAATTGGTGGATGCTAAAATATAAAAATGAAGTAGATAAAAACGCAGGTGTAAAGGAAATCGGTTATGTGGAAGAAAATTAAGTCAGCACAGGAACAAAAAAATACATTTAGGATAAAAAAAGAGTTATGGATTCCGGTATTTGTATTGATGATCGGTTTGGTTGTTCTGGTGAATATAGACATTCGTGCGGATAGCAGTCAAAGGGATTTGATAAGGTCAAGAGCTGAATTAAACGCAGTAACGTATGCAGATCATATGAAGGCTGATATCGTGAGGGGAATTGATATTACAAATACTTTTGAACAGATTGTTATTAGTGAAAACGGAAAAATTTCCATGTTCTCGAAAGTTGCAGAGAATATGATGGCAGATTATATCCAGAGTATTCAGATCGCACCAGACGGCGTAGTGACTGAGATTTATCCGGAAGACGGAAATGAGGCTGGAAAGATAGATCTTATTTATGATAAAGAACGAGGAAAGATATCTTGTTATGCCAGAGACAATGATGTGATAACCATGCAGGGACCATTTTCTTTGAAACAGGGTGGAACGGGGATTGCTGTAAGAAATCCGGTGTATGTGGAGCAGAAAAATGGCGAAAGGACATTTTGGGGATTTACAATTGTAATTATTCGTGTACCGGATATATTCGCTGATTCTATAAAGTCACTTACCGATTTTAGCTATGAATATAAGTTGTCTAAAAGTATTGCACCGTGGGATGAAACATACGAAGAAGTGTATGGCTCAGTTGTGGAAATGATTGATCCTGTCACATATACTTTCGAATTAGGTGACAGTCAATGGATTCTGGAAGTGATGCCTGAAAACGGATGGAATAGCAATGAAAAGTTATATAGACTATGGGGCTGCGGTTTACTGATTGTTTTGCTTTTAACTGGATTTGTTTTTATGATTATGTTACTGCACAGGACACAGGAATCGGAAAACACAGTAGTGGAATTAAATAAAAAACTGCAGAAAGCATTGGAGCAGGCGAAAACAGCCAGTGTTGAAAAATCTAATTTTCTGTTTAATATGTCACATGATATACGTACTCCTATGAATGCAGTTATTGGTATGACGTCATTAATAAGACATGATGCAGGAAATAAAGATAAAGTAATAGAGTATGCAGATAAAATAGATATTTCATCCCAGCATCTGTTAGGGATTATTAATGATATTCTGGATATGAGCAAAATTGAGGCAGGAAAAACAGTTTTTAAATACGATGATTTCTCTATTCTGAATTTTATACAGGAAATCAATAATCTATTTCATTCACAGATAGATGAAAAGAAACAGATTCTTACAACAAAGAAAAATATCCGACATGAGTGGGTGAACGGGGATCAGCTTCGCCTGATGCAGATTTTCAGCAACCTGCTTTCTAATGCAGTGAAGTACACGCAGGAAGGTGGAGAAATTCAGTTTCTGGTAGAAGAATGTGAAACAAATTCATCCGTCCATGCAAAGTACCGTTTCTTAGTCAGGGATAATGGAATAGGAATGTCAGCAGATTTCAAAGATAAAATCTTTGATGCTTTTACCCGTGCCGAAAGTTCTGTGACGAATAAGATCCAGGGAACCGGTCTTGGAATGGCTATTACCAGAAATCTGGTTGAAGCAATGGGAGGTACCATTGATTTGGAGAGTGAACTGGGACAGGGAAGTTGTTTTGAGGTTTTCATAGAGCTGAGAATTGCAGAGGATAGAACAGTTGCTCTGGCGGCACAAGAAAAAACAGATGAGCAGGATGGTAATATTCTGCAGGGAATGAGGTTCCTGTGTGCAGAGGATAATGAGCTGAATGCTGAGATCCTGACGGAACTGTTAAAGACTGAAGGTGCAGAATGTACCATCTGTGAAAATGGTGAAGAGGTTTTGAAAGCATTTGAACAGTCTGCTCCGGGGGATTATGACATGATCCTGATGGATGTGCAGATGCCTGTTATGAATGGTTATGAGGCAACAAAGGCAATCCGCAGAAGCTCCCATGAACTGGCAAAGAAGATTCCGATCATTGCCATGACCGCCAATGCATTCTCAGAGGATATCCAGCATTCTCTGGCAGCCGGTATGAATGCTCATGTTTCAAAACCAGTTGAGATGAAGGTACTGGAAAAGACAATCAGAAGTATAAAATCCGGCGGGGAGGCACCGAAGTGCAGGTTATTGAAGAGTGATAAATGGATTTGATGCGGCAGTGCAATTTTATGAAATCAGGAGGTTGACAGGAAGATGTATAGAGAAATATATTTGCCAGACAGGCAGACAGGAGATTTAATATGATTTCGAGAGCAAAGAAATATGTGGCAGTGTTACTGGTTTTTGTATGCGTGTGTATGATATTTTCTCCCCAGACTGCATATGCAGCCGAGGACAGTTCGCAGCATGAAACTGTCAAAGTCGGTTTCTTTGCCATGGATGGTTATCACATGATGGATGAAGAGGGGAACCGTAGCGGTTATGGCTATGATTTCCTTCGGTTGATGGCTCGTTATTGGGATGTAGATTACGAATATGTCGGATACGATCAGAGCTGGGATGATATGCAGCAGATGCTTGAAGATGGCGAGATTGACATGGTAACATCTGCCCGCAAAACACCGGACAGAGAAGAAAAGTTTGATTTTTCACGTCCGATCGGAACCAATTATGGGATGCTGACCGTCCGCAGTGACAACAGCACGATTGTGGACGGCGATTACAGCACTTACAACGGTATGCGTGTGGCGCTTTTGAACGGAAACACCCGGAATGAAGAGTTTGCGGATTTTGCAGACAACAAAGGATTTACATATGTTCCATCTTATTTTGATACGACCGCAGAGATGGAGGAAGCCCTTCAGAGCGAAAAAGTTGATGCGATTGTTACCAGTTCTCTGAGAAAAACAAACAATGAGCGAATCGTGGATAAATTTGGCAGCAGCGATTTCTATGTCATTGTTAAAAAGGGCAATACAGAATTGCTGAATGAGATCAATTATGCGATCGATCAGATGAATGCGGTTGAGGGGGACTGGAAAACGACGCTTTACAATAAAAATTATGAAAGCATAGAAACTAAAAATCTGGAATATACGGAGCAAGAAAAAAGTATTATTGCACAATATTCCAAGGACAACCCGCTTCATGTTCTGTGTGATCCGACCCGTTATCCATATTCTTATAATGAAAATGGTGAGATGAAGGGTATTATCCCGGATTACTTCCGGAAAATTGCAGACTATGCCGGGATTTCCTATGAGTTTCTTACACCTGCTACCAGAGATGAGTATATTGCTTATCAGAAAAATACGGAAACCACAGATATGAGTATCGATGCACGCCTGGAAACAGATAACTATGCTGAGACGAAAAAATGGGGGCTTACTGCACCTTTCATTACAATGCAGCTGGCAAGGGTGACACGGCGTGACTTTGATGGAAAAATCAATGTTGTTACTACGGTTGACCAGACAGCATCAAATTCCATTGAAGATGCAATGGCACCAGGCGCAGAAAAACTGATGTGCAGTACCCGACAGGAAATGATGGAGGCTGTCCGTAAGGGAAAAGCCGATGCTGCCTTCGTCTACTATTACATGGCACAGGCGTTTGTGAATAGTGACACCACAGGCACCCTGACATATACTTTGCTGGAACAGCCTACATACACCTACCGCATGGTAATATCATCAACAGAGAATCATGCACTGGCTGGCATCCTGACGAAAGCAATGTATGCCATGCCCCAAAATCTTGTCGAAGATATAGCAGCACGGTATACCACATACAAAGCAGCAGATCTGACATTTGTTGACTGGATCCGTCTGCATCCTGTTGTTACTGTTTGGGTTCTTCTTATTTTCGGATGGCTGCTGACTACTATGGCTGTGATAGCAATGCGTCTCAGTGCAAGAAAAAAAAACTCAGAAGGCAGCCCAGGAGACGGCTGAGAAAATGGCGGAACTGGCAGAGCATGCGCAGGCTGCAAACAAGGCAAAAACAGCATTTCTGTCACATATGTCCCATGATATGAGAACACCGATGAATGCAATCATGGGATTTACCGGTATTGCAATGAAAAAAAATCCTTCAGACGAAGTGAAAAATTGTCTGGAAAAGATTGATGAAAGTTCAGAGTATTTACTGTCGCTGATCAATGATGTATTAGATCTGACTCGCGTGGAAAGTGGAAAAGTGAAATACAATCCGGTACCGGCAGATTTGAAAAGTATCACAGATTCTGCACTGGATATTACAAAAGGTTTTCTTACGAACAGGGATATCAGCTTTAAGATCCAGCGTGAAGAAGCAAAGATCCCAAATGTACTTGTGGATCCTGTACGTCTGCGAGATGTGCTGGTTAATATTCTGAGCAATGCCGTGAAGTTCACTCCGGATGGAGGGACGATTACATTTGAAACCCGGTGTCAGGAAAAGGGCGGGGATGGATATATAAATATGCATTACCGCATTTCGGATACTGGTATTGGCATGAGTGAGGAATTTACAAAAGAAGTTTTTGAGGAATTTGCACAGGAAGATTCCGATGTGAGAACGCAGTACCATGGAGCGGGACTGGGGATGGCTATCGTAAAGAAGTATGTAGATATGATGGGTGGAACCATTTCCGTGCAGAGTAAAAAGCATGAGGGAACCACATTTACTGTGGATATTCCTTTGGAAATTACAGATAAGGAATGTAATAAGTCAGACACAGGTTTTTCTGAAAAGGTAAATCTTACAGGTGTGAATGTTCTTATTGCAGAGGATAATGAACTGAATGCAGAGATTGCTGCCGTGCAGTTGGAAGAGTTCGGGATGAATGTAGAAAGAGCTGTGGATGGAAAGAATGCTGTTGAGATTTTCAGAAATCATCCGGAAGGCACATTTGATGTAATCCTGATGGATATCATGATGCCTGAAATGAATGGTTATGAAGCGGCAAAAGCAATCAGGGCGATGAATGACAGACCGGATGGAAAAAACATTCCTATTATAGCAATGACAGCCAATTCATTTGCAGAAGATGTTCAGGCATCACTGGATGCAGGAATGAACGCACATTTGTCAAAGCCGATTGTGATTGAGGAAGTTATAAAAACGATTTTAAGGTATGTTCATAATGATTAGCAGAGGTTCATGAATTAGTGGAATACAATTGACAGGAGGGCTAAAAGATGACAATGCAGGAGTGCTATAAAGCTATCGGAGGAAATTATGAGGCTGTTTTGGGACGCCTTCACAGCGAAGCACTGATTCAGAGATTTACATTAAAGTTCCTTGAAGACCAGAGTTATCTACAGTTAAAACAGGCATTGGAAAATAAAAATTATGAAGATGCTTTCCGCAGTGCGCACACATTGAAAGGGGTGTGTCAGAATCTTTCCTTTGACCGTCTGTTAGTAAATTGACACAAGTTGGCTGTAGAGTATAATTATAGTAAAAGTACAGCAGAAGCTGTCGCAAAGATATTTATAAAAATGTTGTGGGGGTATTGAACATTAATGAATGTAAAATTAAAATCTGGAGCAAGCAAGCAAGCAAGCAAGCAAGCAAGCAAGCAAGCAAG
>NZ_QUMG01000029.1:0-21116 GCF_003482095.1 Blautia sp. OF09-25XD
CAGTTTGCAAACCTGTACCGCCTCATAAAAAGCAGCGCCTCATTCGAAGAAGCTTTTAAGTTTGTGGGATAAGTTTGTGCAAAATTCGATATTTGCTCATTTATAGTTAGAAATATTAATTGCACAATAAAAACCTTTGCCCTGCAGAGAAGGTAAAAAATAAGAAGTTAAAAATAAGGTCCAGACATTCCTTGGAGTATTTGGACCTCATATGCTTTATTTCACTTTAAAATAGATCTGATATGGTTCGTTACCAATCTCATTCAGCTTTTTGAAACTAATACCCGGATCCTGATTTTCTGTCCGGTAAAAGGTACGGAACTCTCCCCACTGCCGTTCGGTATCAGCAGAAAGCTCATCTTCCGGTTTCTCCGTCTCCAACTTTAAGATACGTTCTTTCTCTGTAATACCTGCCAGTACATCGGCTCCATACCGATAGGCTCCCATGGACGCATCATCCGGCAGAGGGATAAATTTTAATCCGATCGGAAGCAGTACGGTCACTTTGTCATCGTTCCTCCAAACCCTGTTTATCGCGACAAATTTCGCGGTATTATTGGTCTTTACATACAGATCATCGTTTATGTAAACCATTGCGTCTTCCCTGATCCAGTCTGGTATGCGAAGCATCAAATGAAATGGGGTGTCTTCCTGTGTATGTATTGTAAAAACATATTTTCTGAAATCAGGTTTATTCGCATAAGCACTGACTGTTTCATTTATGGTCTGTTTGGCATTGTTTTCCGAACAGGTCATCAGACTTCCGTTCATATAATCCTGATTCTGTGTAAGGCAAATCTTCCGGCCCTGCATTTCAAAAGACACTTGCGAATCGGCATACATAGTCACATACAAGTGATCATCTTCCTGATAATACAAACGATGGTTCCATGCAGCATTCGCCTGTACCATAGTTCCATGACAACAGAAGAAACTGTCTCTTTCTCCGGCCCATTCCTTCCTGCTTGCAGCTTTCATCGGCAAAAAATAAGTTAACAGACCGCCTTCCGGGCAATACGTTTGAGCCATAATACCATTCTGAACATTGTATTCAATGTAATGCATATAGGCAGGATCCTTCGTCTGCCGAAACAAAAATTCTGCCAAACGTATCATGTTATAAACGGTACAATGTTCCTGATTTTTATCACCAAGTCTTGCTTTCAGTTTTTTCATAGGTGTCCAGATTTCTCCCTGCGTCTGGCCACCTGTAGCAAAACATCCCCTGTCTATAACCGCACACTTCCAATATTGTTCAACAATATGCAGCCATTTTTCTTCTCCTGTGACCTCATACGCTTTGGCACAGCCAAGGACTTCCGGAATCGTAGTATTGGCATGCATATTTGTCAATACATCTTTTCCCTCCAATAGTGGTTCAAACAATCTGCTCCTATAATACCGCTGCATCAGAATCTTATATTTTTCCTGACCCGTAATTTCATATAAGTCTGCCCAAACCTCAAGCATACCGCCGGTTTCCATATCCAGAATATCGTCAAACTCTTCCCTGGTATATCTGCCGCTCCATCGATAAAACCAATCCGCCAGTTTATCTGCTATGGAAAGCGCCTTTGGCTGTTCCATCATTCGATATACATCGATCAGCCCCATAAAAAGCTTATGAATATTGTATTGCGGCGCCCAGATGTTCCTTCCCTTTCCTATCCAGTACAAATATTTTTCCGGAATCGGGCATACCCATTCTCCGCCGTTATCTTTTTGGCAAAGCTCCAGTTCTTTCAGAATGACTTCTGTTTTTGCTTTTAACTCTACATCTTCCGTTTCCTGATAATGCAGCGCCGCTGCCGACAACCAATGTCCCAGGAAATGTCCTCTTAGCTGGCAGCTGAGATCTTCCCAGCCTCCAAAGGCTTCTGCATCAGGTCCTCTCCCGGAATATCTGCCTGCCTCATGTAAATAGCTGCGTAATAAATAAGGAGTCTCAAGCTTCATCAAATAACGTTTGTTTGCTTCTTCACGACGGAGAAACTCACCCTCTGTCAGTATTACTTTTTTCCCTGCGATTTCTTTCATTACACACCTCCCGTTTACGTAACCACGACACATCCAGCGCGTCTCATCTGTTTCAGGGCTTACCGCACGACGACACACGTCTCTACCTGTGCAAACGCTTCTGACAGATCCAATTCTTCCGTCACATCCAGCATCGGCGCTCCGTCGATATCAAAATGCACTCTGCGGATGCCGCTGCTTCTTACTCCTTCCACTCCCGGGCGTGCATGATAGGTATTCCAAACGGTGCCATCCTCGTCGGTCACATAAGCATTATGTCCGGTACCATACTCGCTTTCTACACTTCTTGCAGTCAGGATCGGATAATTTCCCTGCTTCCAGTTTTCAGGCTGTAACAAATCCTTTCCTTTTTCGATACTTAATAATCCTACTACATAAGAAGTATCGATTGCCGCTCCTGAGAAGGTCACATACAGTTTATTCTCCCGCGGAAGCGCAAAAGGTCCTTCCACTACAAAGGTATGATTGTTGGACCATCCGTAATCCGGCTTCAATAACACCACCGGGTCTGTCAATAATTTCCAGGGTTCCTGTGGATTCAGCTTTGCAATATAGAGCCACGCCCCTAAATCTTTCGGCAGAAATTGTCTCTGGGACCAGATTACATAATAATCTCCTTCCCATTCAAAACAAGTCATATCCAACGTAATTTCTTTACCCGCTTCACAAAGATCACTGCCGTCCGGACATACGACTCTCTTCGGCTCAGACCAATCTTCCTTACAGGAAGGATTTCCGCCTTCACGCAATTCCATTACATGGCTTTCTTCTTTGAAAAATTCATCCGGAGTAGCTGCATGGAAAATATAAAGCTTACCATTTATCTCATGAAACTCCGGTGCCCAGAGCAGATTTCCAACATGAGGGTAAGTCGTGGAATCCAAAATCAGTTTTTCTTCTGCATTTACCAGCTCCGGAATCGTATCCGCTTCTCTGATATAAAGCGTATGATTATCGTCCGCATCATTCGTTGCAATAAAATAATATTTATTCTTCCACTTCGCCACACAAGGATCGGCACGATAAAACGCAATCGGAAATTCAAAATGTTCCTGATGCACGTTTCCCTTTATCTTATACGTTCCCGGCACTGCAAAATCCACGGTACTCAAGTCCCAATCCACTCTTTTCGCTACCTTTGTACCATCTGTATAGAAAGCCATGGCCCGATATTTTTCCAGTTCTTCTGCACTGGATGCCTCTACCTGCTCAGGGAACTCCATACCACAGTTTACCGGCGTCAGAAGTTTTTTACGCAGTCTGTCCGCCACGCTTTCTGAAATCTCAAGGACATTCTGCGGAACAACCCCTTGAATTTCCAATTTTTCTGCTGCAGGTACTTTCATACGGTCTGCATTGCCTTCTCTTTTCTTTTCTTCCGCTTCTTCTTTCGACAGAAATCCTACTTCTGTATAATCCAAAAAGTCTTTTGTGGTAAAATAAAGAAACTTTCCTGCGCTTTCCGTATCCTCTTCTCCATCGGCGCCGATTCTTTCGGCTACTACTCCAAAACCTCCATCTTTCAATTCCAGGATCACAGGATTTTTCAAACTCCATGGTGTCAAAGAACCATCTTCATTCTCGGTTGCCTTCACAAACAGTACACCGGAATTGTGATTCAGCGCCTGGTAATTTTCACCGTCCTCACTGATCGCCAGGTGCATACTGTATGCCAGTCTCGGATCATAAATTACACTGTCGACAGGTAAACGAGTATAACTTAGTAAATACGCCATAACTTTCCCTCTCCTTACAATTAATCCCTATTTATTTTTCAAACTGCCAGGATAACACCTCATATTCCTCTCCATAGAAAATCATATACACATCATGTACACCTGTAATACCGGTATTCAAATTTGTCTCAAATTCTGCATAATTTGTACCGGTATTGGCATCGATGGTCAGATAGCCCAGTATATCTCCATTTAATCCATCTGCACGAAGCTGTATCACTCCAACTTCTCCATTTGCATTCTTAATCTCTGCGATCCATTTGGAAGGTGCTCCTTCCCCGAAATCCACACCCTGTACCTTAACAAAAGAACCTGTTTGGATTTTTCCGAGCGCCATGGTTCCCGAACCATAGAAATCAGTAACTGCATCTCCTGCTACTGTACTCATACCGCTCATCACTGCCACTTCCGTTGCACTATGACGCTGATAGGCATCCACATAAGATAACTGTTCTCTGCCCTGAAGGGTCTGATCTATCAGACCAATACTGCCATCCTTCTGCATGGTAAAAGAATCAATATGAGTACAGCGATACCCCTTTTCAATCCCCATATTTCCTTCCAATACTCTGGTGTGATAGGTAATATACCAATGATCCTTAAAAGAAAACACACAATGATGATTGTTTCCGCCTAATCCGAAATATTTCCCCGGATTCTCTAAAATGGTTTCTTTTATGGTGAACGGTCCCAATGGACTTTCGCTTTCCATGCACACAATTTCTCCGCTTTCGAACCCGTATTGATCTGTTCCCGCCTGATCCACATCCCAGTTGGAGCAATAGGTGTAATAATACTTATTATTGTATTTATGTATACCGGAATCCTCAAATACATAAGGCGCATCTATGATTACCGGCTCACCTGCAATGCTGATCATATCTTCTCCCAGTTCCACCACTCTGGCTGTCCCAGGATTGGCAGCCTGCCCCTCAGGAACACCTCCGCCAAAATAAAGATATGCTCTTCCGTCATCATCCACCAGAACTGCAGGATCAAAAATCCATATGACATCTGCACAATTCGGTGTATGATTGTTGATCAACGCTTCTCCTAACGGATCCTCAAAGGGTCCTGTCGGACTATCCGAAGTCAATACGCCAATCCCTCCGCCGGAATTTGCAAAATACAGGAAAAATTTTACTTCTCCATCGATTTCTTTCCATGCCGCTGCCGGAGCCCAAGAATTAGCTGCCCATTTAGCAGCTCCTTTGGAACCCGCTGCATATACTGTACCATGATCTTCAAAGTTCACCATATCCGTTGTTGAAACTACGCTGATGGTATTGATCTTTCCATAAGTATTCTCCGTTACACTTCCATCTGCATCATATTCAAAAGTATCTCCGGTCATATAGAAATAAACCCGATCCTTATAAACCATAGCGTATGGATCTGCACCAAATCTCTGAGTCATGATCGGATTGGTATTGCTCAATGATTTGTACGGCGTAATCGCCTCAATTTCATCAAACAAAGCTTCATATTCTGCTGCTTTGCTCTCTTCCATTACTTTACGGTCCGATGAATCCTCGGCAACATTTCCGCAGGCACATAAAGACCATGCACAGATCATACAACTCGCAATCCCTTTTAACGCATTGCTGGTCCTTTTTTTTTCGCATATCTGCTCCTTCCTGACAGTAATTAAATGAAACGATAGAATTTGCAAAATCAAAGTTATCGCTTAAATCATACCAGATTTTGCTCTGTCCAATTCTATCTGTTTTTCTAAATCTTCTTTTCTCATGTATTTCCGGAAAATCCGTTCTAAAATTTTGTTATCCACCCACATGTAAAAGGCTGGCACAAAAATTGCAGCCGGCGGAACCAGAAGAAACAGCGCTGCCGCTGCCACAAAAATCACGAGAAGCAATAATGACCATGATTTATTCATGACCATAACCGCTATACTGTTTTTTATGATCACTTTCGTAGTATTTTCGAAACGCGCCAGATACGGAAACACGTAGATTCCCCATATCGTTATTAAGGCAATCACGATCATGATCATCAGCAGCAAAAACAATGCGTGATCCATGGTTTCCAATGACGTATACAAAATATAACAATCCATTCCGGTCACAAGATACAGGCCCAAAATAATAAGCCAAATGATGATAGCAGATTTAAAGTTTGATTTAAAGGCGCTGAAAAACTCTTTCCAGGCATATCCCCTTCTCTGCCGAACTGCCTTGTGATATGCATAGTAAAACGCAGCGGACGATGCTCCAACTGTAACGATCGGGAGACAGCATGCAATCCAAAGAATACCTAAAAGGATTGCATCGCTGGCCTTTGACATTGCAGTCATGAATTTATTATCCCAATTAAAAAAATCACTCACAATTGTTTCTCCTTTTTAAAAAACAGATCACCAAAAAGAAAAATATCCCGGATGTCTGTTACGATATAAGACTCAGAGTACATCGACCACAAAATAACTGCCACATTCACTTGCCTTCTCTTTCCTCATAAGAAAGGCTCTTAAACATGGCATATCCATCTGCCTCTTCTCCTTCAGCCACTGCATAGATACCTGCTGTACATCCTACAAACCCGCCTGCTACTTCTGTTGATAATGCGCGAATATCCACATCTTCTGCCAGAATAATCTCCCTCTTACTGTCTTTCATTCCCACAGTCGCTTTCAACTCATCTATGGCAATAGAAAGCACCACTTCTTTGTCTTCCACAACCGCGGAGCCAACACATTGATCCATTCCTTTTTCGCACAGAATTACGTCCGCTTTGCTGTCACCTACTTCAACGCGTAACTGATATTCATCACTCTGTACGACTGCAATCCCGGCTCTTCTTGCCGAAGTAAGACCATCTGTTTTCAAGCATGCTTCTACTTTACACCTGTGATGTTGCTGTCTGATGGCAATGTAAGACGGGCTCGCTTTCTCTTTCAGTGTAACAGGACTGAAATGCAGATTCAGACCTTTTTCTGTTAATTGATACATATTTTCTTCCGGATTTCTAAGGAACAAAAATTCATCTCCAAGAACTTTCATATTGGTAAAATCATATTCCCTGCTGCTTCCCGGTACACAGGTCTTAGCACCTGTTCTGTATGTGTAGGAATTTACATCCGTTTCCGGTCTCCACTCCGGCAGTTCGATCTCTACGGTATCTGTCAACATTCCTGCACCTGGATTTACAACGGGCCAGTCATTCTCCCAAACCACTTTCGCAAGGAATGTTTCCCGTCCCATCGTGGTATACCCTTCCTTGGGTCTTACTGCCAGCATAGTCATATACCACTCACCTGCAGGTGTTTCAATCAGATCTGCATGTCCTACATATTTAACAGGATAGTCACGCCCAAGATGTCTATGTGTCAAAATAGGATTGCAGAAATTATTTTCATAAGGTCCCCAGATATTTTTGCTTCTGCAAACCGTTACCGCATGATCAGGTCCTGTACCGCCTTCTGCGTGCATGATATAGTAATACTCGCCTTTTTTATACAGATGAGGACCTTCCGGCCATACGATATTTTTCATGGCGCCATTCCACACATTTTTGTGTTCACCCACCAGTTTCATGGTTTTTACATCAAGTTCCTGGATCCATATATACCAGTCACCATCATATTTACAGCCTTCCGGATTGGGATGAGTACCAATATAATAACATTTTCCATCCTCATCAAAGAACAGACTTGGATCGATGCCGTCTGCTCCCTCAATATAATATGGCTCAGACCATGGTCCTTCCGGATTTGATGCTGTTACGATATAATTGCCGCCATAAGACACATTCGTACAGATTACATAAAAAACGCCTTCATGATACCGGATCGTGGGCGCAAACAATCCTGCGGAGTGCCCTGCCTCTTTCAAAGGCAATTGAGATTTTCTGTCCATCACATTGCCAATCTGTTCCCAATGTACAAGGTCTTTGCTGTGCATGAGAGAAAGCCCGGGAAAATAAGCAAACGTTGAATTGATCAAATAATAATCTTCTCCCACTGCACAAATGGAAGGATCCGGATAAAATCCTGGCATAATAGGGTTTTTTGCAATTACTGTCATGAAAATTTCTCCTTAACTTCAAGAAAAGGGGCTCCCAGAAACACCCCCTTTCAATTTATTTATTTGCTTCTTCCAGATAAGACGCCCAGGTATTTCTGATTGCCTCAGCCGCCTGTGCCGGAGTATTATCTTTGCTGATACCCCAGAGTAAATCTGCACCAAGATCCAGATTCGGGATCATATTATTGTAGGTGACTCTTCCGTTTTCCATCAATCTTGTGATCGTCAAGTCAACAGACTCTGTATCTCTGAAAGAATCATAATATCCTGACAACGCATCGTTATAATCTTCATATCCAGGAACCGGATCTGTATAAAGATCATAAGCAAATGCAATCTTCCATGCTTTCTCGGCATCATAGCAAGCCGGGATTACATACACGTTGTCGCTGCGGATGTTGGTATAGTCATCTGCTGCAGGTCCTTTCGGGAAGCACACAAAACCGAAATCGTCTTCCATGTTCGCCCAGTCACCGCTTGCCTGATAAGCTTCACCGGCGATAAAGGCGCCTTTGCCATTCTGGAATGCTTCTACCCAGTAATCCCATTCGCTTCCCTCAGGCTGCGGATAGTCATAGGTGTCCAGCATTCTAAGAGCCCAGTTTAATGCATCTAGCGTCTCATTGGATTCCAGATCATTGTAATATTTTCCATTTTCATCCATAGCGATGTAATCGCCATAATTGGATGCAACAGCTTCATTATAGAAGGTGGAACGAAAATTAACCATTGCATAACGGTCAATCACACCATCGTTATCGGTATCCGCCTGAACCTGTGAACAGAGTTCTTCGAATTTATCCCAGGTCCATTCTCCATTTTCCTGTAATTCGTAGATGGAATCTGCTGTAATTCCGGCTTCCTCCAATAATCTCTTATTAAAGTATATGCCGCCTTTCGGTTCTGGAGCAATACCTCTCATACCATAAATCGCATCACCCTTAGACATCACTTCATGAACACCGTTTGCCTGCCATTTCTCTTCAGAGAAATCCAGACAGTCCAGCGTAGACAAGTCATACATTAAACCGCTGTTCAGTGCAGCTACTAATTCGCTGCCCGGGCGAAGCGCAAATACATAATATTCATCTCCACCGCTGGTCGCATAATTTAAGAAATCTTCAGGAGTTGAACCCCAGTCGGAAATAGCCATTTCTTTGATCGTAAAGTTATACGTTTCCTGAATCCAGTCGCGATATTCTTGACGTGCCTCTTCATAAGCGTTGTTCGGTTCTTCTTCTTCGCTTGGAGTCCACCAGTCACGGATGACAACTTCAATTCCTCCCAAATCAATAGGATTTCCTTCATCATCAGTAATGACCGTATACTTTTCAGAATCATCTGACTCTTCCGAAGATGTACTGCTCTGAGGAGCATCATCGGTGTTCTCTCCGCAGGCAACCATAGATACTGACATTGCAGTTACAAGCGATGCTGCGATTAATTTCTTTACAAATCTGCTTTTCATTTTTTTCCTCCTTTTTTCTTTATATGATTCCTTTTTCATTCACCTGCACTTTCTGGGACAGCAAGTTCCTTTCAGGAATAATATACAAAATAGTTCTTTGCGTTTTACATCTTAATACCCGAAGTGCTTAAGCTTTCCACAAAACCTTTCTGTGCAAAGAGATATAAAATCAGCAACGGTACAATTACCATCAAAGTACCTGTAGATGTAATACAGTTTGTATATCCGATAGATGCTCCTGCCGGATTTCCCAAGGTATTTACAATATAAAAATCCAGCCGGTCCGCGATCATCGCTAACTGCGTTGAAAGAAGTTTTATATTGCCCAGGAACATCTTGGAATAAAATTTATCTGTCCACTGCCATACGAACGCAAACAGGAAACAGGATGTTAAAATCGGTTTGGCATCCGGAAGCATAATTCTTACGAATGTCTTCAAGGTGCCGCATCCGTCCACGTATGCCGCCTCTTCCAATTCCTTAGGAATATTGCGGAAGTACTGGCGAATCATAAATATGTACAACCCGTTTTTCAATCCCATACACCCTGCACTCATCAGATAATATGGCAACACCGAATCTCTCAAATTCAAACTCGATCCTGTCACGGCCTCTATAATTCCAAACAGATCAAAATATCTGAAATGCAGATATAAGGATGTTGAAATAGTCTGAGGCGGTACGACAATGACCAGCATAACACATAAGAACCAGAACTTCTTCAGCGGAAAATCAAATCTGGCAAAACCATAACCTACCAGTGTACATACTGCGATCTGCAGAACAGCTATTGTCAGCGAGACCACAATCGTGTTTATGATCGAAGTCCCATAGGACATAAACTGTGCAGCCAGTTCATAATTTGCTTTCGTAAAATGTTCCGGTATCGCAATGATCATAGGATTATACAAATCTTCCTCTGCCATAAAACTGATAGAAATTTTATTCAGTATAGGCTGTAAGATCATAAAACACATACCGAATAACAAAGCTGCTCTTGCAATTTTATAGACAATATTTCGCACAGTCTTTTTTAATAAATACCCCTGAGATCTTCGATTTCTTTCCCAGAAACCTATTGTTTGATATGCTGTTTTTGTCTTCTTACTCATAGTAGTAAACCCCCTTTGAGATAATGAGTGAGCTTATGCCTATGATGACCATAACGATCAGGAAATACACCCACGCCAGGGCCGATGAATATCCATAGTTGATCTGAACGATCATTTCATCACTTATCTTTTCCATTACCGCATTATCTGACCTCATACAGAAATCTATGATGGTATAAATCCAATTTACCAAAAACAGAGAACTGATCATTGGGAACGTGATCTTCCACAGACTTTCCCATTTCGTACATCCTTCAATTGCAGCCGCTTCATACATACTTTCTGAAATTGTCTGCAATCCTGACAGGAAAATAATAATCTGAATACCCGAAGCAATAGCTACATCATAGATACCATCCACAATATCGAAGACAACCTCAAAGATTTTGGAACCCATACCGGAAGTCATCAGTATATCCTGAATGGCTACCGTAATACTGTTGCTGGAGCCATTTTCCTGGATCATATCCTGCACACTGGACAATAATGCATTATTGGATTCCACCCCGAGTATAACGCCGGAAGAAAGGATCACAGGCAGGAAGAAGATTGCTCTTACAAAAGCACGTCCCTTGAATTTCTCATTTAAGATCATTGCCACAAAGAAACTAAATACCATAACAGCCAGTGCATTGATACACATGCTTCCAATTTCTTCTACCAGCATCTGATTAAATTCCGGATCCACAGTAAACGCTCTGATATAATTTGATAATCCTGCAAAAATATTTTTAAAACCACCCGAATCTACTTCCACATTACAAAAGCTCATGTAAAGCGACTGAAAAAAAGGCTTTACCATAAACATTGAAAATCCCAGAACAAACGGCATGATAAACAAGTATCCGGATATTGCCTTACGCCTTTGAAGACCCCTCAATTTCTTCTGTTTCTTCATAGTCAAATCCTTTCTAATCTTCCAATAAATCTTGTTTCGGTTTATCGAACCACAACATAATCTCTTGCAGGAACCACAGTTCCATCGTCTGCCTGCAGCTCATCATAACTGTAATTTACATAAACCTTCGTGCCGTCCTCGTAAATCGTACAAGTCAGTTCACTCGTTACATACTCATGTCCCACCATCTTCTGGTTAAATGTGTGACCCAATTCCTCATTGTATCGAGTATATATCTCCAGCATTTCATCATGCCATGCGGAATAATCTGCACCAAAATACTCTGTATATAGCGTATTCTGTAACTCAAATGCTGATTCTTTCATAAAAGTAAAAGCTAAACCGGCTCCATACTCCGCAGAATTCAAAAGCTCGTTCTGTGTATTCTGTGTCAAATTGAGCGCTTCTCCGGTATAATTGACATAGCCATGAATTGCCAGCTGATAAAATGGAATTTTCTTATCAATGATCGAATATTCGGTACCTTCCAGATCCATATTTGTGACCATATCCGCATAAGCAACTGCATAATCATTGCCCATATTGATCATTATATCCGTTCCATTATCATCAAGGCTCTTCAGCTTTTCTGCCTGCTCTTCCATTGCCATCTGTCTGCTGGTAGGATCTTTCTGGTAAAAATCAGAGGATAATTCATAGCCTATATCACTAAAAGAAACACCTGCGTGATAACCATTTGCGGCATCTGCCAGATTATCCATCATTTCATATACCAGATCAGCCTTTAACAGATAGAACGGATCTCTGTCTTCTTCTGCCTTTTCGTAAGTGACTGTGTCATACACATTCAATTTCGCGCTCTCTTGGCTTACAAATTTCGCTGCATCTGTATAAACAAAGAATCCATCCGTGATACCACTGTCCATCGCATAATTTGTAATGCCATTGAGATAAACGGCAATGCCCTTTTCTTCTGCTGAATCGATCATGTTCTGCAAATCCTTTTTGCTTCCCAGATCAGAGATCAGATTCACCGAATCCAGCATTTTCTGCTGTACTCCGCCATTCATCCAGCCGGACAGCTTCACAGACATATTACTTAAACCTTCCCCATAAAGTTCTTCCACCATCTCCTGGGCTTCTTTGTATGTGGTCAGTTCCAACGGACTGGACACCGGAACACCAAATACCTGTTTGACTTTATCTACCGCTCCGATAATTTCTAAAGCTACCGGAGTTTCTGTATCGTCATTCACCGTAAGGTAATCGCCATACTTATCTTTCAGATAACTGCGATAGTCCTCCGCCATATCTACATAGTCCCCGGAATCAATAAAGCTGTATCTCTGTACGATTCCTTCCCCCTCGGCAGTTCCATCTTCGTATACGAACATGGACTGCGTACTTCTGTCTGAAACATCGTACTGTTCCCTGTGCAATACAGAATATACTGCATTCACATAATTGTAACTGTGGCTTCTTCCACTGATATCCGCCTGAATGGATGCATACGGCACCCCATCTTCAAGCATACAGATAAAAGAGGAATCATTTTTCGACTCGCCAAAAACATTGAAATAGGTTCGCGTATCATGAACAACGGCGTCTCTGTCCTGTCCCATATCCCAGCCATATACATTTGAATAATAACTGTTTTGGCTGGTCTTACCGTTATTAAATTCGATCAGTGCGCCACCGCCTTCGGGCACAAATAAGAAACCTTCATCTGTTGTTCCGGACGCTCCAAAATAAGGAAGCACGCTCAAATAATAGATGGGATAATCCTCTTTATATTCCAGATCGTCAAATGGGACCTCCACGATCAGATCATCTCCGTCCAAACGGTAAATCACACTTACATTAAATACCGATTTTTCTGAGACTTTTTCCTGCTTGTCTTTTTCCTTGTCTTCCACATACTCTTCATAGGTATACCCAGCTTCTTCAAAATACTGCTGCAGTTTTGTTTGAATACTGGCTTTTACATTATCACGCAGGACATAGATCACCGTAGTCTCATCGATGGATAACGTGCTGTCAATTCATCTTTTGCAGCCTTATCACTCTTGCTAAGATCGTTGATGTCCAATTTCTTATAATATTCGCCAATCATAAGGCTTTCTCTCTGCCCCATTTTGCTCAAATATTCTTCCATACGATCCTCTTCCATAACAAGAGGAACCACATATTCCTGTTCCAGATCACCGATAGAATAATTCACCTTGATATAGCCATCGCCGGTTTCAATCTCATAAATACCTTTTGCAATACTGTATTCATAGTTATCAAGAAGGGCATCTACACCATTCTGAGTGCTATAAGTTAAAAGCACTGTGGACTGCAGTTTATTTTTTTCAATCTCAAGGGCCGCACTGTCTTCTGCAGCTCCCTCCGGATTGGAAGTCCATGTTTCTCCGGTCTCTTTCATCGTAACAGAAAACTGAGTAGTAAGAGAATTCATGGAAAACAGCAATTTATCATTTTCCAGAGTAATCTCCGTTTCCTCCCCTTCATATCCGTTTACTCTGACAACCTCTTCCGGTTCTGCTTCTCCCTGCGAAAAACTGATGACCAAAACACCTATCAGGATAATAGCAAGGATAATGAACGGAACGATCAGACTCTTTAACTGCCTGAAAAGCGCAGCCTGAAATTCTGCCTTTCTAACTGATTTTTCTTTCTTCATGTCTCTTCTTCCTCCAACCTGCTACATTCTGAATAGAATCTCACGTATCAAAGATATGAAATATGACACGCCCTGGCTAATCATACTGAAAAAAATCAACAGAATAAAAACCATTACAAGCATTGCAAAGATGGTTGCTATGGTAAAAAGCACTGTTTTACTCACCGAATATTCATGGATCTGCATCATGGCTGATATAATCAGCAAGGCTGCCCATACAATTGATAATCCGCTCAGTACCGTGTAGAACGCACCTTCATCCACAGTTACCATATTGCTTAAAATAATCAGTGGAAATTGAATGAGCGGATATGGCGTTAATGCATAACAAGTTGCCATATATATCTGATTCAGACGTCCCTTACCATTAAACAACGTTGTCAATGCCCAGTTTCCCACACACCAGAGAGCAAGAGGAAAAACGATACTCGCTATATGGATCAGCAGATTTTCCTCCGGCCAATATACCTGATTAAACAGGAAACTTGTATACTGCAACTTAAATAGATTAGCAAGCAATGTTAAAAGCAATATGGTATTTGCCGCTGCTATGGATCCTCTCTTTTCATGAGTCAAATCCCAAAATCCATCCAACGGATGTGTAATGCAATATAGGGCAAACTTCAATGTTTCCAAATAATGTTCATACGTTTCCTTTTTTTTCAGTGAAGCTAACATGCCTGCCTCCGTTCTGTTTTTCATATCCTATTGCTTATAATCTCTAAAGATATCTGCCTGATCAATTTCATGCTTGATCGCTTTTATTTTACCCACCAATAACGGGATACAAAGCACTGCGAATACTATGATAAAAATAACACCGATATGCTCTTCTACCCATTCCTTACGATACTGCTTAAATGCCTTTGAATAGTTTTCATCGTCCCATTTCAGTCTGAAATAATCCAATGCTTCTTCATATTCTTCCTGGCGAAGCAGAGAACGTCCGATACCGATGTATGCACGATCATAGTTACCATTCAACTCCAGAACTTTCTGCCAGCTGTCACCGGACTCAGCATACTCACCTGCCTGAAACTGATCGATCGCCTGATAAATATACTTACCAAATTCCGTAGGTGTAAATATCGCCAGACTGTTGTCCTGTTGATCCAAGACCAGTAAATCATATCCCATATGATCAATGGCGCTTGGAAGTTTGAAATACCCGTCCATATTACCGTTTCCGCCGAACGCAAACAACATACGCCCCTGATCGTCATAAGCAAATAAACGGCCTCTTACTTTATCTAATCCCACATATACATCATTATCAAACGCTGTGATATCTGTGATCAAAGAAGGACCGGAATATCCGCCGCCATCCCCCCAATAGATATCACCAATAATATGCCATTCACCATTTCGGATCAGAATATCGCTTCCCATCATATTCAGGCGGCGAATTGGATCTGCAGTCCCATCCTCCAATGTTGACTTTGTAACATGAGTCGTACATGCATAAATAAATCCTTCATAATCCATATAAATGTTGTCGTATTCGGTTGGTACAAAAGATTCCATCTGTTCTCTCTGTGCCTGTGTAGCAAAGCGCTTCCAGATGTAATCCGTCCAATCATAGGTGACTTCCGTAGCTCCTATAAAACCGGAAAATTCCCCGTCTGCTTCGAATTTGATCAAGCCCTTATTCACATTGGTTGCCACACAATATACACGGCCCGCAGTATCGATCGCAAGCTTGCAAGGCAGGAAACTTAAATCCTGGTCAAAAGTAGCATCCACAGGCTTTGTAAATTCCATGACGTAATTCAGATCCATATCCAGCTTCAATATCCGGCTATTATTCGTGTCAGCAATAAATATGTAACCATCATCTGTAACCGCCACATCCTGCGGAGAGGAAAAGGTTTCCGGTCCCTCACCGCCCTTAAAGCTGTCAATCACACGAATCAATTCCAGAGTCTGGGAGCCGGTTCTTTGAATTTCCAGAATTCTGTTATTACCGGTATCGCAGATATAAATCATATCTTCATACACAAACAAACCGGATGGGGTTTTCAATCCTGTCTCCAGACCAAAATCTACGGCTGAATATACACCAGACACTTCATATGCATCCGGAGAATACTGTATATCTCCCCAGTAATCATAGTTGTACGTATAACCCTCATCTGCATAAACTGCCATAGCGGAGCTTAGTGCTATCATCATACCGATCAGCAGTGCGCTAAGTCTTTTCATTGTTTTTTTCATAACCTGCACCAACCTCCTTAATCTTTCAAACCGGAACTTGCCATTGTCTCCAGGATCTGACTTTCTGACAATATGAAAATAAGGATCGGTACTGCCATAACTACTACCGTAACTGCCGCTGCCTGACCGGTTCTTGCAATACCACCGCTCTGAATCTGCTGCAAAGCATAGACCAGGGTTTTTTTCTCCTCGGAATAAATGAAAGTCGCCGCCTGATTATTCCAAAGTCCCTGTACAGAGAAAATAATCATTGTCAGCCACGCCGGTTTTACATTCGGCATTACGATACTGATAAATACCTTCCACTCATTTGCACCATCAATCTTGGCCGCCTCGATCAGAGACATTGGTAATCCTTCCATAAACTGTTTCATAAGAAACAATCCCATGGGAGACGCAAACGCCGGAATAATAATTGCCCAGTATGTATCAATCCATCCCAATTCGTTGATGATCAAATAGTTGGGAATTGCCGTTATATAACCACTGAACATCAACGCGACTGTAACGAGTTTGAAAAAGGTCTTTCCCCCGGGAAAGTCATACTTCGCCAACACGAAGGCAGCCATGGATGCCAGGATCAGGTGTCCCGCTGTACCTACAACCGTAATAAATACCGTATTGAACACATATCTGGGAAATGTAACCCAACTCTTTCCCATGGTTACAAATAAATCTGAAAAGTTATCCAGTGTAGGATTCTGAGCAAAAACCTTTGGCGGAAACATAAACAACTCATCCAGCGGCTTCAATGCATTGTTAATAGCAAACACTAATGGAAATACCATCATTAATGCTACCAGTATCAAAAAGAAGTAGATGATAAAATCTCCAATCCTGGAACGATTCGGCTGTCTTCTTTTTAATTTTACTAAATTCTTTTTTGTCACATTTGCTTCTTTTTTCTGTTTCTTCATATCAGGTTCCCACTCTTCTTAACATGCTTTGAATTGCCTTATTACACAAAATCATAATCAAAAACAACAAAGTTGCAATTGCAGATGCATAACCCATTTCAAATCGGGAATAGCCGTAGTCAAACAAATGGGTGACAACTGTTCGCGCTGCATAATCTGTACTCGGATAGCCGCAAAGCGCCATGGTTACATCGCAAACACCAAAGGACTGAGTAATGGACATTACCGCGCCAAATAACAACATCGGTTTCATATTCGGCAGTGTGATGTACCATAATTCCTGCCAACGATTTCGAATACCGTCCACATAACCTGCTTCATACTGAGCACGGTCAACCCCCTGCAGACCTGCTACAAAGGAAAGGAAGCCGGTACCCAAACTCATCCATAAAATAACCAGCATACAAATCGGAAGCATGTAATCCGGATCCGTCAGCCAGAGGATCGGCGAATTAATAATACCCATATTCATCAAAGCTGCATTTACATATCCGTATGCGTCGCCTCTGAAGAAGATAGAAAAAATAACGTACGCGTTGCCCGCAATGGAAGGAGCATAGAACACAACAACAGCAATCGTTCGAACCCATCGTGGCAATTCGTTGATCAGCCATGCAAACAGGAAAGAGGCGATATAGCCCAACGGTCCTGTGATAACAGCAATGACAAACGTATTTTTTACACCGATCAGAAATACATCATCCTGTAAAATTAAGTTGATATAATTCTGCAGCCCGACAAACTTGGGAGATTCCAGAATGTTGTAATAAGTAAAACTGTAAAAAATAGAGGTTATAACCGGCAATATGTAAAACAAGGCAAATATTATTGCATACGGCGCCAGAAACGCATAACACATTTTACTCATTTTGGCCTTTTTTATCGCAACCTTCATATTATGCCTGCGCAACATGAAATATCTGCGGATATATTCTTTCATTTCTTACTTACCTCCTATTCCAACGGCAGACCAAACTCTGAACGTTTCTTGGCAATTTCTTCATTAATGGTAATGGTATAATCAATAATTGTCTCTCTCGGATCTTCCTGGTCATTAATAACCTTTCGAACCGCATTTGTTATATGCCGTCCCGTATAGTATCCGCCAGGGATTTCACGAATTCCTACCGTTTGACGCCACTGCTCTGTTAATACTTCAATATCATCTGCAGTCCATGCCAGCTGGCTGAACGCATTTATATTTGCGGTTGCATATCTTGCAGAAGATCCGAGCAACGCTTCAATTTCACGGCCAAAACGTACCTGCGTGTCCGAACTTGCCCACCATTTCATGAATTCCCACGCTCTCTGTTTTGTATCCTCATCATCAGAAGCAATCATCATTGTCCCACTGCCGGTAATAAAGTCGGAACGATCGATGTAAGTATTACCATTTTCATCTGTTTTTTCAGTACCAGGAATTAATGTAAAGTCCCATAAGCCTTTAATCTCCGGCGCAGATACCATCAAGGTATTGTACGTCGAATAGCTCGCAATACCGATAGGCATTTCACCAGAACGGAACCGGCTGACAAAATCAAAATAGGTAGGAATTCCATAATCCGTAAAGAATCTGGTATATACATCAAACGCTTCAACACCCGCTTCATCGTTGATCTCAGCTTTGGTTCCTGCTTCGTTGTACAAATCTCCGCCGTACTGGTATAGCAAACTGAAATATAAGGACAGGTCTGCTGCGTTGGATGCAATCGTTGTGCTGGCGCTTGCGCTGCCGCTGCTGCCTGCCGCCGATGGAATGCCGATGGACATATTGTTGCCCTGAATGGTAGGAAGCATTTCAATCAAATCCTGCCAGGTCTGGGGAACTTCCAGTTCCAATTGTTCCAAAACATCGGTTCTATAGAACATCACATTAAATGTCTGCGTTTCAGGAATCGCATAAATTGCACCGTCGAGGCAATACTGTTGATATGAACTTTCTGTATAGCTACTCAAAACCTCTTGATAATCTTCAAACTGAGTAAGATCTTCAGCTGCTCCACGAAGCGCATAGTTCACAGGCTGGTCAGCTCCGACGGAAAGAACCACATCCGGTCCTCTTCCTGCCATAACTGCACTCAGCAAAGCATTAGCCGCTACAACTTCCACATTGACCTTAATTCCCGTATCAGGAGTAAAGGTATCGTCCACCATGGATTTCAAAATAGTGCCCTGGTCACGACCGCTCAGGATCCAAACCGTAACTACTTCTTCATCATTCTCCTCATAGACATCACCAACCGCATCATAGTCAACGTAGAAAGTTGCCGCAAATGCTTTGATCTCATGCCACATTTTAGAGAAGAAGTTCGCTTCGTCTTTTTCCGGTTCTGTATCTGTGCTGGTAATTACCAGATAATCGATATCCAGTTTCGTTTCACCCATATTCAGAACCGCAGTACCGAGAGAAGTAATATTGTCTTTAAATGTTGTAAACTCTTCCGTAATCTTGTTCGGCTTTTCTACAAATCGCTCCAGCTGCTGCGCAAGAGTCTGCGCCGTCGCAATCTTATCGGCTTTTTGTCCCGTATAAGCAACCATTTCATCTACAATCTTGTAGAGGCGTTTGGATTCCAGATCCATAGCTTCCATCACTTCCGGATATACCTGATCAATATTGTAATCGCGGTATTGATCCGGCGTTGCTCCGGTATATACCAAAAGTTTCCTGTAAATCTGATTCAGACGATAAATAGAATCTTCCAGTTCTTCCAGCAGAATACCGGAACCGCCCAATGTAGCTTCCAGACGAATGGTATGTGTTCCTTCTGTAAGATAAATTTTATACGGATTTCCATCTGCATCTGCGAGAGTCAGATTGTTCCAGTCATTCTCATATTCGAAGGAAATCTCTTCCATTTCTTCAAATGGGATTTCTCCATCGATATATACCGTTCTGGAAGATACACTGCCGCGGGCATAATTCTGTCTTCCCTTAACAGTAATATTGTAATAACCGTCCTCCGGAACCGAAAACTCCCATTCGATCCACTGGCCTGCACTGCACCATGTTTCTCCGCCTACATAATTCAGAATTGTATTCGTCACACTGTATGGCTGAGTGTTCGGCGCCGATTTGTCATATTTCGCATACAGAGATGATTCTGATCGTATCGTCGAATCCTCTCCCTGTACCACCTGCACATAATTAATATTGGTTTCTGAATTTCCTTCCCCCGGACAGTTTGCCAGATATTCTTCGTATGTAACGGAATCATCGATTGCAGCCAGTGTGAGTTTTTTCAAAACCATGGGTTCGTTTACACCTTCCATGGTGATCGTATTCTCTCCGGCTTCAAAATAAAACTGATAAGGATTTATGATATATCCCATATCATCTTTGCAGAAAGTGCTCTGCCATTTGTAAACTTCCACCTGCGAAGGACGAATTTCATTTCCCTGATTGTCTACCTTAGGTTCTGAGGCGTCTGTCCAGGTTCTTGTAAAAATAATGTTTCCCGCATCATCAAACGGAAGTTCTCCATTGATGTATACAGAACGTTCGATCGCAACCCCTCGGGACTCTACTGTTATATACTCCAGATAAAGGTTGTAGAAACCTGCCTCAGGAACATTTACCTTCCAGGTAACCGTGGATTCCGTATCTGTATAAAGAGCTTTCTCTTCCCCCTCATAATTTTCATATACTTCTACGCCTTCCCCTTCCATGTAAGCAAACAGATCCACTTCTATATCTTCGGCAGGACATGCTGCATCTTCATGGGCATTCAAATACTTTGTATATGTACCTTCTCTGACGGCGCCTTCTACATCAGCGCTCAAGTCGACCCCTTCATATTTCTGTTGAAAATTTTCCACCGGTCTCAAGTTCAATAATACACAAATAACAAGTACTATCAGGACACCGATTATAATAATTGCTTTTTTTACAGACCCCTTCATAAATGCCTCCATGACTTCTACTAAAATAATAGTAATAATATATTTGTCTCTTGTATTTGTATTTTACTATGATTTTTAACATATTGCTTCTTAGTTTTTGCTATTCGTTCTTCATCCTTTGCTCACTTTTTTGTTCAAATT
>NZ_QUMG01000003.1:0-270130 GCF_003482095.1 Blautia sp. OF09-25XD
TTGTAGTTTGTGATATTTGATGTGTTCATAATATGATTCTCCTTTTACATATTTAAACACGTTATATCACATTTGACAATATATTTAGTTACTTATATTTTCCTCCTTTTGCTGTTTTTCGGAGTCCATTTTACCATACCCCGGCATGATTTTCAACGCGCCGAAATAATCCCTTTTACCCCAAAAATCCCCTTTTCCCAACAACTTTTCTGTCGTCAGAAAAAGAGGATCGTTTTTTCACTCACGGATAACCTGAAACGTTTTCCACTTACCCTGTTTGAATCTCCACCAGAAGATGATGCCGCGCACGGACCAGTCGAGGCACATCGCAAGAGTGATTCCCATAACGCCCATGTTCATCCAGATTGCAAAAATCACAGAGAAAATCAGGCGGACGCCGATGGTCGTGAAGAGGGAAATTCCCATTGTGAATTTTACATCTCCTGTCGCACGAAGGCCGCTTCCAAGCGGTCCGGCGTAGCAGAGTGCAATACCGTTGAAAATATTATGCAGCAGTACCAGCCAGAGTGTCAGCCGCTTCGTCTCCTCGGACACCGCATAGAAGGAAAGGACAAACGGTGTGACTGCAAAGACAAGCGCATTCCATGCCACTCCAATGATCAGTGTGATTTTTATCAGCTTGCGGAAATAATACTCCGCCTGATCAGTATCTCCCGCGCCCATGCACTGTCCGATGACGGTGATGAATACTGGGGAAAGTGCACTGCTTGTGAGTGCCGCCATGGACCATATACTCTGGGCAATGCCGTTTGCGGCAATCTGGTAGGTACCAAACAGTGCTACCACACTGGAAAGTGCTACTTTGACGAGCTGGAAAATACCGCTCTCGATACCGTTCGGAACTGCGATACTGAGGATCGTTTTCTGGAAGCTCAAGTCTACTTTAAAAATCCACTCTTTCAGATACTGCACCGGATTTCGCTTTGAGAAGCAGAGAACCGTGATAACAGCTGCGGAAAAGATACGCGCAATCAGCGACGGAACCGCAACGCCAGGCACACCTGCATGCAAAGCAAAGACGCCGATACAGTTTCCGACTACGTTGATCACATTCGATGCAATCGAAAGGTACATCGTCGTGCTGGTTTTTCCAAAACTGCGGTACAAAGCCGCTCCCGCATTGTAAATCGCCATTGCCGGATAGGAATATGCCGAGATACGCAGATACGTCACGCATGCCGCCATGACATCATCCTCAACCTTGCCGAACATCAAACGCATCAGCTGTTCGTTGGCAACCAGTACCACTACAGAAATAACAACCGACAGCAATACCGATGCCGTCAGAAGCTGGGAAGCTGCCGCTCCCGCCTGCTCCTTGTCCTTCTTTCCGATATACTGGCTGATGACCACCGCACCGCCGGATGCCAGCGCTGTGAACAGGTTGATAAAGATCATATTAAACGCATTGACCAGTGACACACCGGAAAACGCCGCCTCTCCGACAAATCCGATAACAAACACGTCCGCAATTCCGACCAGAGCCACCAGAAGCTGCTCTAGGAAAAGCGGAATAATCAGCTTTTTCAAATCCTGATTTGTAAACATAAAACCCCTCCTGCCATTTTTCTTTCTGTCTCTATTTTAGACATCTAACAGCTCATTTGTCTAATGCTTATTCTAAATGGCAGTTCATACGCGGATTGCATATTACACTTCACAGAAATCTCTTTTCACTTTCTCACACAGCTTGCCATACACACGCTCCACAAACCATGGCTCTGTCGATTTTTCTGCGATCTGCTCCACCGGAATCCAGCCGACTGCGCTGTTTTCATCCGGCTTGCAGCGGATTTCCTGTACCGGGTCTGCTTCCATGAGATATGTCACATTCAGATGGAGATGTGCCGTCACGTACTTTCCGCGCTTCACATGGCCGTCCACCGACAGGATTTCGAGCGAGAATGGCTGATCCGATAAGAGCTTCACCTCTTCAATCCCGGATTCCTCCTTCACTTCTCTTACCGCCACGCTGCAAAGATCCGCATCTCCGTCCGCGTGGCCGCCGAGCCATGCCCAGGAATGGTAAATATTGTGATACGCCATCAGCACCTGCTTCCGATCCGGGCTTACGACCCAGGCGGAGGCAGTCAGATGTGCGGTCTCATTTTCCCGCGTCAAAATATCGCATCCGCTCTCCATCCATTTCAGCAGAATCGCCCGATCCCGCTCTTCCTGCTCATTGTACGGACGGTATTCCCGGATCTGCCGCAGCAGGTTTTCTTTGGCTGTTTCATTCTGCATCCGTTTTCCCTCCCACTTTGATTTTAAACGATTGATAAAAAAGACCCCGGCGCCTGTATTTCTACAGACCGCCGGGGTCTCCTTACGTTTGAACACAAATCATGCTACTGCATGAATATCCTGATTCGGACAAATTCTGCTTAAATTAAGCGTTCTTCTGAGCGATAGCTGCCTGAGCTGCTGCCAGACGAGCGATCGGTACACGGAACGGTGAGCAGGAAACATAGTCCAGACCCAGTTTGTTGCAGAACTCTACGGAGCTCGGATCTCCACCGTGCTCACCGCAGATACCTACGTGCAGAGAAGAGTTAACCGGTCTTCCAAGATCGATAGCCATCTTCATCAGCTTGCCAACGCCGTCCTGATCGAGTTTTGCGAATGGATCGTTCTCGAAGATCTTAGCGTCATAGTAAGCGTTCAGGAATTTACCAGCATCGTCACGGGAGAATCCGTAAGTCATCTGAGTAAGGTCGTTGGTTCCGAAGCAGAAGAAGTCTGCCTCTTTTGCGATCTCATCTGCAGTCAGAGCTGCTCTCGGGATCTCGATCATGGTACCAACTTCGTATTCAAGGTCGCTGCCTGCAGCTGCGATTTCAGCGTCAGCGGTCTCTACTACGAATTTCTTAACGTATTTCAGCTCTTTGATATCGCCAACAAGTGGGATCATGATTTCCGGTTTTACATTCCAATCCGGATGAGCTTTCTTCACGTTGATGGCTGCGCGGATTACTGCGCTTGTCTGCATCTTAGCGATTTCCGGATAAGTTACAGCAAGACGGCATCCACGATGACCCATCATCGGGTTGAACTCATGCAGACCAGCGATGATTGCTTTGATCTGCTCAACAGATTTGCCCTGTGCGTCAGCCAGTTTCTTGATGTCCTCTTCCTCAGTCGGAACGAACTCATGAAGCGGCGGATCCAGGAAACGGATGGTAACCGGGTTGCCTTCCAGAGCTTCATACAGCTTCTCGAAGTCTCCCTGCTGCTCCGGAAGGATCTTAGCAAGTGCTGCTTCTCTCTCTTCTACGGTTTCAGCGCAGATCATCTCACGGAATGCATCGATTCTGTTGCCTTCGAAGACATATGCTCTGTACGGCAAAGACCAATACCTTCTGCGCCAAGCTCACGAGCTTTTTTAGCGTCTGCCGGAGTATCAGCGTTTGTACGAACTTTCATGGTTCTGTATTTATCTGCCCAGCCCATGATTCTTCCGAACTCGCCAGCGATGGTAGCGTCTACGGTCGGGATCAGTCCGTCATAGATGCATCCTGTAGAACCATCCAGAGAGATGCAGTCTCCCTCGTGGAACTCTTTGCCAGCCAGTGTGAATTTCTTGTTTGCCTCGTCCATTACGATATCACCGCAACCGGATACACAGCAGGTTCCCATACCACGGGCAACTACGGCTGCGTGGGAAGTCATACCACCACGAACAGTCAGGATACCCTGTGCAGATTTCATACCTGTGATATCTTCTGGGGATGTCTCAAGACGAACCAGAACAACTTTTTCTCCTCTTTCAGCCCATGCAACAGCGTCATCAGCTGTGAAGACGATTTTACCGCAAGCAGCTCCCGGAGATGCTCCCAGTGCTTTTGCCATTGGAGTAGCCTCTTTCAGTGCTTTTGCATCGAACTGCGGATGAAGCAGAGAGTCAAGGTTACGAGGATCGATCATTGCAACTGCCTCTTCCTCTGTTCTCATTCCCTCATCTACAAGGTCGCAGGCGATTTTCAGAGCAGCTTTTGCTGTTCTCTTACCGTTACGTGTCTGCAGCATGTACAGTTTACCGTGCTCTACAGTGAACTCCATGTCCTGCATATCTCTGTAGTGTGTTTCCAGAGTTTTGCAAACTTCTTTGAACTGTTTGAAAGCTTCCGGGAATTTCTCTTCCATCTCGGAAATGTGCATAGGTGTACGAACACCGGCAACTACGTCCTCGCCCTGTGCGTTGGTAAGGAACTCACCGAACAGTCCGTTCTCTCCTGTAGCAGGGTCACGGGTGAAGGCAACACCTGTACCACAGTCATCTCCCATGTTTCCGAATGCCATCATCTGTACGTTAACAGCGGTACCCCAGGAATACGGGATGTCGTTGTCACGACGATAAACGTTTGCTCTCGGGTTGTCCCAGGAACGGAATACGGCTTTTACAGCTCCATCAGCTGTACCTTAGGATCGGTCGGGAAATCCTCACCGATTTTAGCTTTGTACTCAGCTTTGAACTGCTCAGCCAGTTTTTTGAGGTCATCTGCGTCAAGATCTACGTCCTGTTTTACGCCTTTCTCCTCTTTCATCTTGTCGATCAGCTCTTCGAAGTATTTTTTACCAACTTCCATAACTACGTCAGAGAACATCTGAATGAATCTTCTGTAGCAGTCCCAAGCCCAACGTGGGTTGCCGGAAGCCTGTGACAGAGTTTCAACAACCTCTTCGTTCAGACCAAGGTTCAGGATGGTATCCATCATACCTGGCATGGAAGCTCTTGCTCCGGAACGTACAGAAACGAGCAGCGGATTCTTAGCGTCTCCGAATTTCTTTCCTGTGATTCCTTCCATTTTATCGATTGCTTCCATGATCTGACCCATGATCTCGTCGTTGATCTGTCTGCCATCCTCATAGTACTGTGTACAAGCCTCGGTTGTTACCGTGAATCCCTGTGGTACAGGAAGTCCCAGGTTTGTCATCTCAGCCAGGTTTGCGCCTTTTCCACCGAGAAGGTTACGCATGTCTGCATTACCTTCAGTGAACATGTAAACCCATTTTGCCATTGTTACTTTTCCTCCTACTTGTAATTTTGATAGGTTATAGTAAAGTATTTCCAGATTGCCCTGGATGATACGTTCACCCTATACTGATTGCACCGAAAAGAAAGATATTCTCGGGCGCACACATTTATTTTACCATAAGAATATCTTTAGTCAATAAAAATATGGCAAATTTTCGGTATTTTTTTTAATTTACAGTTCACTCGTGTGTTCTGGCGGGCAAATTTCATGCTTGCATGAAAATTTGTTTGCAAGAACACACGAAGGGAGCGCCGAGAAATGAGCAAAAGGAGCTGCGCAGCAGCGGAAAGCGCTGAAAGCGCAGTTTTGCGAATGGCGCGGGTGAACTGTATCGTCTGTGCCCCTGTTATGTTTTATTATATCAGCTTTTGGTTACTTTTTACAGGGTTTTTTGTAATTTTCGCGTAAAAAAAGAAGTATCGCACAATTTTTTTCATTTTACGATACTTCTTCTATTTTTCCCGGTAAATTTTCGGAATTGTTCAATTTTATGCTTTCAAAATTACGGTTTTGATTACGAAATACAGCAGCACAATCACACCGAGTACGATACGGTACCAGCCGAAGGCTTTGAAATCGTGCTTCTTGATGTACTGCATCAGGAATTTGATGGCAAAAATCGATACCGCAAATGCCACCAGCATGCCGACGATCATGATCGCCACCTCAACACCGGTAAAGGCAAAGCCGTGTTTTACCAGTTTTAAAAGGCTCGCGCCGAACATAACCGGAACGGCAAGGAAAAACGTGTACTCCGATGCCAGCTCTCTCGAGCATCCCAGCAGGATACCGCCGATGATGGTTGCTCCCGAACGGGAAGTTCCCGGTACGATGGAAAGGAGCTGGAAAACACCGATATACAGCGCATTTTTCCAGGTAATCTCTTTGATTTTTGTTGCAGACAGTGTTCTCGTCTTGTTGTAATTCTCAATGATGATGAAGAGGACACCATAGATGATCAGCATCAGTGCTACGATCACGTAATTCATCAGATGGGCCTCGATCCAGTCGTTGAATGCCAGTCCGATCACGGCTGCCGGCAGACACGATACGACGATCTTGAACCACATGATAATTTTGTCCAGATAACAGTAATTGTCTACAAAGTTCTGAATACCTGCAAAGACCTTGTTGTCGCTTGGATTGGCAAAATAGCTCTTGCTTTTCGCTTTGCTTTTGCCATGAAACGGCCAGAGATCCCAGAAATAGATGACGACAACCGCAAGGATTGCACCGAGCTGGATGACAACTTCAAAAACATTTTTGAAATCAGCTGTCACATTCAGCTTAATAAACTCATCTACCAGAATCATGTGGCCGGTGCTGCTGATCGGAAGCCACTCGGTAATGCCCTCTACGATACCCAGCAGGATAACCTTTAACCACTCAATGATGTTCATACGATATGTACCTTTCTCTTTTTGAATTGGATGCCCTTTTCTGGCATTCTATTAAAAATCTATCATACTTATGCTAAAAACACAAGCGCGTCACGTTTTCTTTTTTGTAAAATCCATTCAAACCCACATTCGGCCAAAAAAGCTCTCTGCCGCTTTGTTTCTGCAGCAGAGAGCTTTTCTTTGCTTTATGCTTCTATCATGCTTATCTCTTGTCGATCGTTGCGATATCGATCAGGGTCAGCTTCTTCACATCTGTATTTTCCAGACTGGTTACGAGTGCGGTTGCGGTATCCAGAGAGGTCAGTACGTTGACACCTGTCTCGATCGCGTTCCGGCGGATGACGAATCCGTCTTTGGAGTGCTCAACGCCCTGGGACGGAGTATCGATGACGAGGTCGATCTTGTGGCCGAGGATCAGGTCCATCAGGTTCGGGGACGGCTGCTCGATCTTGTTGGTGCGGATCGCATTGACGCCGTTCTCGTTCAGGGCTTTCGCGGTATTTCTCGTCGCATAGATCTTGTAGCCGAGAGCCTGGAATCTCTGTGCGATCGGAACGATATCCTCTTTATCCTCATCCTTTACGGTGATGATCATGTTTTTGTATTTCGGCAGATTGATTCCGGCGCCGAGGAATGCTTTGTAAAGAGCCTCGTTGAAGGTCTTTGCAATACCAAGGCACTCACCGGTGGATTTCATCTCCGGTCCAAGGGCGATATCTGCGCCGCGGATCTTCTCGAAGGAGAATACCGGCATCTTGATGGCAATGTAATCTGCCTCTCTCTGCAGTCCCGGCTCGTAGCCAAGCTCGCGGATCGTGTGGCCGAGGATGACTTTCGTTGCCAGCGGCACGATCGGGATTCCGGTTACCTTGCTGATGTATGGCACGGTACGAGAAGAACGCGGGTTGACCTCGATGACGTAAACATCCTCACCGCATACGATGAACTGGATGTTGATCATACCGATGACATGCAGGGATCTTGCCAGACGTTTCGTATACTCTACGATAGTGTCTTTTGCATGCTGGCTGATGCTCTGTGCCGGATAAACGGAGATACTGTCTCCGGAGTGAACGCCGGCGCGCTCGATGTGCTCCATGATACCAGGAATCAGAATATCGGTGCCGTCGCAGACTGCATCAACCTCGATCTCCTTGCCCTGCAGATATTTATCAACCAGGATCGGATGCTCCTGTGCGATCCGGTTGATGATGCCGATAAATTCATCGACGTCCTCATCGCTGATGGCGATCTGCATACCCTGTCCTCCAAGGACGTAGGACGGGCGGACGAGTACCGGATAGCCGAGCTCGTTGGCTGCTTTTTTCGCCTCTTCTGCGGTGAATACGGTGTGTCCCTTCGGACGCGGGATTTCACACTGCTCCAGGATCTCATCGAACAGCTCACGGTCCTCTGCGGCATCTACGTTCTCTGCAGATGTTCCAAGGATCGGCACACCCATTTTCAGGAGTGCTTCGGTCAGCTTGATCGCGGTCTGGCCGCCGAACTGTACAACGGCTCCGTCCGGATGCTCGATGTTGACGATATTTTCTACATCTTCCGGTGTCAGCGGCTCGAAATACAGTTTATCTGCGATATCGAAGTCGGTGCTGACGGTCTCCGGGTTGTTGTTGATGATGATGGTCTCATAGCCCTCTTTCTTGAATGCCCAGGTACAATGTACGGAGCAGAAGTCAAACTCGATACCCTGTCCGATACGGATCGGGCCGGAACCAAGGACGAGGACTTTCTTTCTGTCGTTTGTCTCGACAGCTTCGTTTTCGCCGCCGTATACGGAATAGTAATACGGTGTGGTTGCTGCGAACTCAGCGGCACAGGTATCTACCATCTTGTAAGCTGCGGTGATATCATACTGTTTTCTTAACGCTTTTACTTCTTCTTCGGTCTTTCCTGCCAGTTTTGCCACCAGGTAATCCGGGAACTCAAGGCGTTTTGCTTCGCGCAGAAGATCCTCATCCAGCTCTTTGGCCTGTAATGCCTGCTCCATCTCAACGAGGATAGCCAGCTTATCGATGAACCATACATCGATTTTGGTGATCTCGTGGATCTCGTCGTAGGAGATGCCCTGACGGATCGCCTCTGCGATTCTCCAGATTCTCATATCGTCTACGATGTGAAGCTCTTCGATCAGCTCGTCTTTGGACAAGTGGCTGAAGTCATAGGACATCAGGGAATCTACGTGCTGTTCCAGGGAACGGATGGCTTTCATCAGCGCGCCCTCGAAGTTGTTGCAGATACTCATAACCTCACCGGTCGCCTTCATCTGTGTGGTCAGGGTACGTTTTGCACTGATAAACTTATCGAACGGCAGACGCGGGATTTTTACAACACAGTAATCCAGCATCGGCTCGAAGCTTGCGTAGGTTTTTCCGGTAATGGCGTTCGGGATCTCATCCAGAGTGTAGCCAAGTGCGATCTTTGCAGCAACCTTTGCAATCGGATAACCGGTCGCTTTGGAAGCCAGTGCGGAAGAACGGCTGACACGCGGATTTACCTCGATAACACAGTACTCGAAGCTGTCCGGATTCAACGCATACTGTACGTTGCATCCGCCGGTGATGCCGAGCTCGGTGATGATGTTGAGTGCGGAAGTACGCAGCATCTGATACTCTTTATCTCCCAGGGTCTGGGACGGTGCTACGACAATACTGTCTCCGGTGTGAACGCCGACCGGGTCGATGTTCTCCATGTTGCAGACGGTGATGCAGTTTCCTACGCTGTCCCGCATTACCTCGTACTCGATCTCTTTCCATCCGGCGATACATCTTTCAACGAGTACTTCGCCGACACGGGAAAGACGGAGTCCGTTCGAGAGGATCTCGATCAGCTCTTCTTCGTTGTAAGCGATACCGCCGCCGCTTCCGCCGAGGGTGTAAGCCGGACGCAGTACAACCGGATAACCGATCTTGTTGGTGAAATCGATACCAGCCTGTACATCATGGACAACCAGGGATGCCGCTACCGGCTCGCCGATTTTTTCCATGGTATCTTTGAATTCCTGACGGTCCTCTGCTTTTTTGATGGTCTGTGCTGTGGTACCGATCAGGCGTACGTTGTTTTCTTTTAAGAAGCCTTTTTCTTCGAGTTCCATCGCAAGGTTCAGTCCTGCCTGGCCTCCCAGAGTCGGAAGAACGCTGTCCGGTTTTTCCTTCTGGATGAGCTGCTCTACCACTTCTACGGTCAGCGGCTCGATGTAAACGCGGTCTGCGATGTCTTTATCGGTCATGATGGTTGCCGGGTTGGAGTTCAGAAGAACAACTTCCATTCCCTCTTCTTTCAGGGAACGGCACGCCTGTGTTCCTGCGTAGTCGAACTCTGCTGCCTGTCCGATGACGATCGGACCGGAACCGATAACCAGAACTTTTTTAATATTCGGATTCTTTGGCATTATTTGTTACCTCCCATCATCTCAAGGAATCGATCAAACAGGTATCCGGAATCCTGCGGGCCAGGGCATGCCTCCGGATGGAACTGTACGGTAAAGATGTTTTTGCCGACGTATTTGAGTCCCTCGTTGGTGCCGTCGTTGACGTTCACAAAGGCCGGAACTGCCATATTCGGATCCAGGGTATCGGTATCTACGACATAGCCGTGGTTCTGGGAAGAAATGTAACTCTTCCGGTTGCAAGGTCCTTGACCGGGTGGTTTCCGCCGCGGTGGCCGTATTTCATCTTGTGGGTATCTGCGCCGGTAGCCAGTGCCATCAGCTGATGTCCAAGACAGATTGCAAAGATCGGTACATTGGAATCGTACAGTTTTTTAATCTCTTTGATAATGGATACGCACTCTTTCGGATCTCCAGGGCCGTTGGACAGCATGATTCCGTCCGGATTTGCGGCGAGGATCTCTTCTGCTGTAGTAAGCGCCGGATAAATGGTCACTTCGCATCCGCGCTCATTTAAGGAACGTGCGATGTTGTTCTTTGCGCCAAGATCCAGAAGTGCAACTTTAAAGCCTTCTCCTTTTAAAACTGATTTTTCAGAGCAGGTTACCTTTTCTACAACTTTTCCGGTATTATACGCTTTTAATTTTGGAATAATTTCATCGAGATGATAGTTTTCGTTGGTCGTGATCATACCGTTCATGGTACCTTTTTCACGAAGAATTTTGGTGAGAGCACGAGTATCGATTCCGGCGATTCCGGGAATATCGAACTTTTTCAGGAAATTCTGAATGGTGTCCTGGCAACGGAAGTTGCTGGGGAGACGGGATAATTCTCTTACAATATAGCCATCCGGCCAGGGTCTTAAGGACTCCTGATCATCATAACAAATTCCATAGTTTCCAATAAGAGGATACGTCATACATACTGCCTGTCCCGCATAGGATGGGTCGGTCAGCACTTCGAGATATCCAGTCATGGATGTATTAAATACGATTTCACTGATCACTTCTTTTTGTGAACCAATGCTGGTTCCGGTAAAGACATGCCCGTCTTCTAAGATTAGAAAAGCTTTCATCATTCCACCGTTTTCCTTTCTTTTTCGTTCGGTTTTGAGTTTGTATGAAATATGCATCTCATACTTTAATCTTTCAGATTCTATCACAACCAGGGAAACATTTCAACTATTTTTGTCGAATTACGGAAATTTCTTTTCTGGAAAAATAAAAATACCCTGACGAAAAGTTTTCACACTTCCCATCAGGGCAATCCGAATTGGTCCACCGGACCAATTCTTGATACGCAAAGCGAAAAAATAATGCAGGAGATGGGACTTGAACCCACACGATCTTGCGACCACAGGCACCTGAAGCCTGCGCGTCTGCCAATTCCGCCACTCCTGCATTTCTTGTCTTGCAGCTCTCATGTGCCGCTCAACAAAACATATATTACCAGATGATTCCGAATCTGTCAACAGCTTTTTTCAAATTTTTTCAAAAAATTTCAAATTTTCTTTTTTGCCCCGAAAAGCCCGCCATCCGCAGGGCTTTTCGGGAGATCCTGCATCACCTGGACTCCCGGCAGGAAATTGCCGTCAGCAGCGCAAGTCCGAAGAAAATACAGAAATCAGAAACATTGAACACAAGTCTGCGGAACTTCTCCGGTCCAAACCGGAAGCTGACATAGTCGGTCACGTAACCTCTCTTATGCCGGTCATACCAGTTCGACATGCCGCCGCCAATCGTAAGCGCAAGCCCAAGCTTCTTCGCCTTACACTTACGTCTGCCCGCCAGCGCTCCGAGACGTGCCCACAGTCCGGACAGCAAAAAGAAGGTGAGAATTTCCACCTTCTTCGTGCTGTCCGCGAAGCCGCCGCCCGCTACGCCGCGGTTATGACATTTCCGCAGGACAATATGTCCTTTGCAGACCGGGATCTGCTCATTTTCCTTTAACTCCTCTTCTGCCTTCTTTTTCAGGCATCCGTCTGCAAGGAAAACCGCTCCCGGCAGCAGGGTCCAGATCATTCCTCTTCCGGTACCTCTGCTTCTTTTTCAGGCTCTTCTTCCGGCGCTGCTGCTTCGGTTTCTTCTGCTTTTTCTTCCGGTTCTACGTGTACAAACTCGGCATCCTCCGGCTCATCTTCCTTCTCCGGCATAGCAGCACCGCAGCGCATGCAGAAAGCTGCATCTTTCGGAACACTTGCGCCGCAGGCCGGGCATACGATGCGGCCTCTCTTGTTTGCCACATCTTCCTTGCAGTCTGCAATCTCTTTTTCCAGATCGGTGATATCTTTGCAGATGCCGGCAAGATTTTCGTCGAATGCTTCGCCGTTCAGATAGCGGTTGTAGATGATCTGTCCGATATCCTGGTAATTCTTCTCAATCTGATCCTCGAGCGCATGCTGACGGGTGCGGATCTTCTGAATTTCTACGAATTCATCTGTTTTCTTTCCCACAGTATCCACTGTTTTTTTCAGTGTTTTACTTAAATTTCCAAAAAAATCCTCTGCCATAGTTAAAACCCTCTCTTTCTTATCTCTTATTTCAAGAAAACGCCAGTTTCACATCTGCTCCGCTGTGTTTTCCAGTTACCTTATTTCTGCTCTAACTTTGGAACTTCCTGGCCGCGCAGGAGAATCGTCGGCCCGCCGGTCTTTTCAATATAGTCTTTTGTGATGATAACCTCTCCGATGCTGCTGTCCTTTGGAATCTCATACATGATATCCAGCATGAAATCCTCGATGATCGAACGGAGTGCTCTCGCACCGGTATCTTTTTCCAGCGCTTTTCTTGCAATAGAGCGAAGTGCATCATCATCAAATTCCAGTTTCACCTCGTCGAGTTCGAGCAGTCTCTTATACTGCTTCAGGATCGCATTTTTCGGTTCTTTTAAGATCTCGACCAGCATATCCTCATTGAGACTCTCCAGCGTAAATACGATCGGCAGACGGCCAAGGAACTCCGGCACCATACCGAAAGTCCGAAGGTCTTCTAAGGTCACCTGTGACAGCAGGTTCTTATCCCCATCATACTTGTCCTTCAGATCCGCCTGGAAGCCAATGGAAGCTGTCTTGTTCAGACGCTCCTTGATGATGTCCGTCAGATCCGGGAAGGCACCGCCGCAGATAAAGAGAATGTTTCTGGTATTGACGGTCTCGAGCGGAACCATCGCATTTTTGCTGTTGGCTCCCACCGGAACTTCGATGTCGCTGCCCTCGAGGAGCTTCAGCATTCCCTGCTGTACGGCTTCTCCGCTGACGTCTCTCTGGTTTGTATTTTTCTTTTTCGCAATCTTGTCGATCTCGTCGACGAAGATAATACCGTGCTCCGCGCGCTCCACATCGTTGTCTGCGGCCGCTAAAAGCTTAGATACCACGCTTTCAATATCATCGCCGATATAACCCGCTTCGGTAAGGGATGTGGCGTCCGTGATGGCAAGCGGCACATCTAAGAGGCGTGCCAGTGTCTGCACCAGATACGTTTTTCCGGAACCGGTCGGTCCGATCATCAGCATGTTGGATTTTTCGATCTCGATATTTCCGTCCTGCGGTGCAAAGACACGTTTGTAATGGTTGTAAACGGCAACCGACATGACTTTCTTTGCACGTTCCTGGCCGATGACGTATTCGTCAAGCATCGCCTTGATCCGGTGCGGCGGCGGAATGTCCTTGATGGAAAATTCTTTTGTTTTCTTCTTTTCTTCTTTTTTCTTTACCCGCTGCCGGTTCGGGATCTGGTTGGAAAGCCCGGAGAGATCGAACATGCCGATATTCGGCATGTTGTTCATATTATTCATCATCTCATTGATCTGGCCCGGGTTCTGGTTCATGGTATCAAAGCTCTTCTGCATGCAGTCCGGGCAGATATTGATGTTTCCCGGAAGGGTAATCATCTTTCCGGCTTTGCTCTCCGGTCTGCGGCACATGAAGCAGACTTTTTCATAAGTATCTTCTGTATGATGGTCAGAGCTTTTTGTTTCCGCCTTCGTTTCGTCCGCGGTACCGTCCACTCTGTCTTTCTCTTCTGACATGATTTTTCAAATTCCTTTCTGTAATAGATCGCTTGGTCTAGCTTGATTATAGCCCAAAAGCCATAGGGTCACAAGTAAAAACTTTCTTAAAAATTACCAACTTTTTTAAGAATTTTACGAATTCAAAAAATTATATCAAAAAATGCAGAAAAAGGCGGACAGCCAGGCGTTCATATTCCTGTGCTGTCCGTCTTTTTTCTCTTAGGAAATAGTTATTTCGAGTTTTTATCTGTTGCCAAACGGATTCTGAATACCCTGGTCATTCTGATCGGAGCTTCCGGTTCCATCGTTTGTGGTTCCGTTGCTGCTTCCGCTCGTCTGCGGCATATCTGCTGCAGAGCCAAGGGTCAGCGTCAGTGTTACTTCTTTGTACTCACCGTTATCCGCGCGCTGTACGGTGACATCTACGGTCTCGCCTGCCGCATAATAGGTCAGTGTCTCTTTTAAGCCTTTGGCGTTCGAGATGCTTCTTCCATCAAACGTGGTGATAACATCGCCTTTCTTGAAGCCCGCATCGGCTGCCGGGCTGCCGTCCACAACGCTCATGATGCAGACACCGGTCGGAATACCGTAGTTCTGGGAAACATCTGCGCTGACATCTGCCATGTTGATTCCGATATAAGCAGCCTCATCATCGCTGACTTTGTATCTTGTTGTCAGGTTCATCAGGTTCTGCAGAATCGGCTCCGCTTTCGAAATCGGGATCGCAAAGCCCATGCCCTCGACCTGTGTGGAGCTGTATTTTGCTTCGTTAATGCCGATCAGCTCACCGTTCATGTTCAGAAGGGCGCCGCCGCTGTTTCCAGGGTTGATGGCTGCATCGGTCTGGATCAGTCCCTCAGAAGTAATCGTCTCGCCGGTACTCTCATCCTGACTGGAGATCGTACGGTCTTTTGCACTGATATATCCGCTCGTCAGGGACTGGCCGGTTCCCAGTGCATTTCCGATTGCCACAACCTGATCACCGACCTCAAGGTCATCGGAATTTCCCATCACGGCAATTTTGATCTGGCTCTTTGTCTCGTCCTTGATGTCGGAAAGTTTTACTGCAACAACAGCAAGGTCATTGTCCGCATCGGTACCTTTGATCTGGCCTTCTACCGTCTCATCGTCGATAAAGCTGACGGAAAGAGACGTTGCACCGCTGACAACGTGGTTGTTTGTCGCAATCAGGAGCTCATCGTCGTTCTGTCCGACAATAACTCCGGTTCCGCTTGCAGGAACTTCCTGGCTTGTGGTTCCGAAGAATGTCTCAACTTCTTCCACCGTTGTCGTAGAAATTGCTACCAGAGACGGCATCGCACTCGATGCAACATCTTTCACGGACATCTCGCCGGTTGCTTTTACGGTATCGGAGGTATCACTGCTGTCTGCTGCCGTTGTTGTGGTGGTCGTCGGAATTGTAACTTCCTGCTTCTGCTCTGTTGCTGTACCGATCACTTTCGTACCGACTGCTGCAGTCCCAATGAAAACACCGCCTGCCACGAGTCCGAAGCACGCTGCCATGGCAAGTGTCATGCCCAATTTTTTTGCGGCTGACATTGGTTTTTTCGCTTTCTTTTTGTGATCCTGCGGCTGCGGAACGGCAGAAAACTGTGGTTTTTCCTGCTTCGGAGCACTCTGTGTCTGTGACTGGTACTGATAATGTTCTGTCTTTGCAGAAGATGTCTGCTCTGCCTTTGCCTCCGACGGGTCCGGTTTTCCGGTGTAGGAAGCGCTGTTATTCTCCTCGCCGGTCTTTCCGCTGATTTTCGGATTCACCCAGCTGTAGGTTGTCGTTTTCTTTTCTTCCGCCTTCGGCGCTTCTGCGGTTTCCTGCGGTTTTTCCGTCTCTGCTGCACTCTGCTCTGCTGTCGTTTCTGCTTTTACTTCTTCTGTATGCTCTGCAGCTTTGGTTTCCTCTGCTGCCTCACCATTTATTTCTTCTTTTTTAAATTCTTCACTCATGGCTGATCCCTCTTTCTCTTTTCTATCTCAGGCACCAATACACAGTGCTCTTATTTCTTTCTTCATTTTCTACTGCCTATTGTACGTTAGAATTGTGTTGAAACTGTGATAATTTTGAAAAAAGAGGAATTTTATGCTGCGGTTTTTATTCTACCGTAACAGATTTCGCCAAGTTTCTCGGTTTATCCACATCGAGGCCTCTGCCGATCGATACGTAGTAGCCAAAGAGCTGCAGTGGAATGATTGCCAGGGAATTTGCAAAAACCGGATTTGTCTCCGGCAGGTAAACTACGTAGTCGGCTACTTTTTCCACTTCTGTATTGCCAACGGTCGTTACCGCCATGACAAACGCGCCTCGTGTCTTCACTTCCTGAATATTGCTGATCGTTTTCTTGTAGAGCTCCGGCTGGGTCAGCACGGCTACGACAAGGCGTCCGTCCTCAATCAGGGAAATGGTTCCGTGTTTCAGCTCACCGGCTGCATACGCCTCGGAGTGGATGTAGGAAATCTCTTTCAGCTTCAGGGAGCCCTCCATCGAGATTGCATAGTCGATGCCGCGTCCGATGAAAAAGACGTGTTCTGCCGCAAGATAACGGTTGGCAAAACGCTGTACGTTCTCCTTGTGGGACAGCAGCAGGGAAATCTGCTCCGGCAGGCGCTCAAGGCTCTGGATCATCGCATCGAAGTCATTCTGTGAAACGGTTCCGCGTACTTTGGCAAACTTCATCGCCAGAAGGTACTGCGCGATAAGCTGTGTGCTGTACGCTTTCGTTGTCGCAACAGCGATCTCCGGACCGGCCCAGGTGTACATGACATTGTCTGCCTCTCTTGCAATCGAACTTCCAACTACGTTTACGATGCCAAGGGTACGCACGCCCTTTTCTTTTGCAAGGCGGAGAGCCGCGAGAGTATCGGCCGTCTCACCCGACTGGCTGACGATGACCACGAGCGTATTTTCTGGCAGAATCGGATCACGGTAGCGGAATTCGCTTGCCAGATCTACCTCAACCGGAATTCTTGCCAGCTTTTCGAAGATGTATTTTGCGGTTACACCGGTGTGATATGCAGAACCACAGGCAACGATAAAGATCTTGCTGATTGCACGGATCTCTTCGTCCGTCATGCCAAGCTCCTCGATCACTACGTCACCATTCTTGATGCGTGGGGTCAGCGTATCTTTTACGGCTTTTGGCTGCTCATGCATCTCTTTCAGCATAAAATGCTCATAGCCGCCTTTCTCTGCGGCATTCATATCCCATTCGATGTGCGTAGGCTCCTTTTGCAGCTCCTCCTCATCGATATTGTAAAAATGAAGGCCGTCTCGGGTCAGCTTGACAATCTCCTCATTTTCCAGAAAATAGACATCTCTTGTATATTTCAGTACAGCCGGAACGTCGGATGCAATCAGGTTTCCGCTCTTACTTGTACCAACGATCAGCGGGCTGTCTTTACGGACCGCATACACCTCATCCGGATGGTCGCGGAACAGGATACCCAGTGCATACGATCCCTCCATACGGTGCATAACCTTTGTGATCGTTGCAAGCGGATCGCCGTTATAATAGTAATCCAGCATATGGGCAATTACCTCGGTATCTGTCTCCGAAAGGAACTCATATCCTTTGGACATCAGTTTTTTCTTTAATTTCAGATAATTCTCAATAATTCCATTGTGTACAACGACAATCGAGTGGTCTTTATTGAAATGCGGATGTGCATTCAGATCGGAAGGTGCCCCATGCGTTGCCCATCTCGTATGTCCGATTCCTACGGTACCCGGAAGTGTCGCTCCATTTTGTGTCATTTCCTCAAGCACCTTCAGACGGCCCATTGCTTTCTGCATCTGAATTTTGTTTCCATCGTATACAGCAATTCCGGCCGAATCGTATCCGCGGTACTCCAGCTTTGACAATCCGTCCAGCAGCACCGGGGCAGCCTGGCAGGTTCCAATATATCCAACAATTCCACACATAGATTTTTTCCTCCTAACAGTAAAAGGCGGCACCCTTGTTCTGTTTTCAGGTTATGCCGCCTTCTAGTTTCTTGTTCTTTACTTTTTTACCACTCTGCTCCGTTCTCTGTCAACCTTATGGAGCATTTCGTATTTACTTACAAGATCTTTTTATTTTTGTTTTTTACTTTCACTTATCTTCTATTTCGTTTTTTTCGTATCTTTCCGTGATATTCCCACCATGTTTTGTTTGAGGTACACCAGCGGATTACACTGTCCGGAAGGCTTTTGTATCGTTTTCCGAGGAAGTAGCCCACATATTTGAATCCGCTTTGAAAGAATAAAGTGACGAGCAGCCACGGCTTATGAATTTCGCAGACGTAAGATGCCGATTTTTTCACCATACGGATTCCCTCACTCTCAGACGGATACGCATCAAAGATCTCCGGATGCTGTGCCTGGGATACACCGAGGTCGAAATTGCGGTGAAGCTGTGCCAGACAACCGTAATTGTGGGAATGTACCACCTTCGCATCTGCCGCATAGGCAATCGCATAGCCCGCCTGCACAAGATGCCCGGCATAGATCATATCTTCGTTAAACAAGGTGCTTTCTACAAATCCACCCAGCTCTTCATATGTCCTGCGGTCATACATTGCACAGACATTGGAACAGAAAAAAGTCTTAACACCAAGTTTTGGCAGATCACCGGCATCCTTGATATCACTCTCGTCCGGATAGTTAAAGCCTCTCGTAAACCGTTCCAGTGTACGGCAGTCATCCCGCGGAAGCTGCCGCGCATAGGCCGCCTTCACATGCGGCAGTGAAAATTTTTCCACCAGATGTTCCACGCACGCATTATCGTACGGCATGGCATCCTGGGTCATAAAAAGCAGAAGATCCGCATCTGAACTTTCTGCCATCGCCCTTCTCGTTCCGCCGTGGTCGAACTCGCTCGGCTGAATATGCTCCACCATAATCTTGTCTGAAAGCTGCTCCCACGCCGGATTCCAGAACTTTTTCCCCGTATTCACGACCCGGATCGAACGGATCGGGTAAGTCTGTTTTAAAAGGCGGGGCAGAAGTCTGCGAACTCCTGCCCTGGTTTATACGTTGGTATCATGACATCAACGGTATATTGACTCATCTTGTCGTATTCTCCCTGTATTTTAATCTCCTGCTACCACAGAATCTGTTGCAGCGCCCGGTCCCTGATTCAGTACATACTCAATCATATCATCATCGTAGCCGCTCTCTCTTGCAATATAGTCACTGTACTCTATCACGGCTGCAGATGGATCATAGCTCATCGTCGGATACAGATAAGCGTGCAGTTCCTTTACATTGTGTTCCAGTGTAACCGGAATTACGACATCAACACCAAGTGCGCTTTCTACATTTTCTCCATAACACAGCTGGAACGGATATGCATAAGATGTTCCCATTTTGTACGTTACCGCATGCATGCCAAGTTCCAGAATTTCGTTTTTGGTAAGACTGGTGCTGACATTTCCCATCACTTTATCCAGAATCTCCGGAATCTTGGTCGGATTCTGTTTAATCTTCTGTACCATGAGATTGATGACGATTCGCTGACGGCTCGTACGTTTCGCATCGTCGCCGCCGCCGTAACGGATCCGCGCATAGGAGGTTGCAAGTGCACCGCTGACATGACGTACTTCGCTGTAATCATCCCCAAGGTCCTCATCATACGGAATAGCTTCATACTCTACGCCCTGTGCTTCCGATACCTCTCTGTTGTAGTTGTTTGCATGAACACACTCTGCATTTGTCATCTCGATGTCGAGACCGCCCAAGACATCAATCGCATCGGCGAGTGCCTTGAAGTTTACGGTAACGTAATCGGTCAGTGCAAGGTCAAGGTTTGTATTCAGCATGGAGAGCATACTCTCCGGACCGCCGCGGTTATAGGCGGAATTGGCTTTGTCAAACTCATAATATTCATCGGTATATTTCGCCATATTCATCCAGGTGTCACGCATAATCGACACCATACGGATTTCCTGCTTGTCGTGATCAATACAACAGAGAATAATAGTGTCACTGTTCATGCTTTCTGCCAGCTCGGAGCCTTTCACACCTCTGGCATCCACGCCGACCAGCGCGATGACCTGTGTACCGGACATCTGTGAGAGATCGGTATTTGCCTTTACTTCACTGTTGATCTGAATCTGGGAGCTGTCCAGCGTATCCTGATTCATCTTATCCATCGAACGGTTGATCCATGCGTAGACGAACAGAATTCCGGAAAGAATCAGCAGAACGGTGATTTCAATTCCGAAAATTATTTTTCTGCGGCGCATTTTTTTGTATTTTCTGCTCTTTTTGTAATTCTTCTTCGACATCTCTTTTCCCCTTATCTTTTAGTAAGCGTTTTTATTCACAAATCCTTTGAAAAAGGTCAGGAACAGAATTTTAAAATCAAGTCCCAGCGTCCAGTTTTCAATATAATACAGATCACAGTCAATACGCTTTCGGATGGAAGTGTCTCCCCGGTATCCATTCACCTGTGCCCACCCCGTAAGACCGGGACGCACCTGATGTTTTACCATATAACGCGGGATTTCCTCCCGGAATTTTTCCACAAAGAAAGGTCGCTCCGGCCGCGGTCCGACCAGGCTCATATCTCCTTTTAAGATGTTAAAGAGCTGTGGAAGCTCATCAATGCTGGTATGGCGCATGAATTTTCCAAATCCCGTCACACGCGGGTCATTCTTCACGGTCCATGCCTTCTTTTCTTTCTCCTCCGTCTGAACTTCCATCGAACGGAACTTGTACATTTCAAACGGTTTGTTGTGCAGTCCGACGCGTGTCTGACGGTAGATCAGCGGACCCGGTGAGGTCAGCTTGATCATGATGCAGGAAAACAGCATCACCGGTGAGAACAGAATGATCGCCACGAACGCGCCGAAAATATCCACAATCCGTTTCAGCATCGCGTTGAACGTGTTGGAAAGCGGCACATAGCGGATATTGATGACAGGAAGTCCCTGCAGGTCTTCTGTGTACGGCTTTGTCGGAATGATGTTGTGGTAATCCGGCACAAACTGGGTATGTACGCCGGATTTTTCACACATGGCAACGATCTCCTCCAGGCGGAAGTATTCGTTCAGGCCAAGGGTAATGGCAATTTCATCCAGTTTGTTTTCCGGCAGAATGACTGAAAGATTGTTGATTCTTCCAAGAACCTTGACACCGCGGTACATCGTTCCCGCTTTGACATGGTCATCGAGGATTCCGCGGACGAGATAGCCCCACTCTGGGTTTGCAATGATCCGGTCAATGTATTCCTCGGTCGCACGGCTGTAGCCGACCATCAGAATCTGCTTCTGGTTGCGGCCGTGTTTCCACATATTGCTTAAGATATAGTGGATCAGATTTCTTACGATCGTTCCAGTGTCACATTCAGCACAAAGAAGATGCAGAGCATACCACGGGAAAAGTGAACCTGGCGCACCATGTAAAGGCTGGCCAGCCAGACCAGAAATCCAACCGTATTCGCTTTTAAGATATTGGCAAATTCCAGACGTCTTCCCTGAAAACGCTTGGATGCATAGAGATTGAATGCATAGTAAAGCAGCAGATAGCCGGGCACGATATAGAGCAGTGCCATCATATACGTCGCCGGCGGTAGAATTCCCCTCTCCGGATGATTATTCATAACGCCCAGCCGCACATAGCAGTACCAGGACAGTACGTAGGAAAGTGCGAGCACCAGGGCATCGATCAGAACGTGCATCCGGTCAAAATATTTCTGATTATCGTTGATCAAATTCGTTCACCTTATCTGTTTTTTTCGGGATTTAAAAATTCCCTACCCCTAACTATACAATAAGTTTCAAAAAAGAGCAATCATATTTTTCTAACATTCTTCTTATTTCCGTAAACTTTTTAACTTTTTCGTAATCTTTTGAAAGAATCCTTATGCCCTCTCCAGAAATCTCCGGAACACATTGATAAAAAGCTCCCATTCGATGACAAAATACGTGCCGAGGCGCTTCCACTCAAAACGGATCTTTTTTGCTCTGTTTTCCGGCTTCCGGCAGATGAAAAAACCATTCTTGATTCCTGCCAGATATTCTTTTCCATATCCCTTCGATGCAAAAAAGACCAGTTTTGCCGAAAAACCGAGGATAAAGGCCGGCAGGTTAAGCAAAATCTGTAAAACCGGCATATTTTTATAGATCAGATAAATATTATTCCTGGAAGAATAACGGATTTTAAAGAGGTTATACCGGGAGCCGCTCGTTCCGCTTCCGACGTGGTAAACCTTCGCGGACGGCTCATACCAGTTCTCGTAGCCCAAAAGCCGCGCACGATAGCCGATGTCGGTATCTTCCAGATAAGCGAAATGTTCTTCGTCAAAAAGTCCGGTCTTTTCCAGAAATTCCCGGCGGTAGATCGCTGCTCCGGCGCAGGCCGCAAAAATCCGGTCGGACGTTTCAAATTCACTGACCGGTTTTCCTTTTCCTCTTGCGAATGCCCATCCCAGCATATTATAGTAATTTCCCGCATCGTCGATTTTATCACGCTCCTGATAGGAAATCAGCTTTGCGCTGCATGCAAACGCATTCTTTCTTTTACAGATTCCCTCATAAAGGCGCTCGACAAAGTCCTGGACACTTCGGTGTCGTTGTTTAAAAGGATCACATACGGCTCCTTCGACTGGCGGATGCCTTCGTTGACCGCACGGCTGAAGCCATAGTTATCATCGAGCTGGATGATTTTCGTCTCCGGGTAGTGTTCCCGCAGAAACGCACAGCTCTCATCCTGTGAACCATTGTCCACGAAATATGTGGTAAATTCCGTAAAGGTCTGCTTTGCAAGCGCTGCAAAGCACGTCTCCAGATACCGGTATCCATTATAATTTGGTATTACAACTGCTACTTTGTCCATGGTTTTACTCCCCTGCCGTCGGCACGCAGTCCATAGTTCCACGATGCCAGCGTTAAATTTGGATTGTAGCAGGGATCTCCTGCCTTTAACAGCCCAATCCAGCGGCTGCGCATAAATTCGATTTCCGACTGGAAGCGGCGCACCTTCTTCTCGTCATCCTCTGCTCCCCTAGATTTCGATTCATAATGGTACAGCTCCACGTGCGGATTGTATACGATTTTATAACCTGCTTTTCCAATGCGCAGGCACAGATCAACATCATTGAAAGCGACGGACAGTTCTTCTTCAAAGCCGCCGACCTCCTCAAAGACCTCTTTTTTCATCATCATGCACGCTGCTGTCACCGCACTCACATTCATCTGGAGCGATGCCTTATGCAGGTAGCCGCTTCTTCCGCGCGCCAGCCCTAAAAAGGCGTGGCCCGCAATGCCGCCGATACCGATGATGATACCCGCATGCTGCACCGTGTTGTCCGGGTAATACAGCTTCGCGCCGACCGCCCCGATCTGCGGTCTTTGCAGATTGGACACCATCTTTTCCATAAAATCGGGTGTGATAATTTCCATATCGTTATTGAGAAACAGGAGATACTCTCCCTTTGCCTCTTTGACGCCGAAATTATTGATCGCAGAATAGTTAAAGCCCTGTTTTGGATACTTCAGGACACGGATGCCCTGTGCTTCGAGTTCTTTGTAATAGGAAAACGTTGCTTCCTCAGTGCTGTTGTTCTCAATAATCAGAATCTCATAGGATGGATACATGCACTTCTTCTTAATGGATTCCAGACAGGTGCGTAACGTATCGGCCTGATCCTTGTTCGGGATCAGAATCGAAACCAGAGGCGTTCCCCGCAGTTTATAATCTACATCGTAGAAGCCATAATCCGAACGCAGTGTGACGGTTCCCTCTTCGCCACAGCGCGCAAGGTTTCCCTCAATTGCCTTTTTTCCGGCCTCATACGCGTACAGCTTGCTTGCCGGATTGTCTGCGGTGGAAGCGCTGTGGACCCTCCAGTGATATAAAACTCTCGGAATGTGTACAATTTTTCCCGCCATTTCCGTGCAGCGGAAGATATAATCATAATCCTGCGCCCCATTGTATTCCGGACGAGGCCGCCGGTTTTCTCCGCAATCTCCCGCCGTACAACGAAGAAATGGCAGATATAATTGTTTGACCGCAGCAGATCCAGATTGAAATCCGGTTTGAAATGCGGCTGGAAATACTCGGACAGATCGGTCCGTACCTTGTCCTCATCGGTATAAAAAGCATCGATGGACGGATCTTTTTCCAGACGGATGGCAATTTCAAAGAGTGCATCCGGCGCAAGCAGATCGTCGTGATCCATAAAACCGACGAAATTTCCCGCTGCTGCGGCAAGCGCTGCATTTGTATTCTCTGCAATGCCGATATTTTCCGGAATCGGAACGTTCTTTACGCGCGGATCTTTTCCGGTATACTCTTTCAGGATGCGCGCCATCGTCTCATCCTCCGGGCTGGCATTTCCGATCACCAGTTCCCAGTTTTCATAACTCTGTTTTTCCAGGGATTCGATCATCTGACGCAGAAAAATTTCCGGCGTACGGTAAGCCGGAACAACAACGCTGATCTTCGGACAATAAGAAAATTTATGATTTTTCTGACGCGCCAGGTCCTCCTCTTTTGCGCAGTACTGCTCCCGCCACGGTCCGTACGGAACCTCCTCCGGCTCCATCCTCTCCGAAAGACGGATCAGGAATTCCTTTGGGCCATAATGTTTCAGGTAACGCAGTCCCTTCTGTATGTTGTAAGGTTTCAATTTCCGTATAAAACGGAGCCATTTCATATCTGACACTTTTTTTAACTCCTTGGGGTTTTTGTTTTTCAGGTTTTTTGTTTTTTCCGTATGAACTCGTTCGCATTATACTCTATTTTACTGCATTTTGCAAATCCCGACTGAAAATATTAAGAAATTATGTGTTTCTTCCCTGCTCGCTTTATGTTATAATAATAAAAGTGTGTCTAATACATTTTAGAGAGATCCGCTGCCCGGACAGTCTTATGCAGCTGTACCCGCTGGATCAGAAGGAGTGAGTTATGATTAGAAAGAATTCTGCAGCCCGCACATTTTTATGCCTGTTGCTTGCTTTTGTTTTTGCCGCGTCCTGCCTCCCGCAGACGATTTTTGCCACAACCGATAAAAAAACAGTCACCACCTGGCCCGAAGGACCGGAAAACAATTCCGGCGCTGTCTGTTTACTCGATGCCGATACTGGTGCTGTTTTATACGATAAAAACATGGACGAGCAGCGCTATCCTGCCAGCATCACCAAGATTCTGACGGCTCTGCTGATCATTGAAAACAAGCAGATGACCGACACCGTTACCTTCGGCGAACATGCTGTCAGCGAATCCATTCCGGGAAATGCCCGCATCAACGTTCAGCTTGGCGAAACGATCACAGTGGAGGATGCTCTTCACGCGATTCTTCTTGCCTCGGCAAATGAGGTCTGCACACAGCTTGCCATCGACATTGCCGGAAGCGAGGAAGGTTTCGCCGCCATGATGAACGAACGCGCCGCTGCACTTGGTTGCACGAATACCCATTTTGTCAATGCAAACGGTCTGCCAGATCCGAACCACTACACCAGTGCACACGATATGGCACTCATTATGCAGGAGTGCATCAAAAACGAGACCTTCTGCCGCATCGAGTCCGATCTGACCTACACAATTCAGCCGACCAATATGACCTCGACACCGCGTGATCTTCAGAACCACCACGCATTGCTGTTCCAGGACGGTCAGTGGGGATACAAGGGTGCTTTCGCCGGAAAGACCGGTTATACCGATGAGGCACACAACACACTCGTTACCGCTGCCAAGCGAGGCAATATGACGCTGGTCTGCGTTGTTTTAACCTGTGATAACCTCGATTATATCAACGATACCCGTACCGTACTTGATTTCGGTTATGATAATTTTACACATTATACCCTGAAGAACGCAAAAAAGGAAAGTCTTTCCGGTGTGGTAACGCTTCCAAAGAATGCGAAAATTGAAACTGCAACCTACACCGATCCGGACGGCGCTTCCGTTGAGGAACCGTACACCCGCCAGTATTTTTTCGATGATCACTTCATCGGAACAGCCGAGGTTTCCGCTCCAGGTACTGTTTCCGACAGTTCTTCGGTTTCCTCCAATTCATCAGAAGAAACCGACAGCACAGATATTCCAACACCGGAAGAAAACAAGAAAATTTCTTTTCTCTCCACACTGCTCTATATTCTGCTTGGCCTGAACGGTGTCGCTTTTCTAATTCTGATCATTGTCGTGATCAACAACGCGAGAAAGAGACGGAAACGCAGAAACAGACGCCGCAATAACCGAAACAAACGGCACTGATCTTCTAATTTATAAGCAATCAGGACCTCCCGTCCAACGGGTGATCCTGATTCAAGAGTTCGACGGAAGTCGAACTTTCCTATAAGAAGTAAAGAATGGCATCGAAAACGCAACCGATTTCGATGCCATTTGGGTATAACGCAGAGCTACCGCCAGAAATATTTGCTAGTGCGACAGCCCTTTTTGTTGTTTATTTATTTTCCAAGATACTGTTCTAAAATCTGTGGTTCGATTCTTTTCCAGTTTCTTTCCTTTACCGTCTCTTCTGCTCCCGTATCCAGTTTTTTCCTCAGTTCCGCATCTGTCAGAATACGCTCAATCGCCGCTTTTGCCTCCGCGAGATTTCCCTGCGGATAGAGAATACAGTTTTCCCCATCTTTCAGGTATTCCAGATTGCCACCGTTCGGCACAGCAACGACGTAGCCGCCGGACGCCATCATCTCAAGCGGCGGATAGGAAAAGCTTTCCAGCAGGCTTGTTTTCAGCAGGATATCACACGCCGCATAGACTTCCGGTGTTTTTTCATATGGAACCCGGTGTAAAAAGCGGTCCACGCGGTACCAGGATTTCGGATTTCCATTGTAGGACATGTACCAGATCTCGAATTTTTCCAGATCCAGCTGTTCCACGATACGGAAGCTCTCGTCCACGTTTTTATGCTCCGCGCTGCAGTCTCCCTCGATCAGAATCCGAATTTTTCCCTGCAGATCCCGCCCCCGTTTCGGATAGAAGGACGGATCGATGCCGTTCGGAAGATAGGCTGCTTCGGTATGGTATTCCTCCCGCAGCCAGTTCTGACACCATTTGGAAATGGTTACGTACTCCATCGGGCTCCTCATCCGGTAAGTCGCCGAAGTTGCGATCCGGTACGGGCTTCCCGGCGGATAAAATCCAACTTCAAAATTCTGCACCAGATATTTTTTCTTTCGGATCTTGCTGGACTGTTCGACGAACTCTGCGGTATTCCACATCGTCGCTACCGCAAGATCCAGCGTTCCCTGCAGTTTCTCTCGCTCGGCCGACAGCACCGGAAAATGGAAATCACCCTCATGATACCACTCCGCCTCCCCTTCCAGAGTAAAGAGGCTGACCTGCGCTCCTGCTTTTACCAGCATTTCCGCATGAAGAAGTGCAACGCGGATGCCTCCGCTGATCTCCATCGCTGGAAGCACAAAGGCACAGCGTAGATTCCAGTGGCGCTCCACCCACTCGCAAATCCCGGTGGCATGAAAGATTGTGACACACTCGCGGCTGCACCGGCCATATGCCCGTCCGGCAATGGCTTTTCGTGCCGGTTCGTCGTCGATCAGCCACTGCAGTTTTTCCAACCACTCCGCTTCGTCTCGGCAGAGTACGCCGTCTTCTCCATCCTGTACCATCTCAGCAAAAGCGCCGAGATTGCTGGCTGCTGTCACAGTCTGCACCAGAGCCGCTTCCACCCATTTATTTTCCGATTTCGCACGGTTAAAAATCGTATCGGTAAGCGGAGCCAAGTTGATATCCACCGACGCAATCCGCTCCGGCAGTTTTTGGTAATCGACAAAGCCCTCCATCTGGATCTGGGAAGCAAACAGTTTCAGCTCCACCGGGAGTTCCAGAATTCCCACGATGAGGAGTTCCAGGTTCGGATTTTTGCCAAGCAACTGTTTCAGCACCGGAACGATCATCTCGATGTCGTCCAGATGCGTCGCACTGCCGCTGAAATAGCCAAGGCGTACTTTTTTCGCCGTTCCATCTGCTTCGTTCTTTTTCTGTTTTTCTTTTAACACCGCCTCGGACAGTAGCAGCATCTCATCTGACGCACAGTTGCGGTTGATCAGCACCTCCGGTACGTACTGCTTCAGTTCTTCTGCCAGCGCCGCTGTCGTCGTAACCGCCGCATCGCAGAGGGAAAGCAGCTCGCCCATGTTTCGGACATTCTGATCGTATGCCTGCCGTTCTTCCGGCTGCATCCGGTCGAGAAACGGAATCTGATCGGTGTATTTCGTATCGATCACAAGATCATCCACATCGTACCACAGAGGCTTGTTCATCTGCTTTGCCATTGTGGCAAATTCCCGCAGGGTGTCCGTCATCGGGCAGCGGAAAATCACGAACGCGCCGTAGCAACGTACCATCCAGGCTTCAGCTCCTGAAAATAAACCGTATCACACGTATATCCGCCTGCCTCCAGCTGCTCCATCTGATGCACCACGCGGTACCGGTGTGGATGCGGCAGCTGTTCATTGCAGCCACTGATAAAGAGAATATCCCGGTAGACCCGGGATTTTTCTCTCTGAAACTCTTTTTCTTTTTTTGCCCGCGCAAGGTACCCTTTCGTACGCCCAGCCAGACCGCCGATTCCTTCTTCTGCAACAGCTTTTTTTAATTTTGCTGTCAGCACTGAAATTTTTTCCAAACGTTTCACCGCTTTCTTTCTCTGTTCCGCTTACCGCAATCCGTAGTAGTTCTGCAAGTACATCGGATAGATGATTCTCGCCCAAGTAAATGCCGCTAATGCCGCTGCCGCCACACAGACCAGAATACAGAACAATTTTTCATACTTCTGTAGTTTTTTCTCCCGTTTCAGGAACGCCTGCACACCCTTCGTCACGAAATACATCAGCGGAATCAGCATCGGCATGCTGTATCGTCCCTGCGGCTGAAAATCAGAACTGTAGGAGTAATACGCATTCAGATAATTCGGGATCAGCAGGGCAAACACATTAGCCCAGGTAAACCATCCCAGTTTACTCCATTTTCTCTTCGTTTTTCCGGTAAGAGCCGTCTGCGTGCCGTCTGCATTCCAGAAGAAAAAGTCTCTCTGGCAACAGTTCCGCATCAGAATGAGACCGACAAGAAGACAGCAGAGGTACGGAACAATAATCATCGTGGAAAGATAAATCTTATTGTAGCCAAACGCGCCGACAAAGCTGTACAGCACTGTTACCAGCCAGTCATGTTCCAGAAAACTCGGCTTATAGAAGATCATATGCAACATGGAGCCTCCTTTTTTCTGGAAGGTCTTGCTGTGCGACGGCTTGTACTGGTATCTTGCATACAGTTCCGCGCTTGCGCTCGATGCCTGGCGTCCCAGAAAATCTCCTCCATAGAGAATAGCATTTCGAATAAACCACCACAGAGCAATGACACAGACGATCACCAAAATAAAAAGACCTTTTTGGATCATTTCTTTCCATCGTTCTTTGACCGGTTTCGACTGGTCCGTCAGCATCGTTCCCACAAAGTAGAAAAACGTCATCAGAATAAATCCATACGCATTGTAATACGACAAGAAACAGATTCCCATTCCAACGGCCGATACCGCACACGTGTCCAGCTCCATCCCTCTTTGTACGCCTTTACCCAGGAATAAAAGATAATGGCCGTCGAACACATTGCAAGCGCGTCGCAGTTGACATAGGAATATAAAATCACATTGCCCGGCAGGAAAACCACCAGAGTCGTAAACATCCATGCGTAGCGTCTTGGAAACAACAGCTTTGCCGTCTTTAAGACCACCCAGGCAGTAAGCGCTCCCAGCAGAACATTTACAAAACGGGCGGAAATGAGCAGCATCCACTCATCCGTGGAAAACAGGCTCATCCCCTTCATCAAAACTGCAGATGCCATATAGGAGAGAATCGGATTGAATGCATAGGAAATCCCCCAATCCTCATTCCGAATCAGCGGTTCGTCACCCCGCGGAAGCTTCCCATATTCATAAATGAACTGTGGAATCTGATACCGCATTGATTCATCCGACGAGAAATTGTATCGCTGCGTACAGGACCACAAAAAGTAAAACAGGAATACGCCGAATACAAACAGAATCTCGATTCTGCGTTCTCTGCTCACATCCTTACTGCAGTTTTTTCTCATCTTCCTCAATTCCTTTTAGCATACTTGCGTAAACTTTTTCGGCTTCTTTGTACCAGGAGGTTCCCTTTACGAAATCCATTCCCTTTTTGCGGATTGTAGCCAGCTCATCCGGGTGGTTGAAGTAATATTCCATTCTATCTGCGATCTGGATCGGATCATAGTCAACCAGAATGGAGTTTTCCTCATTTACCATCCAACTGCTGTTTGCACCCTTGGAGCAGACAGCGACCGAGTTGCAGGCCATAACCTCGAACGGTACGAGGGAAAGGTTGGTATTCGAAATAACAAGGCACATATCACAGATCGCATAGGAATCTGCCAGCACCTGCGGTGTTACGATACCTAAATTTCTGTGTTTGAACGGAATCTCATAGCCGCTGACATCCCATCCCGCGAAAACAACCTCGATCTCCGGCATTCTGCGGCACAGCTCATTGAGTGCCAGCATACCGAGCTCAAAATCACGTCTCGGGGTAACCGGGCGGGCATAGAAGAAAACTCTCTTCTCGTTGTCCTGCTTTTCCTTCGGCTGATATACCTTGTCATCGTAGGAGAAATGGAAGCTGTCTGCCTGCATGCCGTATTCATTTCTCATGATATCCCGCAGCCAGTCTCCTGCTGTGATTCCTCGGAATCCCATCTTGTACGTGTTCTCTGCAAACTCATACTCCGAACCGTGTGCATAGAAATGCGGCTCGAAATCCTGTACGAAGTAAAACTTCGAAATCGTATTCTGGAATTTTCTTACGTAGTAAGCGGTGGTCCAGGAGGTTGCTACGGTTGCATGTGCAAATTTCATCTGGGATACATCGCAGTAAACTTCTACTTCCGGCACAAGAAGCGGGAAGTACTCTTTTAGGAATTTGCGGATGGACGCATTATCCTGAAAATTCGGGGACATGTAGAGATAAACTCTACTGTGGAAACCGAGGCGCTCCAGGTTGGAAATAAAACGGAAAATGGTGGTATGACCGCCGGAACCAGGTCCCATTTCCGGTACAACCCAATTCAGGATCTTTTTCTTGTCGTTTTTATGTTTCTCATACTCTTTTTGATTGAACGGGATCGGATCGTTGTCTACGACAAATCTGTAAAATCCGATGACGTTGTTCTTCGGCGGTACAGCCGGCTCATTGCCCTGTTTTGCGCGCTCAATCGTTTCTTTTAATCCATGATTCTTCAGATACCGTAACGCACGGTATGCTACATTTGGTTTTTTCACGTTTCTTTTTCCTTTCTTCTATGCATGTCTCTGATCGTACTGCTGCGAAATGTGACGATCCAGGAACTGTTGTTTCCGTTTGGAATACAGATGGTATTTTCCGCCGAGATAGCCGCCCACAAAGCGGTCAAAATTGCGAAACAGGGAATAAAATGCCCAGTGGATTTTCTCTTTTTTACTGAGCGGCTGCTGACGGATATACACGCAGTCCCCTCTCACCTGACGGTACAGCATGCCCGGAAGCTGCGTCCATTTCTGTGCAATCATATACTGATGAACTTCATATAATCCCTTCTGCTCATCATAATACCGTTTGAAATACGTTCTGAGTTTGAAATTGTGGGAATGATATACCGGTGCATACGGGCAGTATACTTTTTTGAATCCGAGTTCAATCATCTTTCTCGCCCAGATCTGATCCTCGGCAAAGTTGACATCCTCATACGGATATTTTTCAAAAATATCTCTTCGGATACAGGAGTTATTGTCGGAGAAAAACGCCAGATAATGACGATATCCTTCTTCTCTTTCGTAGCGTTCCGGATCATCAAGGTGGAAAATCGTATTAGTTTCTCCAAATCCTTTAAAATGGCCGTCCAGATCACGCTTGTCAAGCAGATTGCAGTCCGGATACGGATAATGAATCCCGAATCCTCCCACGATTTCCGGGTCCATCTTCATGGCATCAATGAAATTCTGCAGCCAGGTATCGGTCGCTGGAAGCGCATCCTGCGTAATAAAGATGATATACGTTCCGTTTCCTTTGGAAGCACCATAGTTTCTCGTTTTTCCATGTCCAAATTCGGACGGCTCAATCTGAAACAAACGGCATGGATATTTGCGGATCACATCGAGAGTTCCGTCCTTTGACCCGGAATCCACGCAAATTACTTCATATTCATACTCTGTCTTCTGTTTGAAAACGGCATCCAGCACTTTTTCAAACAGATGCCCACCATTTTTGGTAGGAATGACAATGGATACATCCATAGTTATTTACTCCTTTTTATCACATGCTGCACTTTATCTGCCATACGCACAACCTTACGCTGGCGCATCCGCTCCAGCTCTTCCTCCAGAAACTGCTTCTGTTTTCTCGTTTCCTGGAGTTCTTCTTCCCTGTGTGCAAGTGCCGCTTTTTCTGCTTCGATTTCTGCCTGCAGCTGGCCTTTCCGATAAATCTCCCCATTCAGTTCATCCCTCAGATCTTTATTCTGACGGATATATTGAATAAACTGGGACGTAACGCCATCGCCTTTGTAGTAAATCCGGTAATCAATCCGGATCTGTTCATAACCGGCATTCCGGAATTTCAGAACCGGCGTTCCAAGGAAATAATAGTCGTCGATAATCTCAAGCTCGGCGTTGTGCGAAAAAGCGATACGTTCCGTCTTTCCATCGCTGCATACGCCCGCGAGAGAACGGATTTTAATGACAGCCCCCTCCTGCATCAGCTGAAGGGAAAGCTCTCCGTCCGCGTCTGCCTTTTCAAGCATCATCACCTTCTGCTCATCCAAGCCGAAGCAGTCCTCATAATAGAGTTCTCTCTCCTCCGGTGCTGTTTCGGTAAGCACAACCGGGTACATCATTTTTTCTTTTTCCCAGATAGAAAGCGGATAATTGTGCCGGTGCAGTTTTCCATAGAACGTGGCGAGCGCATTTGGCTCACCCTTTCCGGCCGCGAATTCCTGGAAGCACTCTTCCATATGGTAGTATACCGGAATCTCTTCCATGGAAATACCGCCAATGGCGTACAGTTCTTCCTGCTCTTCCTTCGTCAGTGCACTCGCCGCCTCCTGTAAAAAGACGCTCCGCGCATAGATAAATGCAATCGGTACGGCAAACGGGAATACCCACTCGTAGTCTGCCACCCAGACCTTTTCTCCATCCAGAAGAAGGTTGCCCGGAATCATGTCAATATTGGAAATCTCCGCTGCGGCAAGTCCTTCTTTCAATGCCGGATGGCCGAACACCTCACAGAACGCATCGGTTTCCACAAAGGATTTCTGCCCTTTTGCCGATGCAATGATCTGATACAGCAGTTCATAATCCTTTTTCAGCGATGCAAAATCTTTTTCTTTTCCATGACGGGAAATGCGCGTTTCCAAACTTTCCCCTTCTACAAAAGGAAATGCAAGCGCGCATTTTTCTTCATCCAGTTCGCATGGGCAGATCTGTACGCCCGCATAGGTGTACAGATGCTCCAGCTTTCTATAGTTTTCATACATATGCCGGATGTGGAGTTCTCCCTCTTTCTGCAGCGGAAGCTCCACACACGCCGGATCCCATCCTCTTCTGTAATCCGGGTCATAATCTGAAATTCGTTCCGACGTTCTCTCGAAAATTTCGTATACAGAACTTTCCTCATACGTTTACTCCTTTTTCTCCACTTCAATCAGAAAGGAATTGGAAAAAACCGGAAACAGACCGGACTTCAGGATTCCGTCAAATGCTTTGCCTTCGTCAAAAAGTGTGATCCTGTCAGCATCAAAATTCCGCTGATTTTTTCTCAATTCACCCGGCTTCGGCAGATATTCATCCGAATAAATGACCGCCGGAAATTTGTAATCCGGATAGGGATAATAAAACTTAAACTTCGAAAAACCGTTTTCCTGCAGCATCTGCTCCAGCTCCGGTTTGCTGAATGTCTCGACAAAATCGATCCCCGGATATCCTTCAATTCCGACAAATTCCCGGCCCACATGGTCTTCCCTGCAGCCGGCAAAATACTTCAGTCCCAGACGGTTCTCAATCGCAATCAGGATTTTTCCGCCCGGTTTTAAGAGACGATTGATCTTTTCCAGATATTCCGGATACGGATTATCCTTTCCAATATAGCTTTTTGCATACTCCAGAACACCGATCAGTGTCACGTAATCGAAGCGTTCTTCCATTTTTTCTGCAACAACATTAAAGTTTCCAACCATAATCTCCAGGTTGGACGCATCCTGATTTTTGTAGGCATTGATCGTACTGCGCCGCTTCGACAGATCGTTTGCCACTACCCGCTTTGCATTTCTGCAGAGCACGCCGGAAATGGCTCCGCAGCCGGCTCCGACTTCAAATACGGAAGCATCGTCTTTCCACTCATACCAGTCCAGAATATTTTCCCGTTCTGGAGAAAGGTGATAAAAAATCGGCCAGCTTTTTTCTGTGAGGATTACCTTCTGGTAATCCTCTTTCGGCGTCGTCTTGACGATCTCCAGCAGCCGGTCCTCAATGCTGCCGTCGCTGTAAGCATCTTCGCCGTCATAATAATCCAGGTTCAAAAGAACATTTCCTATTGTTTCTTTCATATAACCCCCGTCGTTTATCCTCCGCATCCTACTCGTAGGTCACGGTAGAGTTCATATCAAAAAATCCTACGGTGTCTTTCATGGAGAAGACTTCCAGGAAGCAAGCATCGTACAGTCTGTGGTGGATCACCAGCTCTTCCAGATGGTAGCTGGTACATCCAAACGACATCAGATACTGTCCGCTCTGCAGCGGCATGATCTGGTCAAAGCATACCGTGACGGTCTTTCCTGCTTCCACCACGTCTTTTGTGTAATCCTCCAGCGCCGTATTCGTTCCGGTAATCTCCGTTCCCTTCCGGTCTTTGATCGAAAAGGCAAAAATCGGATGCTCCATCGTTTCATGGAACTTGATTTTCATCTTGATGCGGAATCTCTGGTTTTTATCCACAGAAGATGTAATCATACCTTTGTGGTCGATAATCGCAAAGTCCACGATCTCCGCAGCCTTGTCTCCATACTCTACCAGCTGCGCATTCGCAATCAGGCGTTCTCTCCAGAGGCCTTTTTTCGGCTTTTCTGCCGATACGGCACCGGATGCATCTGCTTCGGTTCTCTCTTCGGTCTGTTCTGCACTCTCTTCGGTCTCTTCCTCTTCTTTTGTCTCGTCATCGTACTGGTTGGCAAGAATCTTCTTGTAGACATCGACTGCCTCCGACGATTTTCCAACCATCACCTGTTTTCCTTTGTTAATCAGAAGACATCTCTCACAGTACTTGATGACGCTGCCCATATCGTGGGAAACGAAAAGGATCGTTTTTCCTGCTTCTTTCAGATCGTTAAATTTCCGGTAACACTTGGACTGGAAGAAAATGTCTCCGACGCTTAAGGCCTCATCGACAATCAGAATATCCGGATCCACATTGATCGCAACCGCGAAGGCAAGGCGGGCAAACATACCGCTGGAATACGTCTTAACCGGCTGATTGATAAAGTCACCGATCTCTGCAAACGCAATGATATCGTCGAGCTTTGCCTTCATCTCCTCCTCGGTATAGCCAAGCATCGTTCCGTTCAGGAAAATGTTCTCAATACCGGTATACTCCATGTTAAAGCCTGCACCCAGTTCCAGAATGGCACTGACTCTTCCCTTTAACTCCACGTTTCCGCTCGTCGGGTTTAAGACACCTGTGACGATTTTCAGCAGTGTGGATTTTCCGGAACCGTTCGTTCCAATGATACCGACACACTCGCCCTTATGCACCTCAAGTGAGATATCCTCCAGCGCAAAATGATCGGTGTGATAGTTTTTATGTGTCAGTGAAAGCGATTCTTTCAGACGGTCCATCGGCTTTTCAAACAGCTTGTAGACCTTGCTGACATGGTTAATTGAAATTACTGTTTCTGTATTTTCTGTGCTCATTCCATCCTCCTATAATACATCTGAGAAATGAACCCGGAGGCGCTTGAACACTTTGGAACTGATTAGTCCTGCCATAAGCACAAAAGCCCAGAAGTAAAGGGTGTGCCATGGATGCTCGAAGAACCAGAGTCCATTCATAAAGCTGTCACGATATCCCTGGACAATATAGTACAGAGGATTCAGCTTCAGAAGGCTGTTCAGCCAGTTCGGAATATTCGGAATTGTTGTGGTATCCCACAGAATCGGGGTTGCCCACATGCCGACATTCAGAATTACATTGATAATCTGGCCGAAATCGCGGAAAAACGGTGTGATGGAACAGGTCAGATAGGAAAGTACAACGACGAGACAGATCACCGCAAAGGTATAGTACCCGATCTGGATAATCTGAACCGGCGGAAGTTTTCCCATCAGTGCAAAAATCAAAATAGCAAACACAATAAAGAACAGATGTACAAACAGGGAAGAAATCACCTTCACAATTGGAAGCACACTGATCTTAAATACAACCTTCTTTACCAGGTAACTGTATTCCAGCAGACAATTTGACGCACTTGGCAGTGCATCAGAAAAGAAGAACCACGGAATAATACCGGAAACCAGCCAGCAGATATACGGATATCCAGTGGCAGCTGGCTGTACACGCAGTCCGAGCTGAAACACGACAAAATAAACAGCAACCGTCACCATCGGCTGAATGAATGCCCATACGATGCCAAAATACGCTCCGGCAAATTTGTTGCGGAAATCATTTTTCGACAGTTTCCAGATCAGTTTCCGGTTCTGATAAAGTTCTTTGAATACGTTCATAAATGTTTTTTACTCCTTATTTCTTTAAATCCTTAATTCCGCCCCATTTATGATCTTTTTCCGAAATAATCAGATCTTCTTTTGTCATTCCTTCCGGCATCGGCCACTCCACGCCGATCTCCGGATCGTCAAAGTACAGACCGCCCTCATCGTTTGGATGATAGAAATCGGTACATTTATAAGCAAACTCTGCATAATCAGAGAGTACGATAAATCCATGTGCAAAGTTCTTCGGAATAAAGAACTGTTTCTTATTTTCTGCCGAAAGCAGGACGCCGAACCATTTTCCGTAGGTTTTGGATCCCTCGCGAAGGTCAACCGCAACATCGAATACTTCTCCGTTTACCACGCGTACCAGTTTGTCCTGCGGGTAATTGATCTGGAAGTGAAGTCCACGCAGGACACCTTTTTTGGATGCAGACTGGTTGTCCTGTACGAACTGGACATCAATGCCGGCTTCTTTAAAATCATTGTAATTGTATGTCTCCATAAAATATCCGCGCTCATCGCCGAATACGGTCGGGGTAATTACTTTTAATCCTTCAATTTCACAAGATTCTACTTTAATTTTTCCCATTTTTCTTTCCTTTCTCTTCTCCACAAAAATGTGAACAGATCTTTTTTTGACCTCTTTTGTGTCTACAATCTTTGCTATTATACCATTCTTTTCTGAGAAACTCAAGAACCCATTTTCACGCCCGCCCCGCCGCTTTTTTATGTAAATTCCCGGATTTTCATTTTCCACTCGTATTTTTTTAAGAAAATACTATTTTTTTCGTAAAGTTTCTGTTATAATATCGTAAGTTCCCAGTTATATTTTATACCTAACGCTACCTGTTTGTTACCTATTATAAAACACTAAAGAAAACTGGAGGTTATTTACTGTGTCTCGCAAAAAAGTACAGCATGTTGGAAAGATACTTTTTTCCATTCTTTCCGTTCTGTTAGGATTCCTTGGGATCCTTCTTTTTACGTCTTCCCGCTGGATGCTCGCGACCTGGGCGCATCTTGATATGGAAGAACTTGTTTATCACTTAAAGGCACCCCTTGAGGGTACCAGCAAGGATGTGCTCTGGAGTTACGTCTGGTCCTGCGGCATGATCTCTTTTGCCGTTCTTGCTATTCTGATCGCGCTTTTTATTATCCTGCGCCATCGGAAGAAAGTGGAAATCATTCTCGGTTGCATCTGCATTGCCCTGGGAATCGCTCTTTCTTCCTATTCTCTTTATAATGTCTGGACGACGCTGGATATCGATACTTACCTGCACATTCAGAACAGCTACAGCACTTTGATCGAAGATAATTACGTCAATCCGTCCCAGACAACGATTACATTCCCGGAAAAGAAACGGAATCTGATCTATATTTATCTGGAATCAATGGAAAGCACCTATTCTGATAAAAAAGACGGCGGTGCTTACGACCACAATTTTATTCCCGCCCTGACTAATCTTGCCCTGGACAATATCAATTTTTCCAACTCCGACAAGCTGGGCGGCGCTTATCCGACAACCGGAACCACCTGGACCATGGGCGGTCTCTTTGCACAGACTTCCGGTCTTCCGCTGAAGCTTTCGATTCAAGGCAATGAGATGGCTTATCAGGACAGCTTTTTTCCGCAGCTTTCAACACTTGGCGACGTTCTCAATGAAGCCGGCTACAAACAGTACTTTATGATGGGTTCCGATGCCGCATTCGGCGGACGGAAGAATTACTTCACTTCGCACGGTGATTATGAAATTGACGATTACTACTGGGCGATCAGCGAGGGACTGATCCCGGAAGGCTACTACCAGTGGTGGGGCTATGAAGATGCCAAACTGTTTGAGTATGCAAAAGATAAACTGACGGAGATTTCCAAGAATGACGAACCGTTCAACTTCAGTATGCTGACTGTTGCCACCCACTTCGAGGACGGCTACAAATGTGACGAGTGTGATGAAAAGCAGTACGGAGATGACCACTACGGTATGGTGATTGACTGCTCCAGTTCCCGTGTCAGTGAGTTTATAGACTGGATCAAGGAACAGCCTTTTTATGAAAACACGACTATAATTCTTTCCGGTGATCATCTGACCATGGACTCTGATTTTTGTGAAAACATCGATGAAGATTATCAACGTTCTACTTATAACGCTATTTTAAATTCACCCATTCTTCCGGTTCATGAAAAAAATCGGATTTTCACCACGATGGATATGTTCCCAACTACTCTCGCAAGCCTTGGAGCTGTCATTGACGGTGACCGTCTTGGACTTGGTACGAATCTTTTTTCAGACAAGCCTACACTTGCCGAAGAACTTGGCTTCGATGAACTGAATCGCCAGCTCTCTATGGGCTCCCGATTCTTCGATGAACTTGATGCTGATCTTACCCCCGTCTGGGTCGGCGATGGCGAATATCAGAAATTTTATATTAAGGAAGAAGATCGATTTGCCAATAACGAATGGGTAACTTACAATCCACATCAGCTCTGGGCTGACGGTAAGCAGTCTTATTTTATTGATAAGGACGGCCACGCGGTTTCCGGCTGGCAAAAGCTTGAGGATGGGAAATGGTATCATTTTTCCGAGTCGGATTACCATCTCATCGAGGGTCCTTGCGATACAAATCCTGAATTGGAAGAGGAAACACCCGACTCCACTTCGGTAAGTGACATTTCCTCCGCTTCTTCTTTTACAGAAAACGATTTGGATTCCACAGTCGAAAGTTCTTCTTCTGGAATAGATGAGGACGATTTCTCTGAAAATGAGGATAATTCCAAAACCATCAGACATCTAGGCTCTTCTGCGGAAGATGATCCTCACGACCTGTCTCCTATCGATTATCAATAAAAATTTGATAACGATTCAGATCTATGCAATATAAAATAAAATCCCGCAGAAAAAGTTTTCATTTCTTTTTCTGCGGGATTTTTATTTTGCAAAATATTTAAAGCAGTATACGCTTAACTATTGTCTTACGTACAAAAATATGTTTTTTCCCATTTTTTTCACCTGTGTAAGGATCCACTGGATCAGTAAGGCAACAAAAATCGCTGCTAATAAATACAGAATTTTTGTCTGTTCTACGTCCTTCGGCATATAATACCACCAAATATCACTTTTACATCTTGACCAGTCAAACTTCAAAAACAGCTTTGTGCCATTCGCAATTGTTCCGAAAGCAACTTTTACAAGTAAAAAACCCAAAAACTGATTTTCCATAATCGAAAATGTGTTGTCTGCAAGAAGATTAATCCACTTTTTTCTTCCAAATACTGGTTCCATTATCGTTGCAATCCGCATCCAAAGTGCAATTCCCAAAAAACCAATAATAATTGGCATGACCGGTCCTTGATTAAAGTCATTGCACCACGCTGGCGTATAAGCCAACCTAGTTTTATAATGAAGAAAAATCATAAGTTTTGCAGCAAACACAATCGCAAAATACACTACAGATGGAATCCTGTCCACATATTTCTCCAGTATCTTTTTATAAAAAATATCCATTCCGGTATCTGCCATCCTTTTCGCTTAAAAAATGCCCGAATCATACAATTTAATATTTCTACCATAAACAAGGGCACAATATACCAGCCGGCCATATTAAGGACAAACTGATGCCCATCGTTTAAAGGTGAAATCAGAATATTGTGCAAATTAAATTTTCCACCGATTTGAAAGCCCCACCGATGTAATAACCTGACAAGCAGCCCATACGCAATCGTATACCCATACATTGGAAGTATCAGGGTACGAAGCTTTTTACAGACATATCTCCCCGGTCGTTTCAGTGCTGCATCTTTAAAAAAATATCCTGAACAAAAAGTAAACAGCGCCAGATGGATTCCCTCATACGGAAACCATTGCGCAAAGTCCAAAGAAATTCCACCACCATCACAATGTCCCGCAACAACCATCAGAATCGCCACAGCATATAATATCTTAAAACGATAATCTATTTTTTCTTATTCATAATCAAAAGCCGTTCGTTTGTTGTACGCAGACCCCCTATTTCAAAGGACAAGGACTGCTTAGCTGATATCGCTTTCTTTCCATCATCGGAACGTTTTACGGCAATGTATACACCAGTACTCCCAGGATAATAATCAGATTCCCAATCAGCTTTCCTTTTGATACCTTTTCTTTCAAAACGCCAAAGGAAAGCAGCAGGACAAAGACGTACGTAAAGGTATCCAACACCGGACCGTATTTCAAATCTACCTGTGTGTAGGCATACGTATTTAAAAGAAGTACACTGCCAAAAATCAGATACGCCACAATCACGCGCCAGTTCAGATACTCGCGAAGTGCAGATGCATGCTCCTCGTTGGCGCTTTGTTTCAGCAGAATCTGTGATACTGCTGAAAACATTGTACAGATCAGCATTAAAATCATATATTTATTCATATCGCTGCACCACCATAACTCCCACCAGCACAATCAGAAGGCCGATGATATTTTTTACCGTCAGATTTTCATGAAAAATGAGCACGGCCCAGATCTGGGACCAGATCAGATAGACGCTGCGGTTTGCATATGCGGTTGACAAAGAGAATTTTTTGATTACCTTCTGCCATGCAATAGCGTAAATGCCACAGTTTGCAACCATCAGAAATAAAAATACATATAATAGAGGATTTTTGATTCCTCCCCGGTTCAGCTGAACCGATGCTGCTTTTGAGAACACACTCGTCAGAGAAAACAGCAGGATATTCAGGTGCAGCTGAATATAATCTTTTGCCTTATTCAAAAACAAGTCCTCCTTCTTACTTTTCTTCCACGCGGAAAATGATATGCCCTTCTACTTCTCTTACCGGGATGCACCCCGCTGTTTCCACATAGGATACTGCCGCTGAACTGCTCGAAAGTACAATATACTCTGCATTCATTTCCCTAAGACTTCTGTAAAATTCTTTCTGATCCAGCGACAGATCCATCTGTGTGATAATCTGAAGGATCTTTGTTTCGTCTTCAATTTCCTGCTCGGTCAGTGCATCGGTTGATACCGTATTGGAGCCCTGATAGGTCAGAACCATATCGCGGTCCAGAACCAGTTCAAACGAAGCATCATACTGCCGCACGATCAGGTTGAAATCCGGTTCAAAGACAACTCTTACGGTTCCCTCTCCCGCTTCTTCGTGCAGCACCGTACAGACGGCCAGAAGATCATCTGGCATCTTGTACTGGTTATCCGGCAGCTTCGGCAGTCCGCCAGCCAGTACGGAATTTCCGCCAAAACAGATGACCGCTGCCAGCGCAGCCGCGGTCAGATACCGTCTCCAGCCTTTTTTCTGCCCGCCCACAACTTTCGTGCAGGCATATCCGATGGTCAGTACCATCGGCAGAATCCAGAAAAACCGGTAATAGACATTGACCATTCCAAGTTTTCCCAGGATATATTTCACCGCAAATGGATTGTATACCGTAAAGGCCAGAAAAACAGCGGTTGTTACGAACACATACCGCTCTTCCTTTTTTCCTTTTAAAGCGAGATACAGCACCGACAGCAGAAACAGCGTCAGTACGGTTGTGTTTCCTCCAAACGTCACAAAGACCTGTCTCACAAAATCGAGGCCGCTCTCATTCAGATTTATTCCGCCCACATTTTCTCCTTTCTACCGCACAACCGGAATCTGCAGGATACCGCGCACACCAAGGAGATAGACCCCAAGCACCAGCACACACGGTAGCACAGCAAGCAGATAGAGCCTGCTCTGTCCCCAGCGTTTTTTCCGCACAAGATTCGGCAGAATCACAGCACTCATGGCCACCGGTACAGTCATCATGGATGACATCGTAAGGTCAATCGCAGCGACGCCTGTCATGAAAAACAGCAGCCAGACTCTCTTTCCGTTTTTCTCCTGATACATGCGCAGACCAAGATAAAACAGAAACGGGAGGATGATATTGCACAATACGGCCTTTCCCTCGTATCCCCTCGTCAGCAGGAACGACGCATTTGAAAAGATCGTATGAAAATTCAGATTCACAACACTAATAAAGCACAGGAGCACCCATACCATCTGTTTTTCTTTTAACAGCGCCTTTCCGATCTGTGCATAGACGAGATAACTTAAAACTACCGTCATCATACAGAGAATCACCTTCGTCACTACGAGCGGATGAAGGCCCGTTAAACGGCACAGTACTGCATTTGCTGCCGGATACATGCTGAACACATAACGGATGTTAAAAAAATCCAGTGCTTTTCCTGTATATGGGTCAAAGCTACTGATGGAATCTGTCGCAAGGTTCGTTGTCACACTTCCCACATAATACGCTGCATCCGCACTGCCGTTTTCCTGCAGTGCAGCAACAAAATACAGCTGGATTCCAATCAGCACCAGCATCACATAAAAAGCCGCCGTCTTTCCTCTCCAGAAACCGCCGCTTCTTTTTCCCCACTCTCTCCACATTCCCAGATGAAGACAGATGGAAGCAATTACAAGGACAGCCACAACAGCAGCCCATACCCATGCGAGCAGATGCAGCTTTGCACCGAGCACCATCATCGGCACAGAAATCAGTTCAAATAAGAAGTAATATGCAATAAAGCCAAACAGCACAGTTTCACCCAGATGTCCGCTCTCATACCTGTTTTCTCTGATAAAAAAAAGAACCCAGGCAGCAGAACACTGCGAGCATTCCCAGAAACAGTGCCGGCATTTTTAATAAGGTAATCATGTTTGGTTCCTTTCTTTTCCTTACATTCCCAATCCCACTCATTCTAACATGATGCCCTGTCTGCGTCAAGTAATCGAAATTCTAATAAACATTGACTTTTCCCTGAAATTTTGTATAATTGTGATGTTGAGCGCTTATTTTCCACCCGGCTGTTTTACTTTTTGTTTTAATGATATATGTTACGAAAGGAGCCATTGATATGCCTTTTTCCCGGCATACCCGCAGATCCATGTTTTCCATTGGCGCGGCATCCCTTGCCGCTGCTTTTCTTTTTCTCACCCCGGAAAACACACATGCGGCTGATACTACAGCAAAAATTCACATTCTGACACTCGACAGCGGCTCCAATGCCATCGTTCTGGAAAGTGTAGACGATAATGGCCAGAAAATTTTCGGCATGGTAGACTCCGGCGAGGACTGGGATTACCCTGACGGATCTGATCCGCGTTATCCGCTGCGCAGCGGCATCACAACGTCGACCGGCTACGACGATGAGGTACTCTCCTACCTGGACTCCCTCGGTGTCACCTCCGATAATCTGCAGTTTTATGTTGCAACACATCCGCACAGCGACCATATTGGAACCGGCGATACCATCGTGCGGCTGTATTCCCCCGACCGGGTTTATCTGCTCCCGTATGATGACAGTTATATCTATAATACTGCGCGTCTCTGGGACAATCTTTATGTCTACGACCAGCTTCTTACTGCTGTAGAAGAGACTGAAGGTGTGACCCTGATCCAGCATCTGAATCCCGGTGCCGCCTCCGCAGAAGAAGGATCTCCTGATTTTGCTTTTGGAAATTTCCAGATCCAGATTGTCAACTACGAGGAAGATTATCTCACAAGTCCAAAAGAGGACGCCAACCAGTTCTGTCTTGGTGTAATTGCCTCCGCAAACGACCACCGCGCTTTTCTGACGAGCGATATCGACGACGTCGAGGGCGATGCCAGCCGGATTGTTTCGAACTACGGGCTGTACAGCATTGATCTGATGACTTCCAATCATCACGGATATCCGAATGCTGTCGATGCAGACTATCTTGCTGCCGTCAACCCGGAATATTTTATCCAGACCGGTGACTTCCGTATTATGGATAACGATACCGTCGAGACCCTGACCTCGCTGGGGCTGCGCGTATTTTCCACGACAGAATATTCCGGCGATCTTCCGGCAGTCATTGCTGACTTTTCCGGTTCCGCGGTCACTTCCAACGTGGATGATACCTATGAAATTTACCGCGGCCGTTCTTCCAAGCTCGTTGCTTATCATGACGGCATCCCGTACAGCGGATTTTTCACCCGCGGCGGACAGAAATATTATGCAGACAGCAGCCATCTTCTCGTATGCTCCACTTCCTGGCGCGACACAGAAACGGGCATCGAATATACCTCCGATGAAAACGGCGTGATCACAAACGAACGCCACGTCATCGGCTGGGTAAAACGGGATGGAAAATGGTATTACTACAACGATGATGAAACACCGTATACCGGCTGGCTCACCCTCGACCACAAAACGTATTACCTCGGCGCGGACGGCGTTATGGCAACAGGCTGGCTTCTGCTTGATGGAGATTACTATTATTTTTCCGGCAGCGGTGAGATGCAGACCGGATGGCAGTTTATCAGCAACAACTGGTACTATCTCGCCAAGGATACCGGTATTATGTATTCGTCCGGATGGCACGCTGATCCGGAGACCAAAACGATGTACTATTTTTACACATGGGGAGGTGCCGCACGCAATACGACACTTACCTTAAACGGTTACCGCGTCAAATTTCTTTCCTGGGGCGGTATTTCCGGCAGCACCTGGCTGTACCATGACGGTGCCTGGTATTATGTACAGAAATATTCCTGCGTAACCAATGGCTGGTATCAGATCAATGGCGCCTGGTATTTTATGAATGCGGACGGTTCCCTGAAGCAGAACGAAAGTTCCTGTATGACAACAATCTCTACTTTGTAAATAAGAGCGGAAAAATGTATCAGAACCAGTGGCTGAAATGGGATGGAAACTATTATTATCTCAGAAGCTGGGGCGGTGCCGCACACGAAGGCTGGCTGCTGCTTCAGAATAAATACTATTATATTAATGAGGACTGTACACGGAAAACGGATGAAGCCTTTACGTACGACAACAATCTTTATTTTGTTGATGAAAACGGCGTCATGCCGGCAAACCAATGGGTGATCCGGGAAGGTGTCTGGTACTTTACCTACAGCTGGGGCGGTGCGAGAAAATCGCAGTGGTTCTATTATAAAAACAACTGGTATTACTTCAACGATGATGCTTCCATGCAGACCGGCTGGGCAGAAATTGACGGAAAAACATATTATTTCCAGAGCTGGGGCGGATGCGTCACCGGGACGAAAAAAATTGACGGAACAACGTATGTGTTTGATAAAAACGGTGTTCTGCTTTCCGAAAAAGAAAGCTAGAAAAATCCATATAAAAATGCGGCAGAAACGGAAATCTCATTCGTTTCTGCCGCATTTTTTATAAATTTCTTTTCCGGAACAGTGCACGAACGCACTGCCGGTAAATTCCGGTTCCCAGAAACAGGGTCAGATAGGCGATTTTCCGCCCATTCGTGAAGTGATCGCCTTCCAGTACCAGAAGCGGATGCTTTTTAAGCTCTTTTGCCAGCCTCTTCGCAAGCGCCTTTTTCTCCGCGTCCATGGTTTCCAACAGCATCAGCTTGTCCAGCACGAAAAACCGCGCCCAGCAGCAGCGCACACCTGCTTCTTTTTTCAGCGCCGGGTGGCGTTCTTCCACGACATTCTGATTATGATCCCATACTTCCACCGAACCCAGATCTGACCAGCGAAAACCGCTTGTCGTGAGGCTTTCGCGCCGGTGCACATAATAGTATTTCTGTGCTGTGGAAAAGGCCACCTTCCGGCAGTGCTCCATTAACGGAACGATGACGTATGCATCCTCGGCGATTGTTTTCTCCGGATAGACAACGCCCTCGAAAATCTCTCTCCGATACAGCTTGCCCCACGGCATCACGCCGAACACGCGCGCCTTCATCACCTGGCGCAGTCCCTCCTCGCTGTCGGTCACAGATTCGATTCCCTCCTGTTTCAGATCCGGCACCGGCCTTCCTTCATAGAGATCGTATCCGCGGCAGATACTCATTTCGGCATCATATTTTTCCGCCAGACGATACAGTGTTTCCAGAAGATCCTCCGCTGCGAAATCGTCGCTGTCCACAAACGTGATATAACGCCCCTCTGCAAGCGCAACGCCCGCATTCCGCGCCGAACTGACACCGCCGTTCTCTTTTTGGTGATAACGGATCCGCGCATCCTGTTCTGCGTATGTCCGGCAGATTTCACTGCTCTTGTCGGTGCTTCCATCATCTACAAGAAGCAGCTCCCAGTCCGTAAAAGACTGGGAGAGAATGGAATCCACACATTTTTTTAAAAATTTTTCTGCCTGATACACCGGGGTAATGATTGAAATTTCCGGCATTGTTTTATCCTCTTTCTTTATTTCTTACAGCAGTAGTGTATCCCCTTATACTGCTCATACGGATGATCGAGATCCAGAAACGCCGCATCGTGGTGGCCTTTCTGCTGTTCTTTCGGCGGCAGTTTCATATAATCGCCGAACGCCATGCGCAGATATGTGTCATATCCGACCGGAATCGGCAGGCGCTCGTTCTCGAACGGAACCTCAATCGCCGATGCAAAAATCTTTTTCGGATATTTCCGGAGAATCGCCTGCGGTGCGCACATCTCGGTGATGCCGTCCACCCGCGGGCTGTCGATATCAAATTTTGTAATATAGTTCTCTGCCTGCTTCCAGATCCGGTACCGCATCTTCTGCGTCGGAGCCAGCGCCAGCAGAATCGTTCCCAGGTAATGCATAAACGCGCCGTGGCGTTCTTTGGTCGGAATAACCTGCGTGCAGAAGAGCTGGAAAATCTTTCCCTCGATCACCTGCCATTTCCGCGCAAGGTTTCCCGGTGCATAGCCCTCGATCGGGAGAATATCAAGTGCAACGCCGTGGCAGAGATCCATATCGACCTGCTCCTTTTTCACCTGCGTGGTGCGGCTGTCGCGGATGTTCGCAAACGTGTGAGCATTGCAGAAGCCCTCTTTCGGGTACTCGAGCTTGTAGATTTTACTCTCCTCCTGCGTATCCCAGATTTTCAGGAACTTCTCGTAATCTTTCCGCGGCATGAAAAAGTCGAGATCATCGTCCCACGGAATAAAGCCGCCGTGGCGGATTGCACCGATACAGCCGCCGCCGCAGAGATAACAGGTCAGATGATTTCTCTGGCACCAGTGGTAAAACATAACGGCCATTTCCAGATTTTTTTCCTGCAGCCGGCGCAGAATTTCGTCCTCGGTATTAAACATCTTTTTTCTCCTCTTCCTTCGCGTTCAGGCTGATCGTCTGTCCTTCCTCGAGCCCTTCTGTGCTCTCCTTTGTGAAGACAATCTTAAAGGTTGCAAGAATCAGCTTCAGATCCTCTAAAATCGAATAGCTCTCTATGTACATCAGATCCAGCTTCAACTTGTCGTATGCGGTCGTGTTGTACTTTCCGTAAATCTGGCGTAGCCGGTAAGGCCTGCCTTTACTTTCAGACGGTAAGCAAACTCCGGAATCGATTCCTCATATTCCTTTGCAATCTCCGGCCGCTCCGGGCGCGGTCCGACGACGCTCATATCGCCCTTGAAAATGTTCAGAAGCTGCGGCAGCTCATCAATTCTCGTCGCGCGGATCACCTTTCCGACCGGCGTAATGCGGCTGTCGTTCTTCGTTGCCAGGCGGGCTACGCCGTCTTTTTCGGCATCCACGATCATGCTTCGGAATTTGTAGACATAGAATTCTTTTCCGCCGATCGTGAGACGTTTCTGTTTAAAGAACACCGGGCCATGGTCATACAGCTTGATGCAGAGCGCTGCGATCAGCATAATCGGCGACGTGATCACAAGAAGAATCGTCGATACGAGCAGATCCAGCAGGCGCTTGCAGAATCTCTGATCAAACGAAAGACCACTGTTTCGCGCGAGCAGAAGCGGTGTATCGAAAATATGGAGCGCTTCCGCTTTCCGTACCATAATATCCGACAGCTTCGGCGTCAGATAGACACGGATTTCTTTCGCATAGCAATATTTCAGCAGACGGTTGCGCAGCTCCGAATGAAGATCGCCCAGGATCACACCCTCCTGACCGTATGTGTCAATCTGGCGGCAGAGCTCTTTCTCTCCCACTTCCGTGCTCACCTTATGTGCTACAATATACTTGTCCGGCCGCTGGTTCATCTTCAGCTCCAGGCTTTCCATCGGGTATTCACCGTAAATCAGAAGCACCTCTCTTGGCGGAAAGAGACGCGCAAACGTCTTCTCAAAAAGCCAGGATACAATGCCTGCCAGCGCAAAGTCCACGAGTGTCATGCCGACCATCGGCAGAATGTACGGCAGGTGGCGCCACAGCAGGATAATCTGCAGATACATCAGCGCATTGGCACAGAATGCCGTCATCATCTGGGAATAGATGATGCTGCTTCCCTTCATGTAGCCGATCTTCATGCCGCCGTAAATGTACATGAAAACCAGAAGAAAAATGCCGTAGATCACGACGATAATCTGATTTCCCTTATCCCAGAACGGCTCCAGCCACAGGTGGCTCGCATAGTATCTGTCCCAGAACACAGAAAAAACAGCGCATTCCAGAAGCACAATCGCCGCGACCGCCAGGACACGCATCAGATGTTTGTACTGTTCCCTGTTTTTATAGTTCATCAATCTCTTCCTCTCTTTTTGCCCTTACCGTAATACTTCCGCACACCGTTTACGGCATAGCACGCAAAACAGTACAGGGAGCGGAACGTTCCCATTCCCAGCTCGCGGTAAACACGGTACGTCATTCCTGCAGAATGCAGTTTATTCCCCGATTTTCCCGTGCTGGACAGCCGGTATTTCAGCAAAGGCTCATCCACACCGCAGGCTGTCCCGTATTTTTTCAGGATCCGCAGCCAGTCCAGATAATCCTCGTGGCACTCGTCCTTTTCCATCGGGAATTCCAGCAGAACGCTTCTTTTGGCCAGTACCGACGAGCAGCCGATCACGTTGCCGCGCAGCAGCATTTTGTAGGTGATCCGCTCCGGGACAGAAAAAATCTTCTGCTTTTCCGGTTCCTGATCGTAAATCAGCTCCCGACCCGTACAGCAGAGCACATCACCGGTCTTTGCAAGGGCTTTTTCCTGCTTTTCCAGTTTTTCGGGATCCCAGTAATCATCCGCGTCCAGAAAGGCAATGTAATCGCCCTTTGCGAGCTGTACACCGTGGTTTCTGGATGCGGATGCTCCTTTGTTTGTCTCATTCCGGATATACCGTACCCGGTCATTTTCTCCGTAACGCCCCATCTTTTCCAGCGTATCGTCCGTGGAATGGTCGTCGATCACCAGGATTTCCAGCGGGGTTTTTGTTGTCTGGCAAAGGACTGAGTCGATTGCCTGAAACAGTGTTTCTGCACCGTTGTACGAAGGGATTACTACTGAAATCATGTATTTTCCTCTCTTACTTTGTCTGCTGCATCTGTTTTTTAAATTTTCCAGCAGCAAACCTCCTACTTTTATAGCATATCTGCACGGGCTTGTCAATTTTACGCCGGGATCTGCTGGTTTTTCTTTCTTACATGTAATTCTATGTGAGCTTTAAAAACGCCAGTAAATAGAACAGAATTCCTCCGAACAGTGCTCCGTTTCCGCCGTTTTTCTGCCCCGTCTTTTTTCCGATGGCAGTTCCGGCATACATCGCCGCCATTCCGACCGCGAAGGAGGCAAAAAAGATCTGTCCTCCTGTCACCGGAAGATCCGCGGCAAAGACGCCGGAGACAATTCCATCCACCGACATCGAAACCGCCAGCAGGCCAAATTCCAGTGGGTGGAGCTGTTTTTCCAGATGTTCCAGTCTTGTTTCTGGTTTTCCCTGCTTTTTTCTTCTGCGTTTTCTCAGTTCTTCAAAAATTTTCAGCGTTCCCATAAGAAAAAAGCAGCCCGCACCCACTCTGGTTCCCCATTCCGGTCCTGCGGACTGCAGAAATCTTTTTCCAAACTGCGCGGAAGCAACCAGGGCAGCACTGCAAAACAGATTCAGCAGCGCCGTCATGCCGGGTGAAATTCTCGTATTGCTGCTTCCATATCCGATGCTTACTGCAAAGTTATCGGCTGAGAGCGCCGCAGCAAGCAGAAGCAATTCTACCATATGACACACTCCGTCATTTCTCACTTTACAGTATTCGTCTGTTTTTCAAACCGTGCATCCCGGGAAGGCAGTTCTTTTTCTTATTCCACTGCTTTCCGGAATTCCCGGATTTTTTCTCCGAAGTGCGATACATCGGTGCAGAAAATGCTCGAAGTTCCCGCCACAAAAATGCTGGCTCCACAGGAACGCAGCGTCGCGCCGTGCTCCTTCGTAATGTTTCCGTCCACTTCTAAAATGATGTCCTCCCGGTGCATCTCCTGCAGAAATTTCTGCAGCTTTTCCGCCTTGCGCAGCGTACTCGGCACAATTTTCTGTCCGGCAAAGCCCGGATTCACCATCAGAAGATTGACGCCGTCGATATAATCAAGCACTTCCTCGATCTGCCCGATCGGTGTCGCCGGGTTGATCGCGAGGAACCGCTTGCAGCCGTACGGCACGAGGTAATCGAGCGCGCGCTGCACCTGGAAAGTGCTCTCATAATGAATCGTCACGATGTCCTCTTTGTGAATGCCGATCCACGGCAGCTTGTACTCCGGGTCTTTAATCATCAGATGAAGATCGAGCGGAATACTCGTCAGTTCCCGCAGTCCGCGGATGTAGTCGACGCCAAGGCCGAAGTTCGGAACGAACTCGCCGTCCATCACATCGATATGGAGATATTCGACTTTTTCTTTTTCAAATACATCGATCGTCACCTGCAGATCCACAAGGTTTGAGCACATCATGGATGCCGATATCTGACTTTTTCTCATATTTCTACTCCCATGAAACCATTACTTTACAGTATGGCTCTTTATGATTTTTCATCAGTTCCAGTCCGTCCATCAGCTTTTCGGACGGGAAACAGTGCGTGATCAGCGCCTGTGCCGGGATTTTCTTCTTCGAAAGCGCATCGAGTGCCTCCGTCCAGTCGCAGGCTTCATCTTTTTCATAAGAAGAATTCCACGTTCCCATCAGGTTCAGCTGTTTGCGCAGGATGCGCCAGTACACGTTCTTTTCCATCGCAAGATCGCCCGATGGATTTCCCATCAGCACGATGCTTCCGCCCGGTCTTGCAAGAAGAACTGCACTGGAAACGGCCTGCGGCGTTCCGACCGCTTCTACTACAACATCCGCCTGAATCGCTTTACTCTCCTCTTCCGTCACATATGAGATGCCCGGGATCTGTTCTGCGATCGCACGTTTTGCTTCGCCCCGTCCAATCACAAAAACGGTTTCGGCGCCGAGCGCTTTCGCCCACGCTGCCGCTGCAAAACCGATCATGCCCGTTCCGATCACTGCTGCGGTATCGCCCGGCTTCACACCGCTTCGTTTCACCGCATGAAGCGCCACAGAGAGCGGCTCCAGCATTGCTGCCTCGCGGAAGCTGACGTTTTCCGGCAGCTCCATCAGGTTCCAGTCCGGCACGGCCACGTATTCCGCAAAGCCGCCGTCCCGGCGCGAGCCGAGGTAATCGTAGTGTTCGCACATCTCATATTTTTTCTGCCGGCACTGCGGCAGGTGCGGCATGGGATCAGCGGGAAAATGCCGACCCGTTTTCCAACTCGCTCTTCCGGCACACCCTCGCCGTATGCGGCAACCACGCCTGAAAACTCGTGACCCGGAATCGTTGGAAAATGGTATGTTCCGTTTGTGAAAATCCGCGGAATATCGGAGCTGCAGATTCCTGATGCCTTTACCTGCACCAGAACCCAGCCGGATGGGATTTCCGGTTTTTCGATGTCTTCCCTTCTTAAATCATTGACTCCATGCAGCTCGTATGCTCTCATTTCGTTTCTCCTTCCACAATCGTACAGAAACGCTCCAGGTCGCTCCTTGTTGTAATCTTAAAGTTCCGCTCATCCCCTGGGATCATCGCCACATCCATTCCATGGCGGTAGGCAATTTCACTCGTTCCCCTTGTGAGGGACAGCTCCTCTTTCGATGCTTCCCTGTTGATCTTCGCGTACGGATGCAGCCGGAAGGCTTCCGGCGCCTGACCGGCAAACAGCGTGCTGCGCTCCAGCAGATGGTCAATTTTCGTTCCATCGCTGCTCTGATAGATCGTGTCCTTCATCGGCAGCACCGGCATACAGCCTCATGATCGGCAAGCGCCGCAAGGCAGTCGCCAATCAGCTGTTCGCTCACCAGAGGCCGCACGCCGTCGTGGATGATCACACCGTCGTTCTCCAATACGGAATCCTCCATGCAGACGGTAAGGCCATTATGAATGGATTCCTGCCGCGTATCCCCGGCATCCGCAAAGGCGAGAAATTTCGTAATCCCGTCTTCTTCCATCCATCCGCGGATCTTCTCTCTCCAGGCATCTGCCGCCACGATGACGATTTTCTCAACGGCACTGCTTTTCTGAAACTGCTCCAGCGTATACAGCAGAATCGGTTTCTTTTCCACTTCCAAATACTGCTTCGGAAAATCCCCCATCTGCATTCTCGTTCCGATTCCCCCCGATAATATGATTGCGTAATTCATCTTAAGCCTTTCCTTTGCTCTTTTTACTCTCTTTTTTTCGCTCTTCTTCCAGCTCTTTTAAAAAGTCTCCCAGTTCTCCAGAGGCGTTCTCCAGCAGATACGACTTCGTTTTCTGTTCTTTCTCCAGATAGTTTTCCCGGATCTGGCCGTTTGTATGTTCAATCTCGGTGCGCAGATCCCGTGCGGAGAGACGATGCGCGCCCGCTCCCATAATGATGATCTGCTCGAGACCGTCCGAGGAAGCCACCGTTACGTTGCCGTTGTGGCCGATCCTGTGAACCGTTTTCTCGATGTACTGGTCAGCCGTCTCCGCCTCTTTCGTATAAACGACATGAATATTATGGTACATGCCGACCTCACCCTGGTTGCCTTTTACTTTGTAGGCATCAAAGACAAGAATCAGCGTCATTTTTTTATATCCCTGATAATTTGACAGGATGTCCATCAGCTTTCCTCTGGCGCTCTCAATATTATACCTCGCCAGCTCATTTAAATCATCCCATGCAAAAATAATGTTATAGCCGTCCACCAGCAGATATTCCTCCTGCGGCTCCTTCGGGCGGTTTGATTTTGCATATTTGGGATCCCCGATGCCGGATGACGAGGTGACCGGACGTGTCCGCCGCTCGAAACCGGCGCGCTTCCGCTCCACTTTGCCGTATGTCCTCGTAAAGATTTCTTCCAGCTCCTTTGCCTCCTGCAGGGAAGCTGCCATCGGCACGCGGTCGGATGCTTTTTTTGCTTTCTGCGCAGAGGATGCTCCGCCGCTCCGGTCTGCCGCAGATTCGGCTGAATCGCTTTCTTCTTCCGGATTTTCCAGCGTGTATTCCAGATGCATATGGTCTTCCACTTCATTCCATGGAACGACAAAGCCTGCCCCGTGGGCACAGAACACAGAACCCGTCGGATTTTCCACATCCGCCTCGGAATCGTAGCCGATGGAGGCAATCACTTCCTCCGCGTTGTGACACGGCTCATATCCTTTTAAGGTACAGAACACTCTTCCGCGTCCCCGGCTGTAAGCAGTCACTTCTTTCTGATAATCCCGCATCGTCACAACCGGTGCGGTTCCGGTGATCACTGTCATATCGCCTTCCATTTCCGGCGGTTCAAAACTGCCGTACATCCGCTGGATATCGTTCAGCGCCCGTCCCGTCGATTCCGACGGAATTTCCAGACGGAACGCATAGACCGGCTCCAGCAGAACGGATTCTGCTTTTTTCAGCCCCTGCCGCACCGCACGGTACGTCGCCTGGCGGAAGTCGCCGCCCTCGGTGTGCTTAATGTGCGCACGGCCCTTGACCAGCGTGATTTTCATATCGGTAATCTCCGACCCGGTCAGCACGCCGGGATGCTTCCGCTCCAGCAGATGTGTGAGGATCAGACGCTGCCAGTTGCGGTCCAGGGTGTCCTCGCCGCAGACGGTTCCAATCTGCAGTCCGCTGCCCGGTTCTGCCGGCTCCAGCAGCAAATGAACTTCCGCATAATGGCGCAGCGGCTCGAAATGGCCGACACCCTCCACGGTACTGCGGATCGTCTCTTTGTATACAATATTTCCGGCTCCGAATTCCACCCATTCGCCGAAACGCTCGTGGATCAGACTCTTTAAGATCTCGATCTGCACCTCACCCATGACCTGCGCATGGATTTCCGCGAGGCGCTCATTCCAGACAATGTGGAGCTCCGGGATTTCTTCTTCTAACTGGCGCAGTTTTCCAAGCATCTGATGGACATCGCAGTCCGGCGGAAGCTCGATGCGGTACGTCAGCACCGGCTCCAGCACCGGTTTTTCCGCCTCGGTTTCGTTGCCGATGCCCTGACCGGAGAAAGTGCTGTTCAGTCCCGTTACGGCACAGATCGTCCCCGCCGGTGCTTCCTGTACCATCGTATAGCCCGCACCGGAATAAATACGGATCTGGTCTGCCTTTTCTTCGCCGAGCATCTGCTTCACCTTCAGCACGCCGCCCGTGATTTTCAGATGCGTCAGACGGTTTCCTGCCGTGTCCCTTGAAATCTTAAAAACGCGCGCGCCAAAATCCCCGCCGTACTCCGGCGTTTTTGTAAACCGGTCCAGAATTTTCAGAAATTCCGTCACGCCCTCCATCTTGAGTGCAGAGCCAAAGCAGCACGGAAAAACCTTCCGCTCTGCGATCATCGTGCGGATCTGGTTTTCTTCCACGCTTCCCGTTTCCAGATACTGCTCCAGCACGTCCTCATCACACATGGCGAGTTCTTCCAGCAATTCTGAGTTCTGGAGATCCTGCGAGAAATTCAGGCAGTGCTCTGAGAGACGGCTCTGCAGTTCTTCCAGCAGTTTTTCCGCATCCGTGCCCGGCTGATCCATCTTGTTGATAAAGAGAAAGACCGGGATCTCATACCGCGCGAGCAGCCGCCACAGGGTTTCCACATGCCCCTGCACGCCGTCCGCACCGCTGATCAGAAGAACCGCATAGTCCATGACCTGTAAAGTGCGCTCCATCTCCGCCGAGAAATCCACATGGCCCGGCGTGTCAAGGAGTGTGACCTCCGTCTCGTTCAGCTTCAGCACGGCCTGTTTGGAAAAGATCGTGATGCCCCTTGCTTTTTCCAGTTCCTCCGTGTCCAGAAAGGCGTCCTTGTGATCCACTCTTCCGGCTTTCCGGATCTGGCCTGTTTTATATAAAATTCCCTCTGCCAGCGTCGTCTTTCCCGCATCGACATGCGCTAAAATGCCTACCGCCAGTTTTTTGGTTTTTTCCATTTTTGTTTCATCCTGTCTGTATGATTCATATTTTTCAGGCCCCCTCATCCCCTGCGGCCCGACTCACTGCTTATTGTACCACAAAACCTCTCATTGCGGAACCCCGGAGTGAAACGCAAAAAATCTCAAAGCGGATTTCTCTCCTGCTTTGAGATTTTTTATGCTATGTTCTGTTTTATCTCTCCCCCGCCATCGGCTGCCGATCTGCAATTTTCAGGAAAACAAATCCCAGTGCAAATAAAATCGCCAGGCATGCAACCGCCACGTTGATCGTTCCGCCTGCCAGTTTTACAGCTGCAATAACTGCAGAACCGAGGAACGATGGTTACTCTGTCTTCCAACGTCATATCCGTTTCTTTTAAAAGTTCATTTGCAAGAAGTGCACCGTACTCTGCCTGATGGGCAACCTGCATACAGTGTTTCTGCGAATGATCCGTATATCCCAGCTGTCCCAGGTTTTCGTTTCCTTTTTCAGATATGCGCTGCATCCATTCCAGACTCCAGCCTAACCGCTGTATTTTTGCTGTTCCTGCCATTTCTTTCAGAATATTTTTTACTACAATCACGATCGTAGCACATTTGTATTTTAACTGCTATCCTGTTCCTATAAGGTCTATATCAAATGATTGTTAAATTTTTTATATTTTTGATGCAGTCAGGCGGGGTTCTGTTACAGCAGAAAAGCACTGCAAATACAGATGGATGTATTTACAGTGCTTATTTTGAGATTATTTTTGTTTTTTAATTCTGTGCGTCTTCGTATTCTTTTACTTTTTCTTCATACTGCTCCTGGCTCTCGATCGTATGTTTTACAATATGACCGTGCTCTTTCTGCTTATGTGCCAGATCCCGGCCAGGACGCGGTGCATATTCGTCTTCCGGGATTTCGAGTGCATTGGCGGTGGCGTGAATGATACCGTTGCTGCTGTAGGTGGCACCGCTCAAGGCGTCGATGTTAAGGCTCTGTTCTTCTTTCATCTGCCCTATCACGTAAGGCGCTGCACGGAAAAAGTATTCCTCGGTGTCGCAGTAGGAAAGGATGGAGATGTCGGTCACTTTCTGGTTTTCTACCGTTACCTGCACTTCGACATCCCCGCGGAAGGCATCGGCGGTACCCGTGCAGATGCCGTCTTTCAGGTCGTGGAAACGGCCGGCGTCCAGGAATGCCTGTTTTTCTTCCGTTGTATCCGTCGATTCAGATGCTGTATTTTCCTGTACAGTATTCTCATCTCCGGCGGCTTCTTTTAACGCATTTTGAGTGGCCTCAATCAACCCTTTACTGCTGTAGGTGGCGCCGGAAACGGTATCTATCTCCTCGGCACTCTGTTTTTTCATGATTTCCGAAAAGATTCCTGACTTTGCTCTGTCCAGATATGTCTGATCATCCTCGGCGTTCTCTATCGTCAGTCCGGTTATCGTTCCCTGTTCCACTTTTACGGAAACGGTCACGGTTCCGCGGTAGCCTTCTCCACTTCCGGAATAAGTGCCGTCCTGGAATCTGCTGTCCAGATTTTGTTCTGCCGTATCAATGGCCGCATCACCTGCTGTCTTACCAACGGAACCGCTCTCGCTCCGGATCAGGAACTGTGACGCTGCAATCGTAAGGCAGGTCACCCCGACACCGATCCACACGCTGTATCGGTACTTCCAGTGTGCATTGTTCTTCAGACATCCGTTTATACATCCCCCGCATCCAATACACTCGCCGCCTGCCGTCTGCTCTTTTTCTGTCAGATCAATTCCCATGGTACATTTTGCAGTACAGAGACGGCAGTTTCCGCATTTGCTCCGCGGTTTTACAATTTTTAACAGAGTACATCTGGAAATCAGGCTGTAGATGGCTCCCATGGGACAGAGATACCGGCAGAAAAAGCGCTGGATTAAGACGGATCCGACGAAAATCACCAGAATCAGCGCACCGCCAATCGAAAACATCGGCTTCACACCCGGCCAGTGTCCGATGGAACTGTACTGTCCAAATACCTGCCACGGCCCTGCGATGTTCCATTTTATCATACCGCTCCATACGAAGACTGCCCAGAACAGGAGCACACCATATTTGATCCAGCCTGTTGGAACATTTCTTCCACTCTTCTTTGAATTTGAATGCAGGTTTTTCGCACCTGCTTTTCGAAACCGCTTTTTCAGCTTATTTCCTGCAAACCACAGAAAATCCTGCACAGCCCCGAAGCTGCAGAAATATCCGCAGAAAAACCGTCCCACAATAATCACCGCCGGAACCGTCGCCAGCACCATCCATACCGAATACCTGATCCGTTCCCACGAAACCGTCCCCTGATAAACTGCGGAAATAATCGTCCCAACCGCAGAAAACTGCGCCTCAAACAAGCCCGGGATCAGCAGGAAAGAAAGGATCTGAATCACTGCTTTCGGCCAGTTTCTTTTGTCTTGTTTTTTCAAATTTGTTCCTCTTTTCTTATGTTTAACGTTTCATCTCCATTACCGGACCATTCGATTTATGTTCCTGGATTAATTCACAAATCTCCGAAAGATTCATTGCCGGGAAATCTCCGGGGACGGTATCCTTCAGGGCACTTACTGCATTTCCGATGGATACTGCCTGTGACAGTAAAAAACCCTCATAAATCGTGTATTTTCTGCACATTTATGAGGGTTTTATATTTTTGCGTTATTTTTACAAATTCACAGTTGAATTATGCGTTCATCTGTTTAGCAACTTCCTCAGCAAAGTTCTCTTCTTTCTTCTCGATTCCTTCACCGGTCTCGAAACGAACGAAACCTTTTACTGCTACGGTTGCGTTGTTTGCTTTAGCAACCTGTGCTACGTACTGAGCTACGGACTGTTTTCCGTCTTCTGCTTTTACGTATACCTGGTCAAGCAGGCAGATCTCTTTGAGCTCTTTGTTGATACGGCCCTGGATCATTCCCTGGATAACTTTTTCCGGTTTCTGAGACTCTTTCGGGTCGTTCTGAATCTGAGCCATGAGGATTTCTTTCTCATGTGCGATGTAATCAGCGCTTACTTCGTCGCGGTTTGTGTACTGCGGACGAAGAGCTGCAATCTGCATTGCAACGTTTTTAGCCATCTCTTTGAGGTCATCGTTTACAACATCTGTCTCAACGTCAACCAGAACACCGATTTTACCGCCCATATGAGTATAAGAAGCAACGAAACCGTTCTCCTCTTTTACCTGCTGGAAACGACGGATGTTCATGTTCTCGCCGATGGTAGCGATCTGATGAGCCAGCTCTTCGCCAACGGTCTCGTTGGTATCGAATTTCCAAGGCTCTGCCAGGAATCCTTCTACGTCTGCTGCAGTTGTATCCATAGCCTGCTCTGCAACCTGTGCTACATAGCCACGGAATTTCTCGTTCTTTGCAACGAAGTCTGTCTCAGCGTTTACTTCTACAGCGACAGCTTTCTTTCCATCCTCGGATACGTTCAGCATAACGATACCCTCAGCTGCGATTCTGCCAGCTTTTTTCTGAGCAGTAGCAAGTCCTTTTTCTCTCAGGAACTCCATTGCTTTGTCCATATCACCTTCGGTAGCTGTAAGAGCTTTCTTGCAGTCCATCATACCAGCACCGCTACTTCTCTTAACTCTTTTACCATTGCTGCTGTAATAGCCATTGTTTTATTCCTCCGTATACGTGATTCAGCAGACTGCATCTTCATGCCGGTCTGCTATTGTGAGATTCGCCGAAGGGAACCTGAATTTCAAGTTCCCCCCAGTTCATTACTTCGCGTAAATTATTCAGCGTCTGTCTCTGCTGCTTCTTCGTATGCAGCTTCCTCAGCCTCGCCCTGTTTTGCCTCGATAACTGCGTCTGCCATTTTGGAAACGATCAGTTTTACGGCACGGATAGCGTCGTCATTACCCGGAATTACATAGTCAAGCTCTTCCGGATCGCAGTTGGTATCGCAGATACCGATCAGCGGAATTCCCAGTGTATGAGCTTCCTGTACGCAGATTCTCTCTTTTTTCGGATCTACTACGAAGATAGCGTCCGGCAGTCTCTTCATTTCTTTGATACCGCCAAGGTTTTTCTGCAGTTTTGCAAGCTCTTTCTTTAACTCAATGACTTCTTTTTTCGGAAGAACTTCGAAGGTGCCATCCTGCTCCATGGTCTCGATTGCTTTCAGTCTTGCAATACGGCTCTGGATGGTTTTGAAGTTGGTCAGCATACCGCCGAGCCATCTCTCGTTTACATAGTACATTCCGCAGCGCTCTGCCTCAACAGCGATAGCGTCCTGAGCCTGTTTTTTGGTTCCTACGAAAAGGATTGTGCCGCCGTCTGCTGCGATGTCTGCAACAGCTTTGTATGCGTCATCTACCATTCCTACAGATTTCTGCAGGTCGATGATGTAGATACCATTACGCTCTGTGTAGATGTACGGAGCCATTTTAGGATTCCATCTTCTTGTCTGATGTCCGAAATGAACACCGGCTTCCAGTAACTGTTTCATTGAAATTACGCTCATTGTTTTATCTCCTTATGGTTTTATTCTTCCCCATGTTTTTTCACCTTGGAACCTGTTTTTCAAAAAACAGGCACCATCCTTGGTACCGCATGGGTGCTTATTGTGCAACAGTAAGATTGTATCACAGAGTTTTTTTCATGACAAGCATTTTTTTCGCGGATTCTGCGGTTTTTTTCTGTTATTTTTGTGTTTTTCCCTGTTTATCCTTTAAAAACAGATACCAGAATGTTCCGGCGCAGATTACCGCTTCCAAAAAGATGAACATCCATGCACCTGCCGGTGCTTTTTGGGTCATCCAGGATACGAACTGGCTCCGGTAAAGTCCCCAGATATTTTCTGCCATGTGCGCAAGAACCGGGGCAAGGAGTGTTCCGCACCGCTCATAAATAAGGATCAGAAGCACACTTACCACGGCTGCATAGACAAACTGCGTCACATTGCCGTGATATGCACCGAACAGCAGACATGATGCTGCGATGCCCCAGCCGGTTCCCCAGAAATCTTTTGCCCTGCGGTAAATCATGCCGCGGAAAACAATTTCCTCTGCGGCCGCGCTCAGCACACCGACGGACAGGATCAGAAGCAGCGGGTTCTGTCCTTCATAAATCTTTGATGCCATGTCCTGATAGCCGGAAAAGATTCTGGTAAAGCCGGTCACGTTCATTACAGTATTCAGGAGATGGCCGAAGGTCATAACCAGCAGAATACAGGCGGCTGCCTCTGCCGCACTCCACCGTTTTTCCGGTTTCGGGAACATGCCTTCATCTTTTTTGTACTGTTTCCAGAGAACCGGGATCGCCGCCAGACTGCCGATTGCTGATGCAAGAACGGATGTCGCGTGCATACGCTCTTCCAGATAACCGCCGGTCGTAAACGTCATCAGGATCAGCGCCAGAAGTACGGTTGCTCCGATCAGAAACAGTTCGTACGTCAGAAGCGGTTTTAAAAGACGCCATAGCTTCCGCTGGATAGGAATTACGATTTCCTCCGTTTTTGGCTCTGTTTTCGCTGTCCTTTTTTCTTTTATATTCTCTGCTTTTTTCTCTTTCTGCGCAAAGATTCCTGTTCCACTTTCTCCTCTTGTCAGCCACGGGATACGCTCCGGCTTCATTTTTTTGATGCGGTCGCGTCTTTTCTTCTCTTCTTTCGGATCCTCCGCCAGCAGTTTCAGTTCTTCCGGTGTATCACATACCTTTGCGGCACCTGCTGCCTCGAGTTCTTCTCTTCCGCCGTACCCATACGATACGCCGACACAGAGCAGTCCGTTTTCTCTTGCCCCGATTACGTCATAGCTTCTGTCACCAACCATCACCACGTCGGAACGGCTGTCTTCTGCTCCGAGTCGGCGCAGCGTCTCTGCGATGACTTCTCCTTTGTCGGTTCTGGTTTCGTTCATTTCTGAACCGGTTACTACGGTAAAATACTTTCTGATTTCGAAATGCTCCAGGATCTGCTCCACGTATTTTTCCGGTTTGGACGATGCTACCGCCAGAATTTTTCCCTTCTCTTTCAGATACGCCAGAACCTCCGGGATTCCCTCGTATACTTCATTTTCAAAAATGCCCTCTGCCTCGTACCGCTCCCGGTATTTTGTGATGGCCTGCTGTGCTTCTTCGCAGCCAAGGCCTGCAAAATTCATGAAAGATTCCAGAAGCGGCGGTCCCACGTAACAGTTCAGTTTTTCCAGATCCGGCTCTTCGATGCCAAAGGATGCCAGCGCATACTGTACGCATCTTGTAATTCCAGGACCGGAATCGGTCAGGGTTCCGTCCAGATCAAATAATATCATATCTGACATACTCTTATTTCCTCTTTTACTTTTTTATCGTATGACATGTCTTTTATTCTAGCATATCGAAATTAGAAATACAAACAAAACCGGATCAGGCTATTTTCTGCAGAGTGCACGCAGATAGCGGGTGGTCTGATTCTGAATTTCGGCAATGGCACGAATCAGGTTCCAGAGGCGCCTTAAGGACTGCAAGAGGCGGGTTCCTTTTGGTTTCTGGCTGGTTCTTTGGCTGACAAGTGTGGAAGTTTTTGGTTTCACGTTGACTTCCCACGGTTTCATGGTTCGTACAATGCCGTCTGCGCCACGCACTTTTACAGTGATGCGGTTGTAGCCTTCGGAAAGGCTCTCGGCTTTCAGACAGATTTTGTTTTCTTTCCATTCGTATTCGGCTTCGGAGCCATTTACCATGCAGGAAAGAATTTCAGCCGTGTCGGCGGCTCCCTCGAGCAGAATTTCCGGGGTATAACCGGGATCTATTTCGACGCTGGTGTCGGCCGGGCGGATAATCAGGGGGTTCGGCGCTTCGAAATCTTCGTCTGCTATCTGTGATAATACGAAATCGGCGATGATCTGCGGCCGTATTTGAGATGGCTCCTCCCCGGCACTCTTAGATGGAGTTTCGGCAGGCGGAGGACTGCTTTCTTCTGTTTGTAGCGGAATATCATCTGGATCTTGGGTCACCTCCTCGGGCGTGGCTGCAGCAACGGGCAGCTGTTCGTCTGTTTTGAGTTCTTCTTTCTCCGGAGACGATTGCCCGGGCCCCGTTTGTTCCTGCTTTTCTGTGTTTGACTTTCCGGCATCTGGCATTACGGTAGGCTCCTCTTTTTCTGGTGCTTTTGTTTCCGAGGTTTGATTTTCTGACTCTTTTTCGGTTGACGGAGATTCCTGCTTCGTTTCTTCCATATCAGGCTTTTCCGGTTCCGGATCTTCTGGCATCAAATTTTCCGTTCCGGATTTTTCTGAACCTGTATCTTCATAATCTGGTTTTTCTGTGTCCATTTCTCCAAAATCCGTTCTCTCCGAATCTGACTCTTCTGTCTCTGATTCTTTTGTATCTGTTTCTTCACATCCTTCCTCTGATTCCGATTCCCCGGAACCCATATCTCCTGCCTCCGGCAATTCTCCTGGCTTCCCCGATTCTGAATCTTCCGAAATTTCTTTCTCCTCTTCTTCCCACCTTTCCGCTGGTTCTTTCTCCGGATCCGGAATTACCGTCGGGGGAAGCATTTTTTCTTCTCCTTCTTTCTCTTTCTTTCCGGTCTCTGCCGGATCTGTTTTCTCTTCCGGCGGCTCTGGTTCCTGCTCTGGTTTCTCTTCTATAGGCGGTTCTTCTTCTGACTTTTCGTCCGGCAGCAGTTCCTCCGGTCCGGCTTTCCCGTCTGCATCTGTCACATCACTGTTCTCGATGATTTCAGCTTCTAATTCCACGCTTTCCACCGCACTTGCGGCCTCGCCTGTCGTCTGCTGTGTCTCCGCGTGGACTTCGATTCCCTGGACTGCCAGGAATCCTGTCATCATTGCGCATATGGTCTTTTTTCTCATCCTGCTTCCTCCCATCTTTTTCTGATCTGCTGATAAAAAATATCCTCCTCCATTCCCGGAATTTCTGCGGCCTCGTTGAGGTACTGTTCTGCTTTTTCCTGCATGTCGAACTGAAGTGCCAGCTCTGCGGCCCTGAGCAGATTTTTCCGCCGGTTTCCATCCTGTCTGCTGCACAGAAGCCGTTCGTAATAGAGAAAACTCTCCTGGCACCAGTCCTGTTCTCTTTCCCCATCCCCGGATTTTCCGCCAAGATAGCACGCATCCGCCAGTCTCTGCCAGATAACCGCCTCCCACTGCCCCTCCATATTCTCGCCTGCGGCCTTTTCCAGCACTTCGATTCCTTTCCGCATGGCGTCTGTGTCATTTTCACGCGCCAGTTCTTCGGAAAAACTGAAATACATTCCTGCAACAGCAAGATATCTGCGGCAGCGTTTTTCCTTTTCCGGCTCCTGCTGCGTGTCATCATAAAATTCAGCCAGCAATGGCTCCATCTGCATTTTTTCCCTTGCCGCATCATCCGCCAGACAGTATTCCACAAGTTCCTGCTCCACACGCCCCGCCTGACTGAGATGGTCTGCCTTTAAGAACGCTTCCCGCGCTTTCTGGTAGTTCGGCAGACTGCCTTCTTCCACCGGATTTCCGCAGAACCAGAGATCTCCCTGCTCCTCCCATTCGTCTGCCGCCGGAAACTGCCCCCATGGCATCCTGCTGGCAACCGCAGCCGCTCCTCCTGTCAGAAAAGCAAAAACTGCAAAGATCCGCAGAGTCTTCCTGCCTTTTTGCTTTCTTTCCAGCCGCCGCAGTGCCTTTTTGACTTCTCCGGCAGACGCATACCGCTCCTCCGGCTTTTTCTGCATACACTTTTCCATCACCCGCCAGAGTCCTCTTTTCTGCCGCTTTTTCGCATGCTTCGCCATTGCCGCAAGCAGTGCGCCGAGTGCATAAAGATCGGAACGGGCGTCACACTTCCCGTCATACTGCTCCGGCGCTGCATAACCGCGGGTTCCATAACGGACTTCCACACCCGTTTCTTCTGTTCCGGCTGCACCGAAATCCACAAGGTATATTTCACCACGCTCTGTTATCATCACGTTGTCCGGCTTCAGATCCCGGTAGAAAACCGGCGGGTTCTGTGCATGGAGATAACAGAGAATCCCGCTCAGGGCAATTCCCGTTTTCAGAATTTCCCGGCTGGAAAACCGTTCTCCCTTACGCATACGCTGTCCGATAGATTTTCCGTTTACAGCTTCCATCACCAGAAAGCTTTTTGTCCCACTTTCCAGAAGTTCCACCGCACAGGGAATCCCGGGATATGAAAACTTCTGTAAAAGAAACGCTTCCCGGCGCAGTTTTTCCCTGTCACATATACTTACCTTGACTGCATACCGCTTTCCGGATCCAGTTTTCTCTGCAAGATAAACGACAGACGTTGCCCCTCTTCCGAGCACTGACAGCAGGCGATACTTCCCTCCCGGAAGTTCTACTTTTCCAATGATCCCGCCTCCTCTTTTTACGTCAAAGTGTTTGTCAGTCCGATATTCTGTTTTTGTACATGGATATAAATTGAGCCGAATGGCTCTTCGATAGAGTAATATAGAATCGATTTTTCAGGACGAATGTCCAAGCGGATGAAAAATCGTGATGTAAGTATAACACAACAGCCGCCGTTTCCGCAAGAACTACAGAAGCCGACGGCTGCCAAAAAAATCGCCTGTTTTTTATCTATTTTTTCCCTCTTGACGAATCTTACATCCGTTCCGGTGCCGAGAATCCCAGCAGGTCGATGCAGGTCTCAAGTACCTCGCGGACAAGATCCAGCAGTGCCAGGTAAGATGCTTTTCTTGCCTCATCCTGCTCACTTAAGATCTTGGTCTCGTGGTAGAAATGGTTGAACTCGTTTGCAAGCTCGTAGATATAAGCACAGATCTTATGCGGTGCTTTCTCCTCGAATGCGTTCTCCACAACGCCGTTGAAACGGGATACGGAAAGCATCAGAGCTTTCTCGCTGTCGCTCTTCGGTGCCAGAAGTGCGCCTTTCTTCAGTTCATTTCCCTCTTCTTTATATTTTCCGAGGATGGATTTTGTACGAACGATCGTGTACAGGATGTACGGACCGGTGTTTCCCTCGAAGGAAGTAAATCTCTCAACATCGAATACATAATCTTTCGATGCCTGGTTGGACAGGTCACCGTATTTAATAGCAGACAGTCCGACAATCTGTGCCGTTCCTCTTGCATCCGTATCTTTTACGCTGCGGTTCTCCACGATCTTCTGATACATCTCATCGTTGATCTCGCCGATCAGACGCTCCAGACGCATAACGCCGCCCTCACGGGTCTTGAACGGTTTTCCGTCTTTTCCGTTCATGGTACCAAAGCCGATAAAGGAAAGAACGGTATCATCATTCACCAGTTTTGCTTTTCTTGCACAGCGGAAACACTGTACGAAGTGAAGCTCCTGACGTTTGTCTGCCAGATAGCAGATCTCGTCCGGCTTGTACAGTTTCATACGCTGGATGATGGTTGCCAGGTCTGTCGTATCATACAGAGCTGCTCCATCGGATTTTAAGATCATGCACGGCGGGATCTCTTTTGTGTCTGTCTCTTCTTTGACATCAACAACGAGTGCGCCCTGGTCATAATGTGCATAACCATTGTCTTTCAGGTAATCTACCATGTCCGGAATGTACTCCTGTGCATCGGACTCACCCATCCACAGATCGAAATGAACGTCGAGGTTTCCATAGTTCTTTTTCAGATCGGCAACAGAAACGTTCATAATGTGTTTCCAGATCGCACGATATCCTCTTCTGCCCTGCTGCAGCTCTCTCGTTGCCTCGAGTGCACGTTTCTTATAGTCCTCGTCCTCTTTCGATTTGCCGCTTGCGCAAGGATAAATCTCCTCGAGCTCGCTGATCGTAAACGGTGCTTCCTCCGGGTACTCTCCCGTAAAAGACTCATCAAAATAAACAAGCTCCGGATGGCGCTCCTGCAGCTCGGTGATGATCAGTCCCATCTGCAGACCCCAGTCTCCAAGATGAACGTCACCGATCATGTTGTGGCCCATGAAGCGTCCCATACGCTTGATGCTCTCGCCGATGATCGCGGAACGGAGATGGCCGACGTGAAGCGGTTTTGCCACGTTTGCTCCGCCGTAATCTACGATGATGGTTTTCGGATTTTTTGCTTTCTCTACAGAAAGCTCTTCATCGTTCTGCATTTTGGAAAGATAATCTGCCAGAAATTCCGGGTTGATTTTCAGGTTGATGAATCCCGGTTTTACGGCTTCAATTTCACCGATCACGCTGTGATCGGTCACTTTTTCTACAACTGCTTCAGCCAGCTGGATCGGTGCTTTGTGGTATGCTTTTGCAGCTGCCATTGCGCCGTTGCACTGGTATTCGCACAGATCCGGGCGGTTGGAAACGGAAACCCTTGCATAGGACGGGTCCATCTCCGCAGCGGTAAAGGCTTTTACCAGCTCTTCCTGGATAAGATCGATCAGTTTTTTCATAATGTTTCCCTCATTTTCTTCTTTACTGCAGAATCATCTGTTCTGCGTTTTGTTTCCGCGCGCTGCGCCGGGCTTCTTCCTCTTCTTTGATGCCGCTTTTCTGATAACAGTACTGGATGATATCTCTTCTTCGGATGATGCCGATGAAGATTCCCTCGTCATCCACAACTGGAACGAAATTCTGCCGCATGGACATCTCGATCAGGTCCTCGATGTTGCTGTTGATGTTGACGGACTCATAATTCCACCGTTTCGGAACCTGCCAGAGCGGGATATCCTCTGCTTCATGGTAATTCAGCAGATACCGTTCTTTTATGATGCGGAGCAGATCTCCTTCCGTCAGTGTTCCCACATAGCAGCCCTTTTTGTTCAGTACCGGAACCGCCGTGTATTTATGATATTCGATCTTCTCGATGGCCTGCCGAAGTGAGCAGTCGTCATACAGATAAGCCGTTTCACTTTTCGGTGTGATAAAAAACAAAATATTCATTCGCGTATACTCCTTTTCGTTGGTCATACTCTTGTTTGATTATACCATAAACGAATGTGAAATGTCTTTGAATCTTTCTTATATTTTCATAAACATACCGAATCCGAAACTCGAATGCCTCTTTGCTGCGCCGCAAATTGCGCTTATTTTCCAGTATAACCGACTTTCCGCAAAAAGTAAAGATCTTAAGTTTCATCCGCACACGCCGCACAAAAAATCCGCACGGATCCAGCACCTACGCTGTACCCGCACGGATTTTTCAACTCTTTTTTGTTCTATTCTCTTCGCAGCGCATCGATCGGATTCAGGTTCGCTGCTTTTACCGACGGCAGCAGTCCGAATACGATACCGATCACCATGGAGAAGACCACGGAGAAAATGATTGCCGGAATACTGATCGCCACAGGCGTCTGCGATACCCTCGAAATCACCTGTGCCATGATAATGCCGCCCAGCACGCCGAGCAGTCCGCCGATGCTGGTGAGCACCGCCGCCTCGGTCAGGAACTGGAACAGAATTCTGCGTTTTCTTGCTCCGATCGCCTTTTTCAGGCCGATCTCGCTTGTACGTTCCGTTACAGATACCAGCATAATATTCATAACACCGATACCGCCGACCAGAAGCGAAATGCTCGCGATCCAGATCAGCTGCTGGTTCGTGCTCTGGCCTAACTCCTGCAGACTCTTTGCTTTCTCCAGCAGATCCTCTGCCTGATAGGAAAGAGAATCAGTTGTATTGGTCACGGATTCGTTCATGATATCCGCTGTTGTCTTTCCCACCGTGCTCATATCCTCGGTCGTTTTTGCCATCACAACGGCATTTTCCGGTTCATCATACTGGAATACGATCGGCCAGCAGACATCCGGCATCAGCACCAGCGGATAAGATTCCTGATTGTACGTATAGTAGTCATCTCTGGAATTGATGACCGGCTGGAACGAATCGGCTTTTTTGATCACGCCGATCACCGTGAACGGCTCTCCCATGATCTCGATCGTTTTGCCGACCGGCGACTCATCCGGGAAGAGTGTCAGCACTGCGGTATCGTCGAGGAGGACAACTTTGTGGGTCTTCGAGAAATCGCTCTCCACAAAGCCGCGTCCCTGATAAATCTGATATCCGCACGTCGACAGATAATTTTCATCCACGCCAAGCGCCTTCGCACTGTCCAGTGTTGTGTTTCCTTTTGCGATGCCGCTCACATACGTTCTTTCGGTGTAAAACGATGCATTTTCCACCTGATCCTGCTCGCGGATCCGCTTTTTCTGATCATCGGACAGTTTCGACACGCCGCTTGGCAGTCCGTTGTCCATCCAGTAATCGCCGTCGCCCTGCTTTAAGCTGACGGTCACGTTGTTGTTTCCAGCTCCGATCAGGTTCTGTTTGATCTGCTCATTCGTTCCCTTGATCGTGGAGACAATTGAGATGATCGACGCAATTCCGATGATAATACCCAGCATCGTCAGGAAGGAACGCATTTTGTGTGACCAGATTCCCTGAAAGGAAAGTCTTACATTTTCTAACATAATGCGCCTCCTTAACTGTTGTAATAATCCGATGAACTGGATTCCTTCGTGTCTGCGCCTTCCACCACGGTTTTGCCGTACGGAAATGCAATGTAATCCTCTTCGGAAAGACCGCTCTTCACTTCGTAATAACTGCCCCACAGAAGTTTTCCGGTTACCACATTCTGTTTCTTTAATTTATCATTTTCATCCCGGATATAAACGAATTTCTGTCCGTTTTCCTCGCGGATGAATTCTTTGCTGACGTACAGGCCGTTGCCGTTTTCTACATCGTTTCCGACAGTGATTGCAATCTCGATCCAGTCACCGTTTTCAAAACCTTCTCCGCCTTCCGGGATAACGGCTGTGAACGGATAGAAGGAGGCTGGTGTCTCGCTGTACGACATGTAGCTTGTTGTCGGGTACGGAGAAATCTCGGTTACGGTTGCCGCTGCAAAAGCACCCGAAGACCAGGAAGTCACGTTAAGTTCATCGCCGACTTTTACCTGATCGAGATACGTCTCGCTTAAGTAGCCGCGCACGTACAGACCTTCGTTTCCACTGACCTGGATAAAGGCGCTTCCGTCGTTGGACGGGTTTTCTGCATTTCCAACCTTCTTTACCACACCGCTGATCGTCGCTTTTACGGTCTGGGAATCCAGGGATTTCTGCGTATTTTTGACTTTGAGTTCCTCTTCCTTCTGATCAAGCTTCAGATTACGGATCTGGCTTTCTTTTTCGCTGATGGCTTTTTTCAACTCATCTTTTGTGTAGGTCATCTGGGTATCATCACCGGAAGAAGTATTGTTATTTGCGCTGCTTCCTGTGGATGATGTAAAGAGGGACTGTACCGATGCTTTTTCACCGTAGAATACGGTTTTTGCTGTCGTCTGCACTGCTTCCGGCGCATCTTCGCTCTGCGGTTCCGCTTCCGGTTCTGCCGGGGCTTCAGTCGGCGTCGGCGTTTCCGTCGGAACTGGGGTCTCGCTCGGCACCGGAGTTTCTGTTGGAACCGGCTCTGTGGTCGGAATCGGTGTTGTACTTGGTTCCGGGCTGACGGTCGGCTCTGGAGTTACACTCGGTCCCGGCGTAACGCTCGGGGTCGGAGTTACACTTGGTGTCGGGGTAATCGTTCCTTCTTTTACCGCCACATTTGCAGTGCTGACTGCCATGGAAGTACCCTTGTCATTTTTCGCTGTCACTTCTACTGTATAGATTCCGGCATCCTCTTTTGTGATGTTTTCTTTTGTGTAAGTATCCTTAAAATCTCCGTCGATTGTCTTTCCGTTGTGTTTCCAGACGTATGTGTAAGTGCCATCCGTTTCGGTGTTTTCTGTGGAATCGTCTGCCTCACCGCTTCCATTTCCGGCTTCACCCGGCTGTGTCACATCGTCCTCGGACGGACTCTCGGTTCTATCATCCGTTTTATCGTCTGCTTTCTCATCCGGCTTCTCTTCGGTATCTTTCTTCTCATTGATTCCGATTTTCAGCTTCAGCTCGCCGCCCTCTGCCACCTCTGTGTTGGCAAGCGGCGTGGTGATTTTTATTTCCGGTGCATCCGCCGATTCGGATTCTTTCAGACTCAGGACTGCTTCATACGAAGTCTCGTATACTTTCGCAATCTTCGTTCCATCCTGCTCCCACACGGTTTCCAGCGCCTCTGCGGCTTTGTTTTCCTCATGAATCTCCAGGCGAAACCAGTATCCTTCGCTGTCCTCTTCTTTTTTCGTTCCCTTTTCATCCGCGTATCCTGCCATCTGATTCAGGAATCCGCCTGTTAGGACTGTTCCCGGTGCGCAGAGATAGGTGTATGGGTCTTCCTGCGTTCCTTCTCCTTTGTATGGTTTGGAACCAAATACAAGCTTATTCGTACTGCTGTACAGAACAGCATCCTCGTACGTCGGCTCCGGTTCTGGGGTCGGAATCGGTTCGTCCGGGAAATCCGGATCGATGGGTTCATCTGGAAAATCCGGGAAATCCGGGAAATCCGGCTCCACCGGATTCAGCGGCGTATCCGATACCGGTTTTGTCTTTTTCAGCTTTTCCAGTTCTTTTTCACTCTGCTGGATTTTCAGCTTTGTCTGTGCAAGCTGTAACTGCTGCGTTTCCAGATCCAGCTCGATCATGCTGGTATCGTATGTCATCAGCGTGTCTCCGGCATTTACCACATCGCCCTCTTTGACGAGAACCTGGGAAATGGTCTGGCTGTCGGAAAGATAGATGTTCTGGGAAGCCGTCGAGGTGATCTGGCCTTCCATGTTCATGCTGTCTCCCCAGTATCCACTCGTAAAGTCACTGACCGGATACACTTTTACGGTTGTCTTCTGCGCCTGGCGAATCCCATAATAGCCGCCGACACTTACGCCACCCACGGCAACCGCTGTCACGACTGCAATCGCTGCTTTCTTTGCGGCTTTTCCTTTTTTCATGCTTCGGCCACCTCCTTCGATTTCATCATTCCGTCGCGGATCTCCACGGTGCGCTGTGCCATCGATGCGATCTCCGCGTCATGCGTAATCATCAAGATGCTGACGCCCTCATCGTTCAGGCTCTGGAACAGCTCCATGACCTGCTCGCCGGAATGGGAGTCGAGCGCTCCGGTCGGCTCATCAGCCAGCAGAATTTTCGGATGGTTGACGATCGCTCTTGCAATCGCCACACGCTGTTTCTGTCCGCCGGAGAGCTGGGTCGGTTTGAAACTCATACGGTCGCCGAGCCCCACCCGCTCGAGGGCAATCGCTGCCCGCTCTCTTCTCTCTTTTTTCGGCACGCCCGCGTACGTCAACGGCAGGCATACATTTTCCATTGCGCTCTGTCTTGCAAGGAGTTGGAAGTTCTGGAAGACAAAGCCGATTTTCTGCAGGCGGATGTCCGACATCTGATTGTCACTGCATTTGCTGATGTCCTGTCCGTCGAGGATCAGCCGTCCGCTCGTCGCCTGGTCGAGGCAGCCGACAATATTCATCAGTGTTGTTTTTCCGGAACCGGAAGGACCCATGATCGCAACGTACTCGCCTTCTTCCATGGAGAAGTTGATGTTTTTCAGAACCGGAACCGGGATTTTGCCCTGCATATATTCTTTACAGATATTCTCTAATTCCAGAATCACGGCTGCACCTCCCCGTCATCTGCTGATCCGGCTTCCTGTGTGTCTGCCGGTTCTGCCTTACCATTGTCGGCGCCGCCGATCACGTTCGTTGTATCTTCCTCACCGCTGTACTCTGCGCCGTCCATGGTATTGTCAACCATGCCGTTTTCATCCTGCGTCATACCGTCGTCGACCATTCCATCGTCGTTGTCAAGCATACCGTCATCCACCATTCCGTCATCCTCGCCGCCGGCCGGATTGCTCTGTCCCAGTGATCCGTCGGTGCTGACTACGGTCTTCATCCCTTCTTCCAGACCGTCCTCCGGGAAGGTGATTGCATCATCTTCTGCAAGGCCGTCGGTGATCTGATATTCCATCATATTTTCATCGTGTGTTCCAAGGGTTACGCTTCGTTTTTCCAGTTTGCCTTTTCCATTATCGGCCCAGACGTAAGGATTGCTGTCGACATCGTTGATAAAGGAGTCAGACAGCCAGATTCCTGTTTTGACTTCCTGCTGGCCGACATCCGGCTCTACGTAAACGTGCTGACCGAGCATCAGGCCATTTGTTCCATCGAGCTGTACATAAAACGGATAGTTGCTTGACTGCGTCATACCGTCTCCCGAACTGCTGTAAACGTTATTGCTTCCTGTCCGTGCATTTTCCCGATCAATCTTTGTCACGGTTCCGGTCCAGGTCTGATTCTCATCTACACGAGAATGCACGATCACCTGGCTTCCTTCGGTAATCGAACCGTCGCTCATATTCTGTTCATTGATCTGGCCTTTTACACGGAAATCTCCCGTTGCAAGAACGGTCAGGAAGGAATTGTCGGAGTTGTCACCGGAGTAAGCGCCGGCGCTGCTGTCATCGTTGTTGATTGATTTTACAACACCGGCGATTTCGCTGATCACGGTCGCATTGGTGATGTTATCGTTTAATTTATCAATCTCCGCCTGTTTTGATTTTCCTTCATATTCTTTTTTCTTTAAATCCAGCTCCGCTTCCTGAATTTCCAGTGTGATGCTTGCCTGCTGGTCTTTTGATGCCTGCTTTTTGTCTTTGTAAAGCTGGTCGATATTGGTATTCATACTTGAAAGTTCATTGTTTATACGTTCCAGATCCAGCTGCGCCTGCTCGAGGTCACTCTGGAATTTCTCGGTATCGTAGGAGAACAGCGGTGTTCCGACCTGAACCTCCTGACCGACTTCCACATAAACTTCCTTTACCTTTTTCTCGCTGTTTTTCTCTACCTTCCAGGTATTTTCCGACTCCACAACACCGGCATAGCGGTTTTCCATTCCATTTCCGGTTCCCAGATTGGTCAGGGCTTTTACAGTATTGACATAGACGACGTTATCGTCCTCTTTTGTACTGTTTCCAAGGAAATGCCATGTCACTCCCCCTCCGGCTGCCGCCAGCACTGCGACTGCACACACAATCGCGATTACTTTTTTCTTCATACGCTTCCTCCCACTTTTCTATTTTACAAATTAATTTTCTGCTTTCCCAAGTTAGTTCTATCGTATCACATTTTGTTTTTTGTTTTCTTACTTTTTCCTTACTCTTTTTTTAGCAAATACTGGCTTTTTCTGAAAATAGATTTTTGTTTTTGTCATTAAAAACCTGCCTCCGTGTTTATGACGGAAAGCAGGTTTTCTTTCGAATCTGTTAGATTTTATTTTTTATGCTACAAGTTTCATCTCCCGCAGAATGCGGTATACGAGATAACAGATCAGCGCTGCACAGACCAGTTTGAACAGAAGCGGAACGACGGCGAACACGATTTTAAATCCAAGCCAGATCACGCCGATCGGGAGAAGAATAGTGGCGCATGCGCCGAGGACTTTTCCTCCAAATTTCAGCAGCAGTCCGACGATCCCAAATAAAATTCCAATTCCGCAGAGCAGACCAAAACAGGTTGCCAGCATGACTAATGTAACTAACATCGTGATCCCTCCTTGTCTTTTTCTCTATGTGTTCCACTTGCTGTGGATGTTTCCGTATCTTTCTTACAAACCATATTGTAGCACTTTTTTCCAGCAAAACAACGGGGAAGACGTGGAAGAATTTCTTAAGTTTTTCTTTACACCGATCGAGTGAAACCTAAAAAAGGACAGACAACGCTGCACTTCTGCAAAATTGTCTGTCCTGTAAATTACAAAATTTTCTTTACTCTTCTGTTGTCTCTTCCTCAGCCTGCGGCTCAACCTCAAGACCAAGCTCTTCCAGCTGTGCTGCGTCAACCGGTGACGGAGCCTCGGTCATCAGACAGGAAGCATCTTTTACCTTCGGGAATGCGATGACGTCGCGGATGCTGTCCTCTTTTGCCATCAGCATAACGAGACGGTCCAGTCCGTAAGCCAGTCCGGCGTGAGGCGGAACTCCGTATTTGAAAGCATCCAGAAGGAAACCAAATCGCTCATGTGCCTGTTCCTTTGTGAAACCAAGCATCTCAAACATCTTCTCCTGCACATCGTTCTGGTGAATACGAACGCTTCCTCCTCCGATCTCAGTGCCGTTCAGGACGATATCGTAAGCTTTTGCACGAACTGCGCCCGGATCGGTATCCAGAAGCGGCAGATCCTCGTCCATCGGCATGGTGAACGGGTGATGCATTGCGGTGAAACGGTTCTCCTCATCGGACCACTCCAGAAGCGGGAACTCGGTAATCCATACGAAACGGTATTCGTTCTTGTCGAGAAGTCCCATCTGCTCTGCCAGTTCCAGACGAAGTGCGCCAAGAACGTTCCAAACAATCTTGTTGCGGTCTGCTGCGAAGAGAAGAAGGTCTCCAGCCTGTCCGTCCATGGCTTTGATGAGGGCTTCCATCTGCTCCTCTGTCATAAATTTGGAGAAGGAAGATTTCCAGCTTCCATCCTCATGGATTGCAATGTATGCAAGACCTTTTGCACCGTAACCTTTCGCAAACTCAACGAGCTTGTCGATTTTCTTTCTCGGCATTGCGCCCTGTCCCTTTGCGTTAATACCGCGGACAGAACCGCCGTTTTCAAGTGCGCCCTTAAATACAACGAACTCGGTATCTTTTACGGTCTCGGAAACATCAACCAGCTCCATACCGAAACGCAGGTCCGGTTTGTCGGAACCGAAACGGTTCATAGCCTCTTTCCAGGTCATTCTCTGGATCGGGAGCTGTACCTCAACGCCGAGCACCTCTTTGAACAGGTGTGCCAGCAGTCTCTCATTGACATCGATAACATCATCTACATCAACGAAAGCAAGCTCCATATCGATCTGGGTGAACTCCGGCTGACGGTCAGCACGCAGGTCCTCGTCACGGAAACATTTTACAATCTGGATATAGCGGTCATAGCCGGAGCACATCAGAAGCTGTTTGAACAGCTGCGGAGACTGCGGCAGTGCATAGAAGCTGCCCGGATGAACACGGCTCGGTACCAGATAGTCTCTGGCGCCTTCCGGTGTGGATTTGGTCAGCATCGGGGTTTCGATCTCAAGAAAACCTTCTTTTGACATGAACTCACGGGTGAGCATTGCCACCTTGCTTCTCATAATCAGGTTTCTCTGGATATCCGGTCGGCGCAGATCCAGGTAACGGTATTTCAGACGGAGCTCTTCTCTCGTCTTGGAATCCTCCTCGATCGGGAACGGCGGGGTTTCTGCCTCGGAAAGAATGCGTAAGGACTCAGCCTTTACTTCGAGCTCTCCTGTTGCCAGATTTTCATTGATAGCACCGGAGCGGGCCATAACTTCACCTTCTACGGCAATGACGAACTCGCTGCGCAGTTTTGCTGCTTTCTCAAAACCTTCCTCACTGATCGGGCCGTTCTCAAAGATAATCTGCATAATACCGCTTCTGTCACGCAGATCGACGAAAATAATTCCGCCTTTATTACGGCTCTTCTGTACCCAGCCCATCAGGGTTACTTTTTTTCCGATATCTGCTTTTGTGACTTCCGCACAGCGGCAGGTTCTCTTCAGGCCTTTCATGGATTCAGCCATTTTCTTGTTCCTCCTATTTGGAACTGCGGACACAAAGAATCTGCATCCGCAGCACATCGTTTTTTCATGCGATTACTATTATTGGATATTCCTTACATTTTGTCAACAAAAAATTCTTCGATCTCAGTGTAGCCCTCGCTGGCAAGCTGCTCTTTCTGGAATTTCTTGTTCTTTTTCATCACGGCGATGTTGATGGCCGTGCCTTCACTTCTCTCTTTTGTCGCCTGCTGAATGATCTTCTGCATTCCCTCTGCCGGCATGTTTTTCTCGATCAGGTACGCTTTTTTCTTCTGCGCGCCCGGGATCTGGTAATCTCTCTCAAGCAGAAGCATAACGATACGCTCAAATCCGATGGAGAATCCGCATGCGCAGGTCTGGTTTCCGGTGAATTTTCCGATCATTTCATCGTAGCGTCCGCCGCCTCCGACAGATCCGCCGTACTCATCCATAGCGATCTCGAAGATCGGTCCGGTATAGTAGGACATTCCGCGCACCAGAGTCGGATCGAAAGCGATCTTGAATTCTGCGGTCTTCACGGCATTAACACTGTCGATGATGGTCTTCAGGCCGTCTGCGTACTCTTTGTCAAGGAATCCCTCGAGTTTCTCACGGCAGTACTCTACGCCTGCGGTATCCGGGGTGATCTCCTCGAACATTTTCAGGTATTTCTCTACGGACTCTTTTGCAAAGCCGGCTTCCTCGAGCTCTTTGGCAACGCCCTCAAAACCGATTTTATCCATCTTATCGAGGATAATAAATACGGTGTCATAGGACTCCTCCGGGAATCCGCTGTAGGCTGCCATTGCTTTTAAGATGCGGCGGTCATTGATACGGATCGTAAAGTTCTTGAAGTCCAGTTTTCCAAGCAGTGTGGTGGTAGCAAGGATCAGCTCAATCTCTGCGAGGTTGGTCGGCTCGCCGAGGATATCGATATCGCACTGCATGAACTGGCGGTATCTTCCTCTCTGCGGACGGTCTGCACGCCATACATTTCCCATCTGAAGTGCTTTGAACGGGGACGGAAGCTCGTTTGCGTTGTTGGAATAGTAACGGCAGAGCGGAACGGTCAGGTCATAACGCAGGCCGCTGTCTACGAGATCGTTTTCTTTCTCAGCGGTCTCGAGTTTCAGCTTCTCTCCTCTTTTTAAGATCTTGAAAATCAGTTTCTCATTCTCGCCGCCCTGTTTGCTGTTCAGGTTTTCGATGTGCTCCACGCATGGGGTCTCCATGGAGGTAAAGCCGAAGGTTCCGTAAGTTTCCTTGATCAGACGGATCACATAGTCACGGATTGCCATTTCTTTCGGTAAAATATCTTTCATTCCGGTAACCGGTTTCTTTTTTAATGCCATTTTCTGTTTTCTCCTTTATGATTTCCCGGATCAATTCATCGACATCAGAAAGCTCGATCGCTTTCCGGCTGCCGCTGTGGATCACTCTCTGAAATGCCAGGAACATTTTCAGATCGAAATTTTTGACTTCTTCTGTCATAAGCTCCATCGCCTGTTTCCGCGTAAACGCACTCCGGTACGGGCGGTCGGAGGTCAGCGCGCAGTACACATCACAGATGCGTAAGATACGCGCCCCAAACGGAATCTTTTCTCCCGCCAGATTGGCCGGATACCCGGTTCCGTCATAATTTTCATGGTGATACAGAATACTCTCCAGCACAAAATCGGAGTAGCCGCGTCCCTGCAGGAGTTCATAGCCCAGTGTGGAATGGGTCCGCACAAAGCGCATCTCCTCGACGACGAGTGTATCCTGTTCTTCTACGTAATTCTCCAGTACAATCTTTCCGATATCGTGGAGAACGCCCGCTTTTGCAAGCTCATAGCAGATTTCTTTCTCATACCCAAGTTCCCGCGCAAGATCGTAAGCTAAATTGCTCACTTCCATGCCATGGATGAGCTGCTCGGTCAGGGTATAGCGCAGCATGTGAAGCTGCTGACTGGAATTTTCTTTCATTTTGGCAGATACTTCTCCATTCCGATACGTTTTCTCTCGATCATTTCATCGATACGCTCCACGTAGTTTTTCAGATCCTTCACGTTCTCCACCCGCTCAATGCGCTCTCCGTGTTCAAACACGAATTTCGTGGACGCTCCGGCTCCCGCGGCCAGAATGGACTGTTTTTCCTCCATAATGAGGATGTTGTAGATACCTGCTTTTCCTTCGCGGGAGTAGCCGACATTCTCAAAGTTACCCGCCATATTTTTCTGGCGGTACATGTAATACGGTCCCATCTCCATGCGGTGTGCGCTGTCCATCGTCATTTTCATGATCTCGGCAGAGTTTTCAAACGAGATTTCCTGATATTTGTCTTTGAACAGGTTGAGTCTCGTTGCACGCTTTAACGCAAGGGAATGGACGGTCAGGGAATCCGGATTCAGCGCTTCCACTTTTTCCAACGTATGCGCCACTTTTTCCTTGTCCTCGCCCGGCAGACCGACGATCAGATCCATGTTGATGTTGTCAAATCCAAGGGAACGCGCCATACGGAACTTCTCCTCGATCTCCTCCACGGTATGGTGGCGTCCGATCAGATCCAGCGTTTCCTGGTTCATGGTCTGTGGATTGATCGAAATACGGGTGACCGGGAATTTGCGGATGGCTTTTAAGACCTCCTCATTGATCGTATCCGGCCGTCCTGCCTCCACGGTGAACTCCTGCACCTGCTCCATCGGGAAGAGCTCTGTCACTTTCGTGAGCAGGCGCTCCATCTGTGCCGCATTCAGCGTGGTCGGCGTACCGCCTCCGATGTAGATCGTATCAAGGGTGTAATCCTTCATGTTCTCACTGATAAAGATCAGTTCTTTGATCAGTGCATCGAGATACGGATCTACCATATGCTCCCAGCGGCTTAACACATGGGAGCCGAAGGAACAGTACAGGCAGATGCTCGGACAGAACGGGATGCCGATGTACAGGCTGTAACCGTGTTCGTAGTCGATCGTCTTTAAAATGTCCTTTTCCCGGTTGGCAATCGTGATTGCAAGTGCCGTCTTTTCCGGGCTGGTGTAGTAGGTCTCGCGCATGTATTTCGCAATCTCTACATTTGTTTTGCCCTCTTCCAGCATCTTCATCGGAATTTTCGTCGGACGGATGCCGGTAAGGTCGCCCCACGGAAGTTCTTTTCCGCTCACTTTCGAGAGCGTGCGATAGACCATCCGTTTCAGGACATTTTTCGTTTCGTGGCGGTCTTTTTCATATTCCACCGCCTCACACGCGGCAGAAAGCTCTTCGTGCTTCTCATTTTCTATGGAAAAGCAGATCTGGTCTGCCGCGTACAGGATCTTATCATAATATGCAAATTCCCCGTCCGGCGCCCCATCCTCTTCGTACCATGAGGTAATCTCACAGCCCGGATAGAATGCCTTGATCAGGGAATACACATCGTATTCAAAATCTTTTCTGTTAAAACAAAGGCTGATATTAAGCAAGGGGATTGTACCTCTTTTCATGTTCAATCGTAGTTTCATCGTTGTGGCCCGGATACACGGTCACATCCCCGGGAAGCTCTTTTAACAGGCGCTTGGCCGACGCGATCAGCTCTCTGCCGGAGGATGTCGGGAAGTCGTATCTTCCGTAGGACTCGCAGAACAGCGTATCACCGGAAAAAAGTGCTTTCTCTGCCGGAATATAGTAGCAGACACCGCCTGCCGTGTGCCCCGGTGTCGCAAGAACGTGGATTTCAAAGTCTGCGAGATGCAGCACATCGCCCTCTTTTACGGTTTTGTCCGCCTGCATCGTGTACGGTTTGCTCCAGAGCCCGGAAAGATTTTTCTTTGGATCCCCCAGCAGGTGCTGCTCTTTTTCATGGACATAGACCGGGATATGGTACTTTTTCCGCAGTGCATCCGCTGCCAGCATATGGTCGAAATGGCCATGGGTCAGCAGAATGGCCTCCGGGTCGCCGTCGATCTCGTCGATCTGGCGTTCAATCTCCAGCGGCGAATCGCCCGGGTCCACGATCAGCACCTTCTGGCTGTCCGGATTTTCCACAACGTAGCAGTTTGTCGAGAGCATTCCAAGTGCCCGGTAATTTACCTTTATCATACGCTTTTCTCCTTTTTATCCTCTCGATCTCTGAATATTGATCACGCTCTCCACCTGGCGTACCTTCTCGATGATGCTGTTCAGCTCTTCGTTGTTGTGCACGTCGAACGTCACATCGATGGAAGCCGTTCCCTGCTTGCTCGTTCTCACGTTCATCGCCGCAAGGTCGATCTTCCGCTCGGTAAAGATCTTGGAGATATCCACCAGAAGACCGGTACGGTTGTTTGCGTAAACGCTGATCTCCACGGTATAGAGAGAGCCGCCGTTGTCCTCTGCCTGCCATTCAGCATCAATGAGGCGCGCCCGCTCAGATTCCGGCAGATTCAGGACATTGACACAGTCGGTGCGGTGAATGGTCACGCCGCGTCCTCTTGTGACAAAGCCCACGATCTCATCGCCCGGGATCGGATTGCAGCATTTTGAGAAGCGAACTGCCACATCGTGGATACCGCGCACGACGATGCCGCCCTTGCTCTTTCCAACCGGCAGAACTTTCTCTCCAGATGCCGCCTCGAGCACCTGCTCGTCGGTGATCTCTTTTTTATGTTGCTTTTCGTACGTCTCAATCAGCTTGTTGAGGACCTGGCCCTCTTTTAAGCCGCCGTGGCCGATGGCCGCAAGAACGGAATCCCAGTCGCGGAAGCCGTACTTTCTCATGACAGCCTCTTCGTACATCGGTTTCGTATAGATTCCAAGGTTTTTGCCCTTCAGCTTTGCATAGCTGGTGAGCATTTCCTTGCCTTTGACGATGTTGTCCGTCTTGTTCTGCTGGCGGAACCACTGGTTGATGCGGCTCTTTGCCTGGGAACTCTTCGCAATTTTCAGCCAGTCGCGGCTCGGTCCCTTGGAGTTCTGCGAGGTGATGATCTCGACGCGGTCTCCGTTGTGAAGTTCCGTCTCGATCGGCACGAGTTTTCCGTTGACCCTCGCTCCGACCATCTTGTTGCCGACCGCACTGTGGACGGAATAAGCAAAGTCGATGGCACAGGAGCCGACCGGAAGCGTTTTGACATCGCCCGCCGGGCTGAAACAGTAAACATTGTCGGCAAACAGGTCGAGATCGCTCTTTAAGAGGTTCATGAACTCATGGTTGTCCGCCATGTCCTGCTGCCACTCCAGAATCTGGCGCAGCCAGGTCAGTTTTTCCTCTTCCTGCTCCGGTCCCGGTTTCTTGCCGTCGGAGGCCTCTTTGTATTTCCAGTGTGCAGCGATACCGTATTCTGCAATCCGGTGCATCTCATAAGTACGGATCTGAATCTCAAACGGCTGTCCGTTCGGTCCGATCAGGGTTGTATGCAGGGACTGGTAACGGTTTGGCTTCGGCATCGCAATGTAATCTTTGAAACGGCCCGGGATCGGCGTGTACATTTCATGGATGACACCGAGCGCTGCATAGCAGTCTTTGACGGATTCCACGATGATGCGGACCGCAAAGAGGTCATAGATCTGATCCAGCGTCTTATGCTGGTTGACCATCTTTTTGTAGATGCTGAAAAAGTGCTTGATTCGTCCGTTGACATCTGCCTCAATGCCGGCCTGGTGGATATGACGGGTCACCTCTTTTACGATCGCATCGACAAACTCCTGCCGCTGCTCCCGCTTCATGCTGACCTTCTGCACCAGTTCATAGTACGCATCCGGCTCCAGATATTTCAGAGAAAGGTCATCGAGTTCGACCTTGATCTTGGAAATACCGAGGCGCTGTGCGATCGGGGCATAAATATCCATCGTCTCACGCGCTTTTTTCTTCTGCGTCTCCGGCGACCAGTACTGTGCGGTCCGCATGTTGTGCAGACGGTCCGCCAGTTTTACCAGAATAACACGGATATCCTTTGCCATCGCAAGGAACATCTTTCTCAGGTTTTCTGCCTGCTCCTCGACCTTATCCGCAGAATATTTCAGCTGTGCCAGCTTCGTGACACCGCTTACAATCAGGGACACCTCCGGGCCGAACTCCTCGGTCAGCTCTTCTTCGGTCATGACGGTATCTTCGACAACGTCGTGCAGAAGGCCTGCCGCGATCGACTCCTTGTCGAGCTCCAGATCTGCCAGGATAATTGCCACACAGAGCGGATGGATGATGTACGGTTCCCCGCTCTTTCTTTTCTGGTCCTTATGTGCATCCGCTGCCACGCGGTATGCTTTTTCGATCAGGGAAATATCGTCCGATGGATGATATTTTTTCACAGAAGCGATCAATTCCCCGTATAATTCCTCCGGACTTGTAAAATCGTCCGTCTTGCGGATTCTGGCTTCTGCCGCCGCCACATCCTTCTTTAATTCTTCTTCACTGATTCTTTTCTCTTCTTCCATATGTATCCTCCGCTCTCATGATTAACCCCTGCGTTTCGTTGGATACGTTATTTGCCATCGTAACGGATGACAGATTTTACATCATATTTTGCCAGTTTTTCGCGTCCTTTTAAGCCGGCAAGCTCCATCAGGAACACGATTCTGGTTACTTCGCCGCCGAGGCGCTCGATCATTTTTGCACAAGCCTCCACGGTACCGCCGGTTGCAATCAGGTCGTCGATGATGACTACCTTCTGGCCCGGTTTGATGGAGTCTTTGTGCATCTCGATCGTTGCGCTGCCGTACTCCAGGTCATAGCTCTCCTCGATGGTCTCCAGAGGAAGTTTTCCTTTTTTACGGATCGGCACGAACGGTTTGTGCAGATTGTAAGCAATCGGCATACCGAAAATGAAGCCGCGGGACTCGGTTCCGCAGATTACGTCACAGTCTACTTCTTCTACAAAATGCTGCATCTCATCTATGGCAAGCTGCAGTCCGTCTGCGTCCTGCAGGATACTCGTTACATCTCTGAAAATAATACCCGGTTCCGGGAAATCCGGAATACTTCTTACGTAATCCTCTACTTTTTTCATAAAATATTCCTCCGTTTCGTCAAGGTTTGACAATTCACCTTACAGTATAGCATCAATATTCTTCTGCGTCAATTTTGTTTCCGATAGAAAACAGGGCAGAAAAATCAGGTATTTGCGGCTTTTCTGCATCTTTAAAAATAACTCTGGATATTGATCTGTAATTTGTCGCGTCCGTTCCACGTATCGATCGACGGATAGTACGCTACCGAGAGGGTCGGATGTGCATCCACGTATGCGGCGAACGCTTCTCCCTCGCCGAAATAGACACCATCCATCTGGTATCCGCCCGCATCGGCAAGCTGTACTTTCACCACGTTTCTATTCTTTCCAAAAATGCGGTAATTTAATACAGTCAGTCCTTTCTGTGCGAACAGCGGTTTCGTGTTGCCTTTTCCGAACGGCTCCAAGAGACTTAACTGGCGGATCAGATTTTTGGTGATGTAGGTGATCGGCATCGGCACATCGATCACAACTTTTTCGACGAAATCCTCTTCCGTCAGCGTGGAATTATCGTTCAGTGCCCGGCGGAACGGTTCGATCATCTCCTCTCCTGCGAGGGAAAGGCCCGCAGCCATCGGGTGGCCGCCGAATTTCGTCATCAGTTCTTTGCATTTGCAGAGCTCCTCATACATCGAATACGCTTCGATCGAGCGGCCGGAGCCCTTGACGCCCTCCTCACTTCTGGTGAGTACGAAGGATGGTTTGTGGAAGTGCTCCCGCAGGCGACCTGCGATGATTCCGGCAAGGCTCTCGTGGCAGTCCGGCAGATAGACGACGAGGACTTTGTCGTTCTGCAGCGGGGAGGTTTCCACGAGCTCGATTGCTTTCGCCTCACCCTGGCGCGTCAGCTCTTTGCGGCTTTCATTCAGGTCTTTCAAGTCCCCGGCAAGCTTTGCGGCCTCCTCACGTGTCTTTGCGCAGAGCAGTTTTAACGAATGCTCCGCCGTGTCAAGCCGTCCCGATGCGTTGATGCACGGGCCGAGAACGAAGCCGATGTGATACGGTGTCACGTTTTCCGCCTCGATGCCCTGCACACGGATCAGCTCCTGCAGGCCGAGGTTCTGCGTTTTATGGAGCGCCCGAAGGCCGGCTTTTACAAAAATCCGGTTTTCTCCCTGCAGATCCATCACATCACCGATCGTCGCAATGGCGACAAATTCCAGAAAGCGGAAGCTGTGCTCCTTTGGAATACCTGCTTTTGCCTCCATCGTCTGGATCAGTTTCCATGCGACGGCCGCACCGCAGAGGCCCGGAAACGGATAGGAACAGTCTTTCTGTTTCGGATTGACAACCGCGTCCGCCGGCGGCAGGATGTAGCGGCGTTCTCCGTTTTCATCCTCCTCAAACGGAACCTCGTGGTGGTCCGTCACAACAACCGTCATGCCAAGCTCTTTTGCCAGACGGATCTGACTGCCCGCCGCGATGCCGTTGTCACAGGTGACGATCGTGTCCCGCCCCTCATCCGCGGCAAACTGCACAAGATGCTCATTTAAGCCGTATCCGTCTGCAATCCGGTCCGGGATACGCACATCCGCATCGGCACCGAGATCTTTTAATCCGGTCAGCAGAATATACGTTGCCGTAACACCGTCGATGTCGTAGTCCCCGATGATGCGGATCGGCTTTTTCTCCCGGATTTTTTCTGCGATCAGATCTGCCGCGCGCTCCATATCCTTCATCAGCAGCGGATCGTGGAGCTGCTCCAGATCACCGAAGAGATACTCTTCGATCTCTTTCTCCCCGGTCACATCCCGGTTCCGGATCAGGCGGGCGATGACGGGATCGATGCCGAACCGATCCGCAATTGCCTGGAAATCGGCGCGTTTTGCCGAAACTACCCAGCGTTCTTTCTTCATATGTTCTCCTCTTTCCTGTTAGCAGGAAACGCCGGACTTTTCCGGTCCGGCGTTTCTCTTTTTATGGTTTTTGCTGCTTTTATTTATTTTTTGTCTTATTCTGTACTGCTTTGGACGGCACATATTTGTTTTTTCCAACGTGCTTCATCACATACCACAGGGCACCTGTGATGCAGACAGAAGTGTAGCTCCGCATACGATACCAACCATCAGAGGTGCTGCAAAGTCGCGGATGGAAGAAACTCCCATCACGAACAGAACAAAGATGGTGATAAAGGTGGTGAGGGAACTGTAAATGCTTCGGGTCAGGGTGTCCGTGATGCAGCGGTCAACCAGGGACTCGATCGGCTCTCTCTTTAACTCCGGCAGATTCTCACGGATACGGTCGAAGATGACGATCGTACTGTTGATGGAATAGCCGAGGATCGTCAGCATACACGCGATAAAGGTGCTGCCGACCGAAATACGGGATACCACATAGAATCCGAATACAATGGCGATATCGTGCATCAGTGCAAGGATGGCACTCGATGCGAAACGGATGTCGCGGAAACGGATCCAGATGTACAGCAGCATGCAGACTACAGCGATGATAACTGCTTTCATCGCATTCTGGCTCATTTCTTTACTTACAGTAGAAGAAATGTTGTCGAAAGTGATTTCAGAAGTATCGACACCGAAATTGTCTGCCATTGCCTGGTAAACCTGCTCACGCTCTTCCAGAGTCAGAGAACGTGTTTTGATGATGACATTGTTGCCTCCGACAACCTTTGTCATCTGAATATTGGAATCTTTTGTCACGCCTTCCACAACCGGCTCTACCTCTTTGTCCAGCTCTTCGATGGAGTAATCCTCGTTGAACGGAACGTTGATGGAAGTACCGCCCTTGAAGTCAAGGCCGAAGTTCAGTGCGCTTCCCTTTGTCTGATGCATGAAAATCATGCTGGCCGGAACGGCAAGCAGCAGAATGCAGGAGATCGTGAAGAAGATCTTTCTCTTTTCCACAAATGGAAATCCCTTGCGCTCTTTCTTGGTTCCGTAGTATTTCGCATCCTTCAGTCCCATACCGTACAGGCTGTTGACCAGCAGTCTGGAAACAACCATGGCGCTGAACATGGAAAGAACAATACCAAGAGCAAGTGTCATGGCGAATCCGCGGACACTTCCGCTCGCAAGCGCATACAGAACAGCTGCTGCAATCAGGGTCGTCACGTTTCCGTCCAGGATGGCAGAAGCTGCCTTCTTGAATCCGTCGCGGATTGCCGCATGAACCGTCTTTCCGGCACCGATCTCCTCCTCGATACGGGCATAAATGATAACGTTCGCATCGACCGCCATACCGATCGACAGGATAACACCTGCGATACCAGGCAGGGTCAATGTCAGGTCAAATGCATTTAAAGCAATCAGATTCAGCTCAACATAGATGAGCAGTGCCCATCCGGCAGCAATACCAGGCAGGCGATATACGATTGCAAGGAAAAGGATAATCAGTACAATGCCGATCGCTCCCGCTTTTACGCTGGTGGAAACAGCTGCAGATCCAAGCTGTGCTCCAACGACGCTGGAGTTGATCTCCTCAAGTTTCAGGGAAAGGGAACCGATACGGAGGGTGGATGCCAGGCTGGTTGCTTCATCCCAGTCCATGTTTCCGCCGGAGATGACTGCAGTACCATCGGAAATCACAGCGTTTACACTCGGTACACTGACGAATTTTTCATCATAGTAGATACCGATGCTCTTTCCTGCGCTGTAGGCTTCCTGGGTTGCGTCTGCAAATTTCTGTTTTCCTTCGTCGGTCATTTTCAGCTGAACGACGCTCTCGGTTGCTTTTGTGGTGGAGTTCTGCTGATGCATGGCTTCTGCGCTCTCCACATCTTTACCGGTCAGAACGACGGAGCCGTCCTCCTCGAGCTCTTCGATAGTTTTTCCGTTCAGAACGTACTCGCCGGTCGAGCTGTCGTAGGTGTAGTTTTCTGTTCCGTCATCGTTGGTCTGTTTGATGAAATACAGGCTTCCCGGTTTACCCATCTCTTCCAGAATGGTGGTTGCATCGGTTGCACCCGGGATTTCAATGGTGATACGGTTGTCGCCCTGCAGATATACCTGTGCCTCTTCGCTGTACTGCTGCGCACGCTGTTCCAGCTTGTAGCGGGTATCTGACATTTCTTCGTCTGTCGGGTTGTCCTTTACGGCCTGATAGGTAATGCTGACACCGCCGGACAGATCCAGACCCAGGTTGATGTTCTTCATCGACCGGTTCCGGTAGGACCCCATCCTTTGATCATCGTCCATCCAAGAAGCACTGTTACAATGGCTGCCAGGACGAGTGCGATGATACTCTGTTTCTTCTTCATCATGTCGCGATTTTCCTCTTTTCTTTAATCTTCGGCCAGAGCTGCCTTTATCATCAATGCACACTCGATCCGTTTCTGCTGCATCTTGCATCCGATCTCGTAAACATCGTTGATCTTACCTGTGAAATTGTAGGAGTTTGCCGCGCATCCGCCGCTGCAGTAGAACCGTGCAAAGCACTGGCTGCACTCCTTCTTGGAATAAACGTTGCATTTTTTGAATTCGTTGACAGTTTCTGTCTTTTTCACGCCTTCGTAAACATTTCCGAGGCAGAAATCTTCCTGTCCTACGAACTGGTGGCACGGATAGAAATCGCCCCACGGTGTTACCGCAAGGTACTCGGTTCCGGAACCGCAGCCGGAAAGACGTTTATAAACACATGGTCCGCCGGTCAGATCGATCATAAAGTGGAAGAAATTGAAGCCTCTTCCCTCTTTTTCTCTCTTGATCATCTCTCTTGCCAGAATGTCGTACTGTTCGAAGATCACCGGAAGGTCTTCCTCACGGATCGCATAGTCCTCGGTCGGAGGCGCTACAACAGGCTCAACCGAGATCTGCTTGAAGCCGAGGTCTGCCAGATGGAGAACATCAGCTGCAAAGTCTGTGTTGTAATGCGTGAAGGTTCCGCGCACATAGTATTTATCCTGATGACGAAGCTCAGCGAATTTCTGGAATTTCGGCACGATCAGATCGTAGCTTCCGGCACCTTTGCGGAACGGACGCATGTGATCGTGAACTTCTTTTCTTCCGTCGATACTTAATACGACGTTGCCCATCTCTTTATTGCAGAACTCCATGACCTCGTCGTTTAAGAGAACACCGTTGGTGGTCAGGGTGAAACGGAAGTTCTTGTTATGTAACTTCTCCTGTTCTCTTCCGTAGGCTACGAGCTGTTTTACAACATCCCAGTTCATCAGCGGTTCACCGCCGAAGAAATCTACCTCGAGGTTTCTTCTGCTGCCGGAGTTTGCGATCAGGAAATCAAGCGCTTTTTTGCCGACTTCCAGGGACATCAGTGCACGTCTTCCGTGATACTCGCCCTCTTCTGCGAAGCAGTAACGACAGGCAAGGTTACAGTCGTGTGCAATGTGGAGGCAGAGTGCTTTTACGACGGTCGGACGGTTGGAAACTGATCAATTGCGTTTTCGTAAATGTCTTTTGTAAAGAGCATGCCGTTATCTGTAAGTTCCTGAATTTCTTCTCTGGCTTCGGTGATGTCCTGCTCGGCATATTTACTGCTAAGCGCCTCTGCTGCCTCTTCTGCATTTTTTCCTTCGTTCATGCAGGAAAGGACATCGTATACGCAGTCATCCACAACATGGACGGAGCCGCTGTTGACGTCCAGCACCATGTTGAAGCCATTGCTTTTATATAAATGTATCACTGTGGTATTCCTTTCTATAACTCTCTCTTTTTTTGATGTGCCTGGCAAAAAGAATGTTCCCAAATCCGGCGAAACCGGTTCTGGGAACACCTTTTACTCGTCCTTATGGATTACTTTTACTTATGCTCGCAGCTCTGGTTGCCTACGGTGCAAGAAGTCTTACATGCGGACTGGCAGGATGTCTGGCACTCACCGCATCCACCTTTTTTTACAGTGTTCTGTAAGCTTTTTGTATTTAAAGTTTTGATGTGTTTCATGGCACATTCCTCCTTCATTGTAGTTGACGCGCGACTTTTTTTATAGTCTTCGGCCATTAGCTCTTCCCATTATAGCATAGGTTTTTCAAATTTAAAAGTCTGTTTTTTGAAAAAATGTTCTGTTTTGTCCGCTTTTATCTGCCGTGTGCCGTCATTCCGCCTGCCATTCCGCCGACGGCACAGACTGCTGCCGCCCACAGAAGTCTTCCGGCTCCGGCAAATCCGCCCGGCAGGAAGACTGCGGAGACGATGATCAGAATGGCAAAATACACGATTCCAAAGCAGATGCCCCAGAGAAACCGCCGTTTTCCCGCCATGTTTCCTGCCATTCTTCCGCCGGAAAAGCTTGATGCCAGATAGATCACCACAATGCCCGCCTGCACCCAGCTTTCCTTCCAGGAAAATTTCCAGAGCAGGAAAGACAGCAGCAAAAGAAGAAGCACCGAGATCAGATAGGAAACGAGAAGAGCCTTCAGCCAGCTGATCCCGCTGCCCGCACCCACCGCCCATGTTTTCTTTTCTTCCATAAGAAAAAGCCCTCCCATACTGTAAATGTATGGAATGGCTTTTCCGGATATGCCTGTTTCTTTATTTTTCGTCAAACGGATGATTCTTTTTGAATTCCAGCCATGCGGCCATGCTCTTTGCGCGTTTCGCCTGCATCTGAAGGAATGCCATGCAGAACATAACGGCTGCAGAAAGTGCGGAGCTGATCGCCAGCGGAAGCACCATCGTCTCATCGCCGGTGTTGACCGGGATGCTGCGGATGCTTACAGTGGTCTGTGTCTTCTTCTGCGGAATCTTTGTGCTTCCGGTATTGGAATTGGAAGAGCTGTTGTTACTGCTGCTCTTCGACGGTGTGGCTGTCGGAGTCGGAGTGGATGTCTTATTCGTTCCGTAGTTGTCCGGTCCTACAAGGATCGTTCCTGCGGCACGCAGCGTACTTACGTCATCGGCTGCACTTGCTGTCATTTCACCTGCACTCAGGTTGGATTTCTGCTCTGCAGCTGCAAGCAGTTCATGCTCGCCTTCGTCCGCCGTCTCAGCTTCTGCTGTTTCCGTCTGCTCCTCTGATACAAGGCTTCTGGACAGACTTACTGCCACCGGCTGGATCAAAAGAGAGACATTGGAGATCAGATAGCCGTCTTCTGTGCTGTCCGTACCGGATGGATTGGAAATTTCATCGAAATTTTTTACGGTTTCGTTTTCTTTCTGAATTTCATCTTTTACAAGGTCATCCAGATTTTCATCCTGTTTCCACTGGTCCGATGATGCATCATTTCCCGTTCCGTTCTGGTTATCCTGGTTTGTATCGTCCTGGTTTGTATCATCTGCTGCAGGATCGTCTTTTGCTGTATCATCCGGGGCAGGTGTCACGGTTGGATCTTCTGCCGGAGTTTCCGGATTCTCCGGATTTTCACTGTCATCGGTATTCTCGCCCGGTGCTGTCGTCGGAGTTACTTCCGGCGTTACGGTCGGTTCCGCATCCGGTGTCGGCGCTGCCGTTGGTGTATCCCCTGTATCTTCTCCGTTGTCCGCATCCGGTGTCGGAGTTGCCGTTGGTTCCTCCGCCGGCGTTACGGTCGGCTCTGCGTCCGGCGTTTCCGTCGGTTCTGCGTCCGGGGTCACCGTTGGTTCTGCGGTCGGCTCTGCATCCGGCGTTTCCGTCGGACCCGGAGTTGGTGTTACGGTATCTTCTGCCGCATCCGGTGCCGGAGACTCGCCTGGCGCAAGCGTTGGTGTTTCCGAAACCGTTTCTTTTGCTTTTTCTGCTGCCAGAACAGCCTCATATCCGGCTTCTGTCACCACGATTTCATCTGCCGCAAAAACGGTATCTGTTACTCTTCCCCTGAAGTCTGTTTTCTGCTGTTTCTTTCGATACGTTTCCAGCTCTTTTTCATCCATTCCGACGAATACCAGATATTTTTCTGCTGCTTCCTCCGCTGCCGTTTTGCTGGTATCTGCAGCAGTGTTTTTTTCGGTTGTTTTCCCGTCCGCCTGCAGTTCTGCCGCTGCAACTGCAAGAAGCTCCTGTGCTTTTTCCACGGTTTTTACTGCTGTCTCTGCCGTTGTACCGTCTGCCGTATCATCGCCGGTTTTCAGATTCACATAAACGGCTGCCCGTTTTGTCTCTGTACCGTTCTCCGTTCCGGAGACAGTTTCGTTCTGTACTGCGCTTTTTTCCGTTCCTGCCGATGCGCTGGCACGGAGCGGAACTGCATCGGAAAATACCAGTGTGCCCGCAAGGACAGCACCCATCACTTTCCATGCCTGTTTTTTCTTCATTGCGTTTCTCCTTATGTTCTCTTGGTCTATCTTAAAAAAATCTGTCTTTTTGTGTCATAATTTCGCATTACAGCATTATAGCACAAGAAAGAATCCCGCGCAAGGCTGAAGTCGCCTTGAAACGCGGGATTCGTGAATCACTTTCTTACGCAGTGAAACAGCAAGTGTTTCACTGCTGGGTGAACAGTAACGCGGGATTCTCATCTGCTTTTATCGCTTTTTAGTTTGTTTCCATTCTCGTTGTCGTGAGCTGATCCGGGGATAAATTCAGGATTTCCATAAACTCATCACCTGTGATTGTCTCTTTCTCATACAGATATTTTGCCAGCTCGTGGAGTTTCGGCATGTTATCTTTTAAGAGCTGCTCTGCTTTGTCGTACTGTTTTCTGACTGCTGCAACAACCTTCTCATCAATCTGTGCTGCTGTCGATTCGGAGCATGCCAGGGAAGTGTCACCGCCGAGGTACTGGTTCGTTACCGTCTCAAATGCAACCATACCAAATTCCTCGTTCATACCGAAGCGGGTGATCATGGATCTTGCCACCTTCGTTGCCTGCTCGATATCGTTCGAAGCACCTGTCGTGATGGAATGGAACACCAGATCCTCTGCCACACGGCCGCCGGTCAGGGTTGCAATCTTGTTTTCCAGCTCTTCGCGGCTCATCAGGTTGTGCTCATCTTCATCCACCTGCATCGTATAGCCGAGGGCGCCGGACGTACGCGGGATAATGGTGATCTTCGTAACCGGAGCGGAATGGCTCTGCAGTGCTGCGACGAGTGCATGGCCGACCTCGTGGTAGGAAACGATCAGTTTCTCTTTGTCGGTCATGATCTTATTCTTCTTCTGGTATCCGGCGATGACAACCTCAACGCTCTCCTCCAGATCCGCCTGGGTGACGAATTTTCTTCCATCACGGACGGCACGGAGTGCTGCCTCGTTGATCATATTGGCAAGTTCTGCACCAGAAGCACCGGATGCCATACGTGCGATCGCATTGTAATCGACATTGTCGCCCACGCGGATGTTTTTCGCATGGACTTTCAGGATTTCCTCACGGCCTTTTAAGTCAGGCAGTTCAACCGGCACACGGCGGTCGAAACGGCCCGGACGAAGAAGTGCCGGGTCCAGGGAATCCGGACGGTTCGTCGCTGCCAGAATGACAACGCCTTTCTTTCCATCGAATCCATCCATCTCGGCAAGCAGCTGGTTCAGGGTCTGCTCACGCTCGTCGTTTCCGGAGAATCCGCCGCCGTCACGTTTTTTGCCGACGGTATCGATCTCATCGATAAAGACGATACACGGTGCTTTCTCATTTGCCTGCTGGAACAGGTCACGCACCTTCGCAGCTCCCATGCCGACGAACATCTCGACAAACTCAGAACCGGAAATGGAGAAGAACGGAACATTTGCCTCTCCGGCTACTGCCTTTGCAAGCAGCGTTTTACCGGTTCCTGGAGGGCCGACAAGCAGTGCTCCTTTCGGCATTTTTGCACCAATTTCTTCATATTTTTTGGGATTATGCAGGAAGTCAACAATCTCCTGTAAAATTTCTTTTGCCTCATCCTCTCCGGCAACATCTGCAAATTTAATGCCGGTTTCGGACTGTACATAAACCTTGGCGTTGCTCTTTCCAAAGCTCATCGCATTTCCCATGCCGCCCATCATCTTGCTCGTCATGCGTTTCATCAGCCACTGTCCGAGCGCAACCATCACAACGATCGGTATTACCCATGTTAAAAGAAATTCCATGAGTGGCGACATCTGCTCTATGATCGGCGTTCCGAATTCGGTAATACCTGCCTCATATAAACGATCTACCAGCTTGTAATCATTCATCACACCCGTCTTATAATAATTCGCCGGGCTTGATTTGTCGCTGAAAATAATCTCATTTGACTGGATCTGGACTTCGCTGATTTCGTTGTTATCTACCATCTGCAAAAATTTTCCGTAATCAACTTCTGTTACTTTTGGCTCGAGAAGTCTCGGGAAAAGCAGAAGATTTAACAGCAGAATGACGATCAGCGCAATCACATAATAAAAAATTATGGGTTTTTTCGGTTTTTGCACCTGTTTCATCTGTATCCCCTCCTGTTTCTTGATTTTCTTTCTTTTTTAGTAGCATAAACTTTTCTTTCGCTAAAATCAATCAAATTCTGACATTTCATGAAACTTTTATACTTTTTTATATTTTCGCTATAGAAAGGTAAGTTTCTTGCTTTTCCATCTGTTTTCGGCTATACTTGCGAAAGACTGGGAAAGTCTCTTTTTGAAATTTTGCCCGAAATGACGGGGTTCATTCGATAAAAAAGCTATAGAAACGGAGGTTTTGTGTATGGGACACAGGTTTACATATGTGGTTTCGCCGGAGGAGGAACGGGAAAATCTGACTGTGGAATGGTTTCTCCGCCGGCATGGATATTCGCGCCATATTATTACGGGCTAAAACGCACAGAGGACGGCATTTTCCGAAACGGCGTCCGCGCCTGGACGAGCCAGGCCGTGCACGCCGGGGATGTGATCGAAACGCACCTTGTCGAAACAGAACCCTCCGACGGAATTCTGCCGCGGCCGGTTCCGTTTTCGGTTGTGTATGAGGATGACGACATCCTCGTTGTGGATAAACCCGCTGATACGCCGATTCATCCGTCGATTGGAAATTATGAAAATACGCTGGCAAACGGCATTGCATGGTATTTTGAACAGAAAGGTGAACCCTTCGTCTACCGCTGCATCAACCGCCTCGACCGCGACACCACCGGCCTTATCGTGCTCGCCAAGCACGCCTTAAGCGCCGCCGTCCTCTCCCAGGCCATGCGCTCCCGCGAAATCCACCGCACGTATCAGGCCTTCGCCCTCGGCGAAACCGCTGCATCCGGCACCATCGACGCACCGATCGCCCGCCTCAACGGCTCCCTCATCCAGCGCACCGTCGACTTTGCCTCCGGCGAGCGCTCCGTAACCCATTACCGCACCCTCGCGCACTGCTCCGTTTTCTCCCACCTCGAACTCAATCTCGAAACCGGCCGCACCCACCAGATCCGCGTCCACATGGCTTACATCGGCCATCCGCTGCTCGGCGATACCCTCTACAACAAAACTCCCGGCACTTTCCCCCGCCAGGCACTTCACTCTGCATCGCTCTCCTTCGTCCATCCGATCACCGGAGAACCCTTAAACTTCCACGCACCACTGCCGGAAGATATGCAAAACCTGCTGACATAAACCAACCCCCGTGAGTTGCCGCTCACGGGGGTTTTGTTGTCCCTGATGGAACTGTCATGTCTTTTTGCCGGTGACATTGTATCATACACAAAATTTAGTTTCAATCATCATTTTCATACAGTTCTGATTCTCGGTACTTCATCGATATGCAAATATTTGCTGATGCATTTCACAATCACATCATGATCCGAAACCTGTCCCATGCCGGACACTGCTACGGTTGCCACAACGCCGACTTCTTCCACGCAGATCGGAAAACCTCCGCCCAGCATTGCGTATTCCTTCGGGTCCAGTACCATCTGTTTTACGCTCTCCGGCGCATTCGTCGCTGCCATGTAGAGTTGCAGCGAACTCCGCTCCGTCAGAAGCACCGAATTGCTCTTCCGTCTCATCAGCTCCACATTGTGCGGCGTAATGCCGTTATCACAATACTGGAATACAACTTCCCCGTTGCTTCTGCGGATCATGATGCCAACCTGTGCTCCGCGCCGTCTTGCCTCCATCAGGATCATCGTTCCCAGTTCCCATGCGTCTGCATTTGTAAAATGCGTAAACTGCAGAATATCCTCCTGCATATCGAGCACTTTCATCAGTTCATCCATTGTCATTGTCATACTTTTGCCCCGTCCTTTCTGCCATTTTATATTTTTTTAGCTTTTTGCCCCTCGTTTTCTGACTTTCAGTTTATCATTTTCCCAAATTCAAGTCAAGCCAGCCACCACCGGCATTGGCTAACACGATATCACCGAAAAGCAAAAATTCCACGCCGCAGAAGTTCCCTCCCACAGCATGGAATTTCTCATTTTTATTTTTCTACCATAATACACTTCCGCGGGCAGTTCTCCGCGCAGAGGCCGCAGCCTGTACATTTTGCCGGGTCGATCTCCGCGCGCTGGTCCACAACGTGAATTGCATCCGACGGGCAGTTCTTCTCGCACTTCTTACATCCGATACAGCCGATCTCACACGCTGCCATCACCGCCTTGCCCTTCTCGGTTGAGCGGCATTTCACCGTGATCCTCTGCTCATACGGAATCAGGTCGATCAGATTTCTCGGACAGGCCTTCACGCAGGCACCGCATGCCTTGCACGCTTCGCCGTCCACAACGGCAATGCCGTTTTCAATATGGATCGCATCAAACTTACATGCCTTCACGCAGTTTCCAAAACCAAGACATCCGTTTCCGCAGCTCTTCGGACCGCCGCCCGGTACAAAACCAGCGTAGGAGCAGTCCCTTGCACCCGTGTATTCATACTTGTTCTTTGCCACGTCACACGTACCGGCGCACCGTACCACTGCTTTTCTGCGCTCCTGTGCTCCGGCTTCCTGTCCCATAATGGCACCGATCGCTGCCGCAACCGGCGCTCCGCCGACCGGACAGACCGAAATCGGGGCTTCACCCTTTACCACTGCAGCCGCCGCTCCGTCACAGCCCGGGTAACCACAGCCGCCGCAGTTGTTGCCCGGCAGCGCTTCACGGACCTTCGTCTCGCGCTCGTCCACTTCCACATAAAACTTCTTTCCGGCAATTCCAAGGAGAATACCAATCAAAAGGCCGGTTCCACCCACCATCAGGGTGGCTGCTAAAATACCATTCATCTCTTCATCCCTCCTAGATCATTCCGGAAAATCCCATAAATGCCATTGACATCAGCATAGCCGTAAGAAGAACGATCGGCATTCCTTTGAATGACTCCGGGATATCGTTGTACTCCATCTTTTCCCGCAGGCCGGCCATCAGCACCATGGCAATTGTAAAGCCGATTGCGGTTGCCAGACCGTAAACCGTACCCTGCAGAATCGTGTAATCCTTCTGTACGTTGATGAGTGCCACACCGAGTACCGCGCAGTTTGTTGTAATCAGCGGAAGGTAAACGCCGAGCGCTCGGTACAGAGACGGAATCGTCTTTTTCAGGAACATCTCAACGAGCTGTACCAGCGCCGCGATGACAAGAATGAAAACGATCGTTTTCAGATAATCAAGTTCTGCCGGTGCCAGGATAAATTTGTAAATCAGACTTGTCACAAATGAAGAAATCGTGAGGACAAAAATAACCGCTCCGCCCATGCCGGCCGCCGTATCCATCTTTTTGGAAACACCGAGGAAAGCACAGATGCCGAGGAACTGGCTTAAGACAACGTTATTGACCAGCGCCGCACCGATCGCAATTAAAATCAGTTCTTTCATTTCGCTTCCTCCTTTCCTTTCACAGCCTGGCAGTATGCCTTATTGGCGCATGCCATACAGCCGGTCTCTTCTGCCGGGACTGCCGGTTTTCCGGTTTTCTCTGACTTCTGGCGTTTGATGCGGTTCTGCACCGCAACGAGCATTGCCAGCACAAGGAATGCACCCGGCGCCATGATGAAGATGTTGACCGGCTCGTAAGCACTCGGCATTACCTGGATACCGAACAGGGTTCCGGCTCCGATCAGCTCACGAAACATACCGATCAGGGTCAGGCCGACGGTAAATCCAAGGCCCATGCCGATACCATCAAATAAAGACGGGATCGGACCATGTTTTCCAGCATATGCCTCGGCGCGTCCCAGGATGATACAGTTTACAACGATCAGCGGGATGTAGATGCCAAGGGCGGAATAGAGTGCCGGAATAAAACCTTCCATCAAAAATTCCACGATGGTTACAAACGATGCCACAACAACGATGTATGCTGGCATACGCACGCCGTCCGGGATGATTTTCCGAAGCAGGGAAATCATCAGGTTGGAGGCGGTCAGGATGACCATCGTCGCAAGGCCCATGCCGATACCGTTCTTTGCAGAAGTGGTAACCGCAAGCGTCGGACACATACCCAGCATCATGACGAAGGTCGGGTTTTCTTTTATGATACCATTATAAAGCCGTTCCAGCGGCGTATCTTTTCTCATGAGTTCCCTCCCTCTCCGGAAAGCAGACCGGATTCGTTGCAGTAGTTAAAACAGCAGATTCCTGCATTGACACCGTTTGTTACAGCGTTCGTTGTCAGAGTTGCTCCGCTCAGCGCATCGATTTCATCATCCGCGGATGCGCCGGATTTTGTGTAGGAGAATGCTTCTACGTTTTTATCCTTGAACTGATTCTTGAAATCGTCTGTGTCGGCACGCATACCAAGGCCGGCCGTCTCGGAAAGTGACAGGAAAGAGATTCCTTTTGTCGTTCCGTCCGATGCAATTCCCATCGAGAACTGCATGCCGCCGCCATAGCCTTCGGTTGTGGAGATGATCTCAACCAGGCCGATCGTCGCGCCGGATGCGTCTTTTGCAAGCAGCAGTTCGTCAATCGTCTGTGCTTCAAAACCGTGGCCGATCAGTGCTGCCGTAAGCTCTGCCTGTTGTGCATCGCTCATTGTTACTTCTTCAAAGGAAGCTGCCTCCGGGAATACGTTCTGACAGGATTCCTGTTTTTCTTTTTCCTGCTGTTTCTGGATCGGCTCTAAGGTTACCTGGTGGGCCGCACCGAGAAGCAGGCCGGCAATCAGCGTAATCGCCGCAAGAATCAGTGCGTTTTTTATAATTTTGTTCATGCTTTTTTCTTGCCTCCTCTTCCGAATCCAACCGGCACGGTCACGCGCTCAATGAGCGGAACCAGAAGGTTGGTAAAGATGATGGCATAGGAAACGCCCTCTGCCGAATTTCCAAAGATACGGAATACGCCAGTCAGAAGTCCTAAAATGACCGCGTAGATATACTGTCCCTTCTTTGTGATCGGGCGGGTAACGTAATCGGTTGCCATGAACCATGCGCCGAGCATCAGACCACCGCCAAAAAGATGCGCGCCAAGGAAGTTGATATCAAAACCGTGGCCGCCGAAAATCAGGGCAAATAAAAGCTCTGTTCCGATGTAGATGAGCGGAATATTGAGGTCAATCACATGAATGCAGACAAGGAAAATGCCGCCAATCAGAAGGGCCAGTGCGGAAGTCTCACCGATCGTTCCGGCCGTATTCCCAAGGAACATGGACAGCAGATTCACCTGCTCTCCTGCTTTTGCTGCGGCGAGCGGTGTCGCACCGGATACAGTATCCACGAGGTGTGCGGCTGCCGGGGCAGCGAAGTTTGTCATATGACCCGGGAAGGAAATCAAAAGGAAACATCTTCCTGCAAGCGCCGGGTTCATGATGTTCTGGCCAAGACCGCCGAAAAGCTGTTTTACAACGAGAATTGCAAACACACCACCGATCACCGGCATCCAAAGAGGTGCCTGCACCGGCATGTTCATGGCCAGCAGAAGACCAGTTACCAGTGCACTGCCGTCGGCAATCGTCACCGGTTTCTTCATTCCTTTTTCATACAGATATTCCGTCAGGGGACAGACTGCCATCGAAATCACAATCAAAAGCAGTGCCCGAAGGCCGAAATTCCAGATTCCCACGCAGACTGCCGGGGCAAGGGCAAGCAGGACGGCAAACATGATTTTATCCGTCGTTACCTTGGACCGTGCGTGCGGGGAAGATGATACGTGTAATAATCCATTCATATGTAAGGTCCCCCTATTTCTTCTTTCTCTTTGCCAGAAGCACTTTACGCATTGAGCTGATTTCCTGCGTCAGCGGACGTCTTGCCGGGCAGATAAAGGAACAACAGCCACATTCACAGCACTCCATTCCGCCGTATTTCAGGAACTTCTCTTCCTCTCCGTGCTCCGCAAAAACGGAAAGGCGGGCCGGAAGAATCTGACCCGGACAGACGGAAACGCAGCGTCCGCAGTTGATGCAGGCAGATGGTGCCAGCGCAGATACTTCATCCTCGGTGAGGCAGGTCAGTGCAGATGTTGTCTTGGTTACAGGAACCTCCATTGTAAACAGGGCTTTTCCCATCATCGGACCGCCGCAGATGATCTTGGATGCCTCGTTTTTCAGACCACCTGCCTGCTCTAAAAGTTCGGATAAGAGCATGCCGACCGGCACTTCAAAGTTGCACGGATTCTGTACGGCATCTCCTGTCACGGTAACGATACGGCTCATCAGCGGTTCGCCGAAGCGGACTGCCTGGTAAATAGCGGTTACGGTGTCGATGTTGTCCACGATACAGCCCGCGTCCGCCGGCAGCATGGAGGAATTTACCTTTCGTCCCGTTGCTGCATAGATCAGCATACGCTCGGCACCCTGCGGGTATTTCGTTTTAAGCTCCAGAACCTCAATGTTATCCTCCGGAAGCACCAGCTCACGGAACTTCGCGATACAGTCCGGTTTGTTGTCCTCAATGCAGATGATTCCCTTTGCTTTCGGGAACATATGCAGCATGATTTTTAAGCCTCCGATCACCTTTTCCGGCTCCTCGAGCATTCTGCGGTAGTCGCTCGTCAGATACGGCTCACACTCTGCTCCATTGACGAGAATGTGGTCAATCGCTGACGGATCTTTCGGGGATACCTTGACGTGTGTCGGAAAGCCTGCACCTCCCATTCCCACGATTCCGGCCTCTTTGATCTTGTTCCGGATCGTATCTGCGTCGAGTTTTTCCCAGTGCGGGCACTCCTCAAATGTTTCTTTTTCATACAGCCCGTCGTTCTCCACAACGATACAGTCTACCGGGGAACCGGCTGCGGAAACTTTTTTCTCAATTCCTTTTACCGTGCCGGAAACCGATGCGTAAACAGGAGCCGAAACAAATCCTCCCGCTTCTGCGATTTTCTGTCCCTCTTTTACATGGTCGCCTTTTTGTACGGTCGGCACAGCAGGCGCTCCGATGTGCTGTGACACTGCGTAATACAATAAGTTGCCCGGCTGCGCTTTGACAATCGGTTTGTCCTTGGAGAGCTCTTTTCCCTCGTACGGGTGAACGCCGCCATGAAAAGTATTTCTTTTCTTCTGAAACATGCTTTTCACCTCATCCTTTCTCTTTTCTATGCTGCATTTATCAATTCACAGCCTTTTTTCGGTTTTTTTATGACAAAACTGGTGCATTGCCCTGATTATTTCGGTTATTCATATCGGACTTCTTTTAACAGGAGTCCGCATGCCGGTGCAAGAAAACCCGCACTTTCGCGGTTTTTTGCTTTGAGAAGCTCCATCATTGATGCGATATCCCGTTTTCCCATCCCGGCCTCCACAAGTGTTCCGGTCAGGATCCGCACCATGTGGTACAGAAAACCGGTTCCGGTATAGGAAATGATAAGAATCCCGTCTTTCTCGCAGAAATCAATTCCGGTAATCGTCCGTACTGTCGATTTTTTCATACGTTTGTTGGCACAGAAGCTCCTGAAATCATACGTTCCGATAAACGCTTTCGATGCTTCTTTCATTTTTTCCACATCGAGCGGTGCTTCCGGAAAATACACGTATTTCCGCTCGAAAACATGCTTTCTGCCATCGATCACGATACGGTATTCGTATGTTTTGTCCACCGCATTCAGACGGCTGTGGAAGCGCTCCGGCATCCGCGCGAGGCTGGTAACTTCGATGTCTTCCGGCAGATAATGGTTGATTGTCTGCAGAAGTTCTTCATCGGATAGATCCGTATGGAACTTTGCATTTGCGACCTGTCCCGCCGCATGGACGCCGGCATCGGTTCTGCCCGCGCCGTGGATCTCCACCGGCTCTCCTGCGATCCTGGACAGCAGCGTTTCGAGCTTGCCCTGAATCGTGTTGTCCGTATTTCCCTGCTTCTGCCAGCCGTTATAGCGCGTGCCATCGTACTGCAGGATCATTTTATAATTCATCTTTTTCTTCCTTTCAAATCATTTTTCTCCAGAAATGGGCTTTTCAGAACCATTTTCTTCTTTACAAAGTGGCAGCTTATCCTTCGGCATCCATGCTTTTCTCAATCAAAAAGCTCCGTAACGCTGGACTTCGCGCCAGATTTGCTTCAAACAGCACCACTTCTGCTCCGCCCGGAAAGCTGTTCTGTAAAAATTCAGCGGCACGGCGGATCTGCAGTTTCACATCCTTTACTTCCTTCTCCACTTTTTCCTGTTCCAGTTCACATACCGTTTCAAAAAGCTCTTTCATCTGATCTGAATCGGTTTTGCGACATTTTTTAGCGGTCTCCTCGAGTTTTTTTAACTTTTTCAAGACCCGCGCATTCGTTTCTTTCTCGCCCTTTTTCAGCAGTCCCTGCTGTTTGCACACTGCAAATCCCTGCTCTTTCTGTTGTAGCCAGGATGCGTATGTCTCATCTTTTTTCTGCCTGCAAAGCCCGGTAAACTGGCGAAAGCACTCGGAGAGCTCCTTTGCCGTGTGCTCCTGCTTCTGGCAGGCGGATGCCTCTTTCCGAAGTGCCGCATGAAACAGAGACAGCAGTACAGATCGCTCTTCTGCGGAACCATTTGCCGCCATCTGCTGTTTTTGTGCCATGATTTTCCGGAAAATGCACCGGTCAGAATCTCCTCCACACCGTAATCCTGTCCATATTTTTCGTAAATCCTGTAGTACGAGCTGAATTCCTCCGCCGTCTTTTCTTCCTGCAAATATTGTCCGATCAGTGCTTCGTCGACCGGAAAATGCAGGATTTCATAACTTTTCAGCACGGCCGACAAATCCTCCCAGCCGCGTGCTGTCACAAAACGCTTCTCATCCACTTCCTGCGAAACAGAATAAAAATGGTCACTGTGTGCCATAAGGTACGTTGTCACGGCGCTGTGGATCTGATTTTTCTCTGCGTAGGAGAGCCAGACGGAAAGCTCGGGAAGCACCTCGATCTTCCGCACACGGTCAAGCGTTGCCACATCAAATTCCCGCACAGATTTATTGTATTCCGGCGGATTTCCGGCGGCCACGATCAGCCAGTCATCCGGGATGTGCTGATTGCCGAATTTTTTCTCCTGCAAAAGCTGCAGCATTACCGGAGCGAGGGTCTCGGAGACGCAGTTAATTTCATCGAGAAAGAGGATACCCCGCTTCTTTCCGGTCTGCTCCATGCAGTCATAGATCGAGGCGATGATCTCGCTCATCGTGTATTCCGTTGTATGTACCATTTTCCCTTCGATTCCACGTGTGCAGATCTCCGGAAGGCCCATGGCACTCTGACGCGTATGGTGTGTCATCGTGTAGGCGACAAGCCCCACACCGCACTCTTCTGCGATCTGCTCCATAATTGCCGTTTTTCCGATGCCCGGCGGGCCGATCAGGAGAATGGGACGCTGCTGCCGGAGCGGAACCAGCGGAAAACCAATTTCATCTCTTGCAAAGTATGCGCGCAGGGCTTTTTCAATTGTCTCTTTTGCTTCTTGTATGTTCATATGATCTCTCTTATCTTATGCACTCTTTATGTACTCTCGAAATCTTTCTGTGTTTGATTTTGCGAGATGCTTTTTTGTCAGTTTTGTTCAAAGAGTACATTCTTCTGTCAGCAGTTTTTTTGCCCATTTTGGGACAAGATTCATTTTTTCGGTCTGTCTGACAAAGACGAATGCCGTCTCGTAATCGGGCTTTTGTTCGGGATAAATTCCGTCTCCGTCGGTAAAATAGATCAACGCTTTTAAGTTTCGGAATACATGCTGTTTCCGCAACTCTTCCACTTTCTGAAAGACAGGACGGAAATCGGTTCCGCCTCGGCCCTTGATGATAATTGTTTCACGGTAAGCTTCCCATTCTTTCGGTGAATGGATCATCGTGACATCCTGCACGAAGCTGTCGCACTGGATCAGGCAGACGTTCCATCGGGAAAAGAAGTTTTCTTTTTCTTCAAGAATGCTGCGCGTCTCACCAAGGAACTTTGCTACAATTTCTTTTTTGCACGAACCGGATGTGTCGATCGCGATAACCAGCTCTTCGAGACGGTTTCCCTCGCGCGTCTCCGGCGGCTCGATGAAAGGGAAATTTCCGTAATACATAAGCCCATAATGGTAAGCGACTGGATCGAAGCTGTCGAGATCCAGCTCCATTTCCTCGCGGGTAACGGTAAAGCGTTTCAGGAAGCGGCGGTAATCGTACGCTCTTTTTTCGATCCCGGACAGGGTTTCTTTTTTTCCACCACGGTTCTGGCCTCGCAGCAGGCCGCCGGTGCCGTAGTTTTCCGCCAACTTGCGGGAAGCACGTTTCCAGACTGATTGAAAAGACTCGATAAGTTCCGGTTCTTTTCCCGGCACCAGCCATGAAACCGGAGACTGTTTTTCTTTTTCCGGCATCAGCCATGAAACCGGGGGCTGTTCTTTTTTTTCCGGCTCCGGTGTTTCTTTCCCAAACCGGCGGATGCATTCCAGCAGCAGGTGCTGATAGCCTTCCTTGAGGAACGATGAATTTTCGGCACACATGCAGAGTACAAAATCGGAGTTAAAATATATCGTATGACCGTCGGATGTGATGGCTTTTGTCCTGTCGGATGGCTGATGCTGAAAGAAAAGAATCGCTTCACCAAGTTCCGGGTACAACCAGCAGAGGTTTTTGCGGGCTTCTTCGAAAAGCCGGAGCGCCAGCGCTTCTTTTTCTTTTGTGGGCTTTTCTTTTTGAAACGCAGCTTCTGTTTTTCTGCTTTCCGTATTCTCCTGCATCGGATCCTGTGAGCTCCGGTTCAGGAGAATACGGAAAGCCTGCCATTTCTGCTGGTCGGCAGCAAGGTTGAGAAAACGTTTTCGGTCTGCATCGGACAGCCATCCGGTCTGCAGAATACGTTCCAGCTTTGAAAAATCATCCTCACGAATCAGCATTTCGACAGCGGGACGAATGCGTTTCCGCAGGTATGCAGTATATGCGGCTCGCTGTTCTTCCGGAAGATCCTGCGATTCACAAAAGCTGGAAAGTGCAGCCCGGAGGCGCTGCTGTTCGGATGTCGTCGTTCTGAAACTACTCCAGTCATCCATTTTATTCACTCCCTTACTCGCCGCGTTTTCTTACTTGCACTCAATCTTACGCTATCGCGTAAGCAACATTCGTCGTTCGCCAACTGAAAATAAATTTTCATTTGGCTCACTTGCACTCAATCTTACGCTGCCGCGTAAGCGACATTCGTCGTTCGTCAAATGAAAATAAATTTTCATTTGACTCACTTGCACTCATTATATCGTCATTTTTGAGCATTGACAATGTTGGATCGTGTTATTTTTTTCACACTTTTACCATATTTTTATGATATACTTGATATTATAAAATACGATTGCAGTCGTAAAAGCGCAAAGGAGATCCTTTTTATGAACAAAGAAAACAGAAAAGCTGCCAGGGAACGGCGTGCCAAAGAGCGGGAGCACGAAGCGAAAGTAGCGCATTACAAAAAGATCTGGAGCTGGGCCGGACCGGCTCTGATTGTCGTTGTGATCGTCGGCCTTATTATTGCCAGCGTACTCGATTCCAAACGACTCTCTACCAAAAGTGCCTCGGAGGATACCTCCACAGCCTCATCGACCGCATCCGCCTCATCAGCCTCCACTTCGGCTTCTGCCTCTTTGCAGACCGACACTTCCCTTACCATCGAGGACGGTGATACCGTCAATATCGACTATGTCGGCTCCATTGACGGCGTGGAATTTGAAGGTGGAAACACAAAAGGAAACGGCGCTGATCTTGTGATCGGTTCTCATACTTACATCGATGACTTTGAAGAACAGCTCATCGGTCATCACCCGGGCGACAGCGTAGATGTAACCGTCACTTTCCCGGAAGACTATGGAAAAGACGAACTCAACGGAAAAGAAGCTCTTTTCAAAGTTACCGTCAACGGCATTTATAAATAGAACAGCAAAAAAGACATCCTCCACAGATTTTCCGTCTGCGCCGGATGTCTTTTTCTCATCGTTTTTTGTTAAGTTTTTTTCAAAGCCGCGCTGATGTTTTGAAAAAAGTACATCTTTTTATTCCACAATTTTGTAATACGCCCGCGCCGTCAGCACATAGACGATCAGGTAAACCACGGCAAACGCCGCAATCGTAATCGCTGTTGCAGCCAGGAACAGATTGCTGTCCGGGAAATTCAGCATTGCCATGATACGCCTGGTCAATGGAAACGCTACCATTGTATGCACCACGGCCACCGCGAGCGGCAGGAAAAAGACCGTTACCACCTGTGACTGAATCGTCTGACGGATTTCTTTGCGGCTCATGCCGACCTTCTGCATAATCTGGAACCGTTTTCGGTCATCGAAGCCTTCTGAAACCTGCTTATAATAGATAATCATAACGGCACCCATCAAAAACAGCGCACCGACGAAAACACCTAAAAACAGAAGTGAACCATACAGACTGTAAACCGTATTGCGCTCTTTTTCGCGCACTTCCACCCATCCGTTAAAAGATGACTCCGTCAGTATCGTCTCAATCTCATTTCCAACAGTGATCTGTTCGCCGGCATCCCCGATAAGATCCAGAGCATATTCCCAACTGTATCCTTCTGGCTCCTTTCCCTGCACAGCTGCATACGCTTCCTTTGCTTCATGGTTCCGCGTCACCACCGTCATTGTCTCATACACTTGCGTCTTCTCATCCAGAACGTACGATTTCTTATCGGTATTCCATTTTTTTACTTCATACGTCTGATTTCCCAGTTCAATCGTGTCATATCCATAATTTTTCTGTTTTTCCTGAAAAACCAGAGCCTGCCCTGGTTCCAGCTCTACCTGTTCGCCGGTTACCTGTTTGTACTCCGACTCTTCCATAATCTTTATCAGTGTACTCGCCGCAGCATCATCTGACTGTGTTTTTTCTACTTTGTTTCTATCTACATCAGCAAGCATAACATAGTATCTCTGATCACTTTCATACTTTTTTCTGAGCTGCTTTTCTTCCAGATGCTGATCAATCCCAGTTTTCACTTCCTCTATCATCTTCTGACTGACCGGCTCCACCGTCTTCATAATGCCGCTCACGCCAGTATTTGCTTCGATCGAAATCTGATGTGGAAACCGCGTATAGGTAACCTCCTCAATCCCCGTCCACAGACATGTGCTGATGGAGATAACCAGAAGCACACCCGTTGACAGAATACAGATATTCGCAAGACCGACCGCATTTTGCTTCATGCGGTACAGCATGCCCGAAATGCTTGTAAAATGGCGTGTCTGGTAATAGTAATTCTTGTTTTTCTTCAGAATTTTCAAAAATGCAATACTTCCAGCAGAAAACAGGCAGTACGTTCCCACCATAACCAAGGCGATTGCATTAAAAAACTTATCAAGTGCGTCCATCGAGGATTGGCTGGTCAGAGCCAGATAATAGCCAACACCAAGAAGCATGAATCCAAGAACCGCCGTCAAAAGCTTCGTTTTCGGTTCCCGCTCACCCTGCGCGCCGCCGTGCAGCAGTTCGACCGGCTGTGAGACGTGGATCTGGCGAAGGCTTAAGAGAAAATTGATCACAAAAGTCAGGCCGAACAGCAGCATCGTACTTCCCACGGCTTTTGCACTGAACGCAAAACCAATTGTTCCGTTCAGTCCGGTCAGCTTCATCAGCACCAGAAACAGCAGGCGGTACAGCAGCACACCGAGCAGAATACCGATTCCAAGCGATGCCGCCCACAGATACAGACTCTCAAAAAAGAGGATCTTCGCCAGATGCTTTTTCTCCATGCCGAGAATCTGGAACAGACCGAACTCTTTTTTTCTTCTTTTTGTCAGAAAACTGTTGCTGTAGATCAGAAAAATCACCGCGAACAGGCCAATGATATAGGTTCCCATCCCCATCACTGTCAGGATCGTATCTTTTCCGATCATGGAATCAAAGCCACTTCCCTGCGCCAGTGTATCCATGATAAAAAACATCACCACCGTGCCGATGCATGACAGCAGATACGGAAGAATATTCTGACGGTTTTTGCTCAAATTTGTTTTTGCCAGTCTGGCATACAGCAGATTATTCATCCCGTTCACCACCCGTCGCAAGAATTGTCAGCGTATCGGAGATCTTCTGATACATCTCATCGCGCCCTAAAGAACCGCGATACAGCTGGTGGAAGACCTCGCCGTCCTTGATGAACAGCACACGCTTCGCCGAGCAGGCCGCCTTCACACTGTGCGTTACCATAACAATCGTCTGGCCCTCCTCGTTGATCTCCCCGAACAGTTTCATGAGGCCATCCGCTGCATGGGAATCGAGCGCGCCGGAAGGCTCATCCGCAAGAACCAGCTCTGGATTGGTAATCAGCGCACGCGCAACGGCTGCACGCTGCTTCTGTCCGCCGGACACCTCATATGGGTATTTATTGAGGATCTGGGTGATGCCGAGTTTTTTCGCAATCGGCTCTGCCCGAAGACTCATCTCCTCGTATTTTTTTCCTTCCAGCACGAGCGGCAGATAAATATTGTCACGCAGGGAAAAGGTATCGAGCAGGTTGAAGTCCTGGAACACGAAACCTAAGTTTTCGCGGCGGAATCCGGCAATCTCCTTCTCTTTTAATTCGCCGAGATTTTTTCCATTTAACCGCACCTGTCCGCCGGTTGGCTTGTCGAGTGCCGCGAGCAGGTTCAGAAGCGTCGTTTTTCCGCTTCCCGATTCGCCCATGATTGCAACAAATTCGCCCCGTTCCACTGTAAAATTAACGTCTTTCAACGCTTCCACCCGGTTGCTGCCGAGGCGCGTGGTATATATTTTTTTCAGATGTTCTACTTCCAGAATTGCCATGTCACATTTTCCTTTCTGTCTGAACTGTTTTCTTAATTGACAAGACTTATTATACCCGTCCGCGCCCTCTTCTGCCTTAGGATCATCTTACAAAAATACCGGCAACCTTACATTTCTGTAAGATTCCCGGCGAAGCTCTCTATGTACTACAGGGATACAGTATCCAGCCCAAGATACACCTTCGTTCCCGCTCCCATCTCCGACTCGATGCGGATGGTATGCGAAAGTTTCTCCATGATCTGGCGGCACAGATACAGTCCGATGCCTGTTGACCGCTTGTCTGCGCGGCCGTTGCAGCCCGTGTAGCCTTTTTCGAAAATCCGCGGCAGATCCTCCGGCGCAATGCCGATGCCGGTGTCCTCAATCACCAGCGTTTTTGGTGCATCCGGTGACAGATAGATGTGAATGCTGCCACTTTTCGTGTATTTCAGCGCATTTGACAGAATCTGCTCCAGCACAAAGACGAGCCATTTTTCATCTGTCAGCACCTCGCAGTGCACCGGCTCGTAGGAAAGGATAATTTTCCGGCGGATAAAAAGCGGGGCATATTTCCGCACAGCCTGGCGGATCAGCGCATCCAAATCGTACCTTGCAAAGACAAGATCCGATGTCATTTTTTCCATGCGCAGGTACTGCAGCGCCATCTGCACATACTGCTCCGTCTGGAAAAGTTCGCTCTGCATTTCACGCGAAAGCGGCGTATCCTCCTCCTGCAGAAGCAGCCGCATCGCCGCAATCGGCGTTTTGATCTGATGGGTCCACATCGTGTAATACTCCATCATATCGCGGTATTTCTGCTCCATCTTAATCTGTTCTTCCTGAAACTGCCGCTCGTAGGATGCGATGATCTGCTGGTAATCCCGCGCCAGAAGCCCGTCCGCCTCCGGAAGCGCTTCTGTTTTGCCCTGCGGTTCGGCGGCAAGGAGTGCTAAGACCAGATGATGTTTCCGGTACTTCCCATAATGAAAGCAAAAACCTGCGGCTCCGACAGCAGCCATCAGCACGATCATATAAACGGTGACATCCTGCGGCACATTGCGCAGAAAACAGAGAAGTGAAAATACTCCTATAAAAGCGGCAATCCGCACGGCCGATGCAAGATGCTCTTTCAAATACCAGTTAAGAAGCATAAACTCCTGCCGGATTCCCTCTTTCTGTTGTTCCATCCTTTTTCTCCTGTTCTGCTTCCGTCATGCGATCAGGTAGCCGACACCCTTTTTCGTCTGGATAAAGTCTGTAAGTCCTGCCTCCTCCAGTTTTTTCCGCAGGCGCGTGACGTTGACGGTCAGCGTGTTGTCATCTATAAAGCTGTCCGACTCCCACAGATGCATCATCAGCATATCGCGGCTGACGGCTTTTCCTTTATTTTCGAGAAGGGACTGCAGAATGCGCCACTCATTTTTTGTCAGCTCAATCCGCTTTCCCCGGTAATTCAGCACACCACTTCCCGTATCGAGCATGGCACCGCGGTGCTCGAGGAAATTCGTTTCTCCGGCAAATTCGTAGGTGCGGCGGAGCATCGCCTGGACTTTGGCGGTCAGGACACTTAAATCAAACGGCTTCGCGATAAAGTCATCGCCGCCCATATTAACGGCCATAATGATGTTCATGTTGTCCGATGCAGAAGAAAGAAAAATTACCGGCACTTTAGAGACTTTTCGAATCTCCTGGCACCAGTGAAATCCGTTAAAAAAGGGAAGATGAATGTCCATCAGCACTAATTGCGGATTTTTCACGGCAAATTCGGCGAGAACGCCGGAAAAATCCTGTACGCAGAACGCATCCATGCCCCAGGAAACCAGGCTCTGCTGCACGGCGCGGGCGATGACTTCATCATCTTCTACAATCATAATTCGATACATGGCTGTTCCTCTGTTGTCTCTAGCAAAGCGGATATTCGCAATCCGCTTCGCTACTTGCTTGATTCGGTTAAAAATATGGACTCCGGGCGGGTGTTTTCAACGCACAGCCGCTCCCGGAGCCGTTTTCGCAGATGATTATACTCTTACAATATAATCTGCTTTTCTTTCTTTTGCCTCCGGGTACTCACAGTCGCGATAACCGAGGATGCAGTGGCCGATTCCAACATAATTTTCGGAAAGTCCCCACTCTTTTAAGAGGGCTTTTCCCTCCGGGCTCGCGAACTCTTCTTTTGCACGATGGATCCAGCAGGAATCCACACCAACGGCATGTGCTGCCAGCATCAGATTTCCCATGACAAGAGAGCCGTCCTCCACATAAGTTCCGCGCTCCGGGTCAGCAAGCACGATCAGAACGGTCGGTGCGCCGTAGAACGGATCGGATGTTGTACCCATAACAGCCGCATTCATTTTCGAAAGTTTTGCAATCAGCTCCGGTTTCTGTACCACAACAATCACCGGCGACTGTTTTCCCATGCCGGTTGCCGCATACGTTCCGGCCTCCAGAATTGCATCGAGCTGCTCATCGGTAATCTGCTCCGCTTTGTATTTGCGGATGCTTCTTCTTGTTTTGATTGCATTTAATACTTCATTGTTCATGGTAAAAATCCTCCTGTTCTTTTTTTGTTTTTATCGCAAACGCCGCAGCCTTATATACCGGACGCATTGCCTGCCTACATCTGTTTCCGCACAATCCGATACTCGTCGCCGAGCTGGTAGTACGGACAGTTGTAAAATTTATCCTGCAGAAAACGTGCCATCTCATCCTCATCGAGATCGACCTCGCAGGTGTAGCACTCATACTCATCATCATACACAAAATTGCCGCACGACTCACAGCTTGTGGCCATCTGGCGGGAGTGCTTTTTCTTTTGTGCATGGGGTATTGGTTCTGTCATATGGCAATTCCTCCCATTTCTTACACTTCGATTCTCCGTTTCGGCGCTTCCGGCAGAGGAAGAATTTCTATTTTTCATCCACAACCTGGAAGCTATAAAATTTCAGGTAATAGGACTCATCCGCCGCCCACAAAATTGGATGATCCGGGGCCTGGGTGCGGTATTCTACCTGACGAAGGCGTTTGTGGACGTTGTGAGCCGCCTGATTGATGGTTTTCGTGAAGAGTTCGTAGTCCATAAAGTGGGAACACGAACAGGTGCACAGATAGCCGCCGTCTTTGACCAGTTTCATGCCGCGCAAATTGATTTCACGATATCCCTTGATTGCGTTTTTGATGGAGTTTCTTGATTTTGTGAAAGCCGGCGGATCAAGGATAACAACATCGAATTTTTCACCTTCTTTTTCAAGACGCGGCAACAGTTCAAAGACATCCTCGCACACGAAAGATGCTACGTTTTCCAGGCCATTTAAGGCTGCGTTTTTCCGTGCCTGCTCTACACCGAGCTCCGATGCATCAACGCCGATGACTTCCTTTGCTCCTGCATATGCCGCATTCAGTGCAAACGATCCGGTATGGGTAAAGCAGTCGAGCACTCTCGCGTCCTTGCAGAGCTTCTGCACAGCCAGACGGTTGTATTTCTGATCCAGGAAGAAACCAGTTTTCTGGCCGTCCTTGACATCGACGAGATAGTGGACACCATTCTCGACTATTTCCACGCTGGTGTCAAACGGCTCGGAGAGAAAGCCTTTCATACGCTCCATGCCCTCCTGCTCACGCACTTTTGCATCACTTCGCTCAAACACGCCGCGGATCTTAACCCCGTCAGCTGCCAGAACCTCCTCCAACAGGCGGATAATCGTCATTTTCATTTTGTCGATACCAAGTGCCAGTGACTGAACGACCAGCACATCGGAGAATTTATCCACTACGAGTCCCGGCAGGAAGTCTGCCTCGCCAAAGATCAGGCGGCAGCTCGATGTGTCCGTCACTTTTTTGCGGTATTCCCAGGCATCCTGCACTCTTTTTTTCAGGAATGCTTCATCGATTTCCTGGTCGATGTTTCTTGTCATCATACGGATACGGATTTTGGAATGCTCGTTGATGAAACCTCGTCCCATCGGGTATCCGTCGAAGTCGCGCACCAGCACGATATCTCCGTTTTCATATGCTCCTAAAATCGAAGCGATCTCATTATCAAAAATCCAGGCTCCGCCCTGCTTTAAGGCGCGGCCCTCTCCTTTTTTCAGTGTTACAACTGCGTTGCTCAAAAGTTTTTCCTCCTTAAAAACAATATAGTTAGTCATATTTAATCATAGACAAATGTGTTTCGCTTGCATTCTCAAAACCGCGCTTCCAGCGCTTTTTGCTGCTGCGAAGCTCCTTTTTGCACGAGTGAACTATAACGTCAGATTCCTCTTCCATCAAACTCCGGAATGAAGCTCTCCTCAGCCACCGGGCCTTCCTGTAAAAAGGCGTTGGTGACGCCGAGGGAAAACGTATAGTCCAGCAGTCGCTCATACTCCCGCTTTGTCGTTTTCCGGTTCAGCGGACTTATGTTTTCCACCTGCGGAAGCGGCGTGTACTGGCTCATGAGGCTCAGCCAGACGGTATCGCCGTACGTCTCATAGACGTATTTTACCACAGCTTTTGCATTTTTTACAGCACCGGGCAGCAATAAATGGCGCACAATCACACCTTTTTTCATCAGACCATTCTCATCGAATACAGCCTCGCCCGTCTGGCGCACCATTTCCGCCAGCGCCCGTTTTGCTGTTTCCGGGTAATCTTCTGCCCGCGAGTACGCTTTTGCAAGGGAGGGAACCATATATTTAAAATCCGTCAGGTAAATATCGATCAGCCCATCCAAAGCCTGCAGGGCTTCCACGCTCTCATACCCACCGCAGTTATAGACAACCGGTACGGTAAGTCCCTTCTCTTTCGCCAGAAGAAGTGCTTCCCGGATCTGCAGCACGTAGTGGCTCGGCGTCACGAGATTAATGTTATTCGCATTCTGCGCCTGCAGCTCCAGAAAAATATCCGAAAGCCGCCCGATCGAAATCACTTTTCCGCTCTCCATTTCCGCAATATGATGGTTCTGACAGTAAACACACCGCAGATTGCACCCGGAAAAGAAAACCGTCCCTGACCCCGTCGTCCCGGAAATACAAGGCTCCTCCCAGAAATGCAGCGCCGCCCGCGCCGCCGCAACCCCGGAGGCGCCTTACAATATCCCGTCTTTCCATGCTCCCGGTCCGCTCCGCACTTCCGCGGACAGACCCGGCACCGGCTCATCTCCAGTTCCAAATCCTGCATCGTATTTCTCCCTTTTCTCTTTAGAAAAAAGCCGTGTCTCCGGAAAATAGTTCTTCCACAGACACAGCTTTCATCTTTCTATGCGTCAATTAATATGCCAGAATTTCATATCCATCTTCTGTTACCGCAACCGTAACCTCCCACTGGGCTGACGGTGCGCCGTCTTCGGTGTAGACGGTCCAGTCGTTGTCGGAGTCGATGAAGATTTCATCGGTTCCGAGATTGATCATAGGCTCAATGGTGAATACCATGCCCGGTACGAGCAGCATTCCGGTATCTCGTCTTGTGACATAGCTGACGAACGGATCCTCGTGGAACTCCAGACCGACGCCATGACCGCCGATGTCACGGACAACTTTATAGCCCTGGCTCTGGGCAAATTCATTGATCACCGCGCCGACATTGCCAAGCCGGTTAAACGGACGTACTTCTGAGAGTCCAAGCTGTACGGCTTTTAACGTATCTTCCACCAGCTTCTTTGAAACATCGTCTACCTCACCGATGCAGAACATACGGGAAGAGTCGGAAAAATATCCCTTATAAATAGTAGAAACATCGACGTTGATGATGTCTCCGTCCTGCAGAATTTCCTCCTCATTCGGAATTCCATGGCATACCGCATCGTTGATGGAGGTACACACGCTCTTCGGAAATCCTTCATAATTCAGCGGTGCTGCAATTCCGCCGAGTTCTTTTGTCTTTTCTGCGACCAGACGGTCGATGTCTTCCGTACTCATGCCTGCATGAATGTTTTCGGCCACATAATCCAGAACTGCAATATTGACAAGACCGCTTTCACGAATTCCATCGATCTGATCAGGTCTTTTGATAATTTTCTTCGGCGGAATTTTCCATCCCTTTAATTTATAAGAATTGATTTTCTCATCCAGCGCCAGATGGCAGTCTTTGTACTTCTTCCCGCTGCCGCACCAGCAGGGATCATTTCTTCCAATTTTTTTCAGCATAATGTTCTATCCTCTTTCTGAACGCGGAACGACAGATCCGATTTTCTGTCCCCCGCTGAAATTCATATAACTCCTCTACTACTTTACCACACTCCGGCAAAACTGCAAGCAAAAGTTCACAAATGAATAACTCTCTCAAAAGAGACCATCTGCCCAGATGACAGATCCCGTTTCTCCCAGAATCCCAATCGCCGACTCCGGCCCGTAATGCACCATATCTTTTGTGGTCAGCAAATGCCAGCCGCCTTTCCTGTCGCTGACGAAATATGGATTTCAGGTAAAATTACAATTCAAATCAGGTATATTTGCCCCGATTTCCGGCAATACTTTTTCATGAAACCACCAAAGAAAGTAAGAAAGGAAGATGCACGATGAGTGGAGATGCAGAGCTTTTAAACTTTATTTACCAGAACTCCCAGATGGGTGTCGACACGATCCGGCAGCTCATTGGAGTCGTTGAGGACAAAGACTTAAAAGAACATCTGAAAACCCAGTTTCAGGGCTATGAAGAATTTCATCAGGCGGCAAAGGAGCTGCTGAATGAGCACGGCTACGATGAAAAAGGCCTTGGTATAGTGGAAAAAGCACGCACGTATTTTATGATAAACCTGCAGACTATGACGGATCCGTCCGCCTCACACATTGCCAGCATGCTGATTACCGGAAGCAGCATGGGCATCGTCGAGGCAATCCAGAAGTACCGCCAGTATGAGGACGCGGATCCCAAAATCCGGGATCTGATGGATAAGCTGCGAAAATTTGAAGAACACAACATGGAAAAATTAAAAGATTTCTTATGAAAATCATATTCAGCCAAACTACCCGCATCTGCAGATCCTGCGAGTGGCAGCTTCTTTCGGATGCAAAGGAATCGAGAAACGATCCGGTACCGGCACAAAACAGTGCCGCACCGGATTTTGAGTTGTTTTGACCGTTTTACAAACTTTACATACATTTAACACAAAACTGTTTTTAGATGTGTTATCTTCTAAATGTAGGTTTTTTCTCGAGTAAGACCTGCAAAACGTGTATCTATTGTTAAAACCACGAAAAGAAAAAGAAAATTACGTAAAGGGAGAAATTATGGACATTTTTGGAGTGTTATCCTTTGTCGGTGGCCTTGCCATGTTCTTATACGGCATGAGTGCCATGGGCGATGGCCTGACCAAACTTTCCGGCGGTAAACTGGAATACCTGCTGGAAAAGCTGACCTCAAAGCGGATTATGGCAGTTCTTTTAGGTGCCGGTGTTACCGCAGTTATCCAGTCCTCTTCTGCAACTACTGTTATGGTTGTCGGATTCGTAAACTCCGGCATCATGAAGCTGAACCAGGCAGTCGGCATCATTATGGGTGCCAACATCGGTACCACCATCACTTCCTGGATCTTAAGTCTTACCGGCATTCAGGGCGACAATGTATTCATTAAAATGCTGAACCCGTCGTCCTTTTCCCCCATTCTTGCAATCATCGGCGTTTTTATGCTGATGCTGGCAAAGAGCGATAAAAAGAAAAATGTCGGTACTCTGTTAACCGGTTTTTCCATTCTGATGTTTGGTATGCACACCATGAGCAGCGCTGTATCACCGCTCGCAGATGTACCGGAATTCACGGGACTTCTCGTAAAATTCTCAATTCCGGTGCTCGGTGTTCTTGCCGGAACCATTCTGACCGCCGTGATCCAGAGTTCCTCTGCTTCTGTCGGTATTCTTCAGGCACTCTGCGCAACCGGTTCCGTCAGCTACGCCGTAGCGATCCCGATCATCATGGGACAGAATATCGGTACATGTATCACCGCATTGCTCTCCTCCATCGGTACAAGCCGCAATGCACGCCGTACCGCAATGGTTCACCTTTATTTTAATATCATCGGTACTGTTCTTTTCCTGGTTCTCTTCTATGGAATCAATGCCTTTGTACATTTTCCATTCCTGGAAACCTCGGCAAATGCAGCCGGCATCGCAATCGTTCACTCCGGCTTCAATATTTTCGCAACACTGATCCTGTTCCCGTTTGCAGACGGACTGGTCAAACTTGCGAAACTGACCATTCCGGACGGACCGGAAGAAAAAGCAGACGAAGCTGTTCAGATGCTCGATACCCGTTTCCTCGACAGCCCGGCTTTTGCTCTGCAGCAGTGTAAAGTTGCAGCCGCAAAAATGGCAGAACTGACCGAAACCGGTCTTGTTACTTCTGTTGACCTGATGGCCTCCTACAACGAGGCGGATGCGGAAAATGTAGATATTCTTGAGAAAAAGGTGGATCATTTTGAAGATGCCCTCGGCACATATCTGGTGAAGCTTTCCAGTGAAAAGCTTTCCCCGAAGGACAGCCAGACACTTTCCATGATCCTGCACTGCATCGGCGATTTCGAACGAATTTCCGATCACACCGTCAACATCATGAAAGCTGCAAGAGAAATGCATGACAAGAACCTGCAGTTCTCCGCTGACGGAGCCGCAGAGCTTGCTGTTTATGGAAAAGCAGTCAAAGATATTGTCAGCCTGACCTTCTCCGTTTTCAATAATGAAGATGTGAAAAAAGCAAATGAAGTGGAACCGCTCGAGCAGGTGATTGACAGCCTGAATTCCAGACTGAAGAATCACCACATCGAACGGCTCCAGAGTGGAAAATGCACGATCGAGCTTGGTTTTATCCTTTCCGATGTGATGACCGACTTCGAACGGATTTCCGACCACTGCTCCAACATTGCCGTCTGCGTCAGCCAGATCCACAGCGGATCGTTTGATACACACGAATATCTGCATGCGCTGAAGAAAGAAGAAGAGTTTGAGTCAGAGTACAAAGAACTGAAAAAACAGTATCAGCTGCCAACGCTGAAAGCCTAAAAACAGACTGTACTGTAACCATAAGCTGTACAACCGGGAATTTTTATGGTAAGAATCTTCCCTTCCTTAGGCTGTCACTGTTTTGTTTTATTACCATATCACAGATGCATTACTCAATCTACTATTTTTCTCTGAATTTTTCCAAAAAATACCGACTGCCCATCAATATTGATATATTCTACATTGGCAGTCGGTATTTCTATTTCATTCTATTCTTTTCTTTATACCACCTGATCCTTCGCAATAAATACCGGGAAGGAATCGGTTCCTTTGAGCTGTTTTCCCTCAGATACCGTAACGTATTTATCAGAAACAACGTACTCAATCTCAGCGCCTGCTTCAATCACGGTATCCTGCATCAGGATGCAGTTCTTTACTTTTGCTCCCTTGGCTACCTTGACACCACGGAACAAAATGCTGTTTTCGATTTCGCCTTCGATCACACAGCCGTCTGCTACCATCACGTTTTTCGCTTTTGATCCGTTGATATAACGGGTCGGATTGTCATCGCGGACTTTAGTATAGATCGGGTTTCCCAAGAAGAGGCTATCCAGATTTTCATCTTTTAAAAGCTTCATGTTCTCATCGAAATAGCTCTTCATATCATCAATTCTTGCCTGATAGCCGGTAAACTCATATCCCTGAATGTTCAGCTTCTCCGTTTGTGGTGCCAGGACATCACGCTCAAAGAATTTATTTCCAAGTACAAAGCCTTTTTTGATTTCGTCGATCAGAAGCTGACGCTCCATCACGTAGATATTCATCGATACATTCTGTACTCCGTTTTCCTCCGAGTTTACAAAGATCTTGCTGATCTTCTGTCCTGCCATGGAGAAAGTGTAGTGCAGATAATTGGTTTTCTCGTAAGAGCTTCTGACGCCTTCCGGAATCGGCTGTTTGGTATAAGCAGCAGTAACATCTGCGCCGCTTTCGATATGCTGATTCAGCATCTCTTTGAAATCAAAATTGCAGGCAATGTTGGTGTCCGCCATAACAACGTATTTTTCTTTCTGCCATTTCAGGAAATCGAGAACATTTGCCAGTGCTTCCACTCTTCCGGAATACACCTGAATCTTCTTCTCAGAATAAGGCGGAACAATATTTAAACCGCCTTTTTTTCTGGCAAGATCCCACTCACGTCCGGAGCCGAGATGATCCATCAGCGAATGGTAATTTTTACGGACGATAATGGATACATTTCCGATTCCGCAGTTTACCATGCTGGATAAAATAAAGTCCACCATGCGGTAACGGCTGGCAAAAGGAATGGAGGCCATCAGACGCTCGTTTACCAGATCCGGTACCTGATCATCATAGCTGTTTGGGAAAATGATGCCCAGTGCATCTGCATTTGCGTTTACCATTCTTCTTCACCATCCTTTACATTTGCATTTACCATTGCATTTGGTCCTACTTTGGCACGCTCACCGATATGGATTCCGGATCCGATGGTGGCAACACCTTTTTCACCGTCATGCGGCATTTCTCCTACCACGCATTCTGGCCAATCACAACGTTTTCCGCAACGATACAGTGTTTCACGACTGCTCCGGATTCGATCACGGTTCCTCCCATGATAACGGCATCTTCTACTTCTGCGCCCTCTGCAACCTTTACACCAGAGAACAGAATCGAACGTTTGACATGACCTGCAATACGGCAGCCATCGGTGATCATACAGTTTTCCACAACAGCGGTTTCGGTGATCTTATGGCCTGTTTTTCCGCTGTTTCGGCTGTAAATCTTCCAATCATTGTCAAACAGGTTGATTCCGCTGTGTTCCGGATCGAGGATTTCCATATTTGCCTCCCACAAAGAGGAGATGGTTCCTACATCTTTCCAGTATCCGCTGAAGTGATAAGCGTACATATTGCGTCCGTCTTTTAAAAGATTCGGGATGATGTTGTTTCCGAAATCGTTCGAAGAATTCGGGTCTGCCTCGTCCTCAATCAGATATTTTTTCAGGATATCCCAGTTGAAAATGTAGATACCCATGGATGCCAGATTGGATTTCGGCTGTTTTGGTTTTTCCTGGAACTCGGTGATTTTGTCATTTTCATCTGCTACCATAAGTCCGAAACGGGATGCCTCCTCCCACGGCACTTCCATAACCGCAACGCTGAATTCTGCGCCCTTTTCCTTATGGAAGCGGAGGAAATCGCTGTAGTCCTGTTTGCAGATCTGGTCTCCGGAAAGGATGATGACGTACTCCGGATCGTAGCTCTCGATGAATGGAATGTTCTGGTAGATGGCATTTGCAGTTCCTTTATACCAGTCAGAACCTGAGGCTTTCTGATAAGGAGGCAGCACGTGAACACCTCCATGGAGGCGGTCCAGATCCCACGGCTGGCCGTTTCCTATGTACTCATTTAACACCATTGGCTGATACTGTGTCAGAATACCTACGGTATCAATTCCGGAATTTACGCAGTTAGAAAGTGGGAAATCGATGATTCTATATTTTCCGCCAAATGGAACTGCCGGTTTTGCAAGCTTCTCGGTCAGCGCATAAAGGCGAGATCCCTGACCTCCGGCAAGAAGCATTGCTATCATTTCTTTTGCCATAATCTATCCCCCTGTTTTAATAGATGCATTCATTATAACACACTATTTGCTCTATGGACAATCTTTTTGTGCATTTTTCACTATTTTTTATTTTTTTACCGATTTTATTCTGTATTTTTCTCCAGTTTTACAGTTCTTTCGTGAGCTTTTTACATTTTATGCCACCAAGCTGGGCTTGCAGATTGCGGAAATCGCTTATCTCTTGCAGTCACAGCCTTGCTCCTTTGACCGTACAAAAAGCAGCCCCGCAAAGCCTTATGGTAAAGGTCTGCGGGGCTGCTTCTATGTTTTTTTGATTTTTTATGCTTTTGTAACGGTAACTGCCTCTTCGAGATCGAACTGATCACCATATGGTTTGCAGTCATCATAGGCGAGGGACTGCAGAACAACATTCAGAATACGGTACGCACAGGTCTGAAGCTGTCCAAGCGGCAGAGTTCCGTCTGCAACAGATGCTACAATTTCCTGACGGTTTCCTTGCTGGCCAGGCATCTGCAGATCGTTTCCTGCAAGAACACACTCTCTTGAAGTGGAATGTCCGTATTTCAGGTTATATTTGTAAGCGAACAATCCGCTCATGTCCTCTGAGGTTCCCCAGTCGGTCATGACATAACCTGCGAAGCCCCACTCATCTCTTGCTGCTGCGGTCAGAAGGTCGTGGCTGTTGGCAGTATGTACACCGTTTACCAGGTTGTAGGAAGACATGATCGTCATCGGCTGTGCTGTCTTGACTGCGATTTCAAAGCCCTTCAGATAGATTTCACGCATTGCGCGCTCGCTGATGTGCTCATTGACGTACATACGGTTGTCTTCCTGGTTGTTGGCTGCAAAGTGCTTGATACTGGTTCCGATTCCGGCATGGGACTGGATTCCTCTGGTATCGGCTGCGGCGCACATACCTGCCACCAGCGGATCTTCCGAGTAGTACTCGAAATTTCTTCCGCAAAGCGGATTTCTGTGAATGTTCATGCCAGGTGCCAGCCATACAGAAATGTGGAATTCTTCCATCTCTTTTCCGACGATATCACCACATTTCCGGATCAGATCCATGTTCCACGATTGCGCAAGAAGCGCTGCTACCGGGATTGCGGTGCAGTACTGGAAATACTCCGTGCCGCCTTCCGGAACTTCGATTTCATTTTTGTTAAACGCATCTTCCAGAGGATTTCCGGAGGATACCATCTTTCCGTCTGCATCAACGACAAAGTGCGGAATCAGACGAAGACCGGCCGGACCGTCTGCAAGAATCGTATTGTAAATACCTCTGTCCTCCAGAAGAATGGAAGTTGTATCTCCCGCTGCTCCAGGCGCCATATCGGAAGAAGATCCGATAAAGCCTTCCTGTCCGAGGCCGTCTGCCGTACCATTGCAAACGGCAGCCATCTCTTCTACGGTCAGCTGCGATACGAGATCTTTTAACGTCGCTTTTCCGCTCTTTACATCTGCCGCAGTCAGCTTTTCTCCCTCATAAACCGGGAATGCTTCCGGTGTTCCACTGTAGATAACGGTCTCTGTCTTGATGCATTTACTACAAATCTCAATCTGTTTTGCAGCTGCTTTTTCTTCTGCCTCACCTTCATAGCTGTATGGTGTTACGCCTGCTTTGGAGAGTTCCTGTGGAGCGTCATCTGCCGGGAAAAGATTCTTTCCCTGAACCGTAACAACGGTCTCTTTGAGATTCAGGCTGCTGCTACTTTCGTTGTTCTGGAGCTGTTGCCGACACGGATGTAATACGTTCCTGCCTCGAGTACCCATGCTGCTTTTTTCTCATCGTAGGAAGCCATAGATTTTGTCGGGAAGGAAATGGTAATCGTCTGGGACTCACCCGGCGAGAGCAGATCGGATTTTCCGAAGCCGCCAAGCTCCTGATACGGTTTCTCAATCGTGCCATCCGGTGCGGAATAGTAAACCTGTACGACTTCTTTTCCGGCGAATGTATCACCAATATTCTTTACGGATGCGGTAACGGTAACGTTCTTGGCATCTGCCTCCACGTCCCTTACTTCCGTCTCAAAATCAGTATAACCTTTGCCATAGCCGAAGCAGTAGTTCGGGGTTACGTTGAAGGTGTCAAAATAACGGTAGCCGACATAAATGCCGTCGCTGTAATACTCATCGTTGGTGTCACCGTTGTTGTGGCTGAAATTTTTTGAGGACGGATAGTCTTCATAGGAAGCAGCCCATGTATCAGTCAGCTTTCCGGATGGGATGCTCTTTCCGAGAACAACGTCTGCAACGATGTTTCCGGTTGCATTTCCGGCCTGTCCTGCAAGAAGAATTGCATTCAGTCCTTTGATTTTCTTTAACTCTGTGGTGTCTACAAGGTTCGCAATATTCAAAATAAAACTGTTTTCTCATAATGCTCTGCCAGATAGGCAATGTCAGCGAGCTCGTTTTCGCCGAGCAGATAATCGCATGCTCTGTTATAGCGGTCTGCACCTTCACCGGAGTTTCTTGACAGAACATAGATAGCGGTATCGGTGTCCTCTTTTTCGGTAATTACCGGCACATCAGGCTGTGCAAATACTTCCGAGAACATAACAGCAAAAATCGGAACGTGAAGCTCCTCTGCTTTTTTTGCCAGCTCTGCCTGATATGCAGCCTGCGCATCTGCAAGCACTTTGTCATATTCATCGAGCCATTTACCAGTCAGAATTTCAAAGCCGGCCTCTTTTAAGCCCTGTTCGATCGTAACAACCGTTCTTGTGTTAACGTCTCCGGAACCGGTACCCCCTTTTACCGTGTGGCGGACGCCGTTACCATAAACTGCGACTTTTCCTGCACCGGCAAGCGGCAGGGTTCCGTCGTTTTCAAGAAGTGTCATGCACTCACCGGCCAGTTCACGTACCAGCGCGGAATGTTCTTTTTCTCTAGCAGATACTTCTCCTGTTTTTGATGCATAAAATGTTGCCATAATTCTAATACCTCCCAATAATAAATTCACATATAGCGCTTATATTGTAGCGCATTTTTCGTCATTATGCAAAAGTTTTTTCACCCGTTTTCTCATATTTTTATTTGTATTTTTGTGCATTTTCTCTTATTATCCGACTTTTCTGTCTTTTTTTCGCTCATTGATTTCTTTTTTTATTTCTTTATATTGATGCTTTTATTCTATTGATTTTCTGTAAACGATACGCTTTTTTACCTTTTTTTCGTCTTCTTTTACAAAATTCGTTGACGCGTTTGATTTTGGCAGTATAATGGAATCAGAGATCAATTTTAGGAGGCCCCCATTATGTTAAAACAACTTTCTATTTTCGCAGAAAATAAAAAAGGCACGATGCAGCAGATCACACAGATTCTGTTTGAAAACGACGTCAATATTTTAGGTTCTGTCAACAACGACAGCGCAGAGTACGGCATTGTCCGCATGGTCGTTTCCGATCCGGATAAAGCAGAGCAGGCGCTTCAGGCTGCCGGTTACATGACACGCCAGACGGATGTACTCGGTGTTGAAGTCGTCGATCAGCCGGGCAACTTAAATTCCCTTCTGAAAACACTGCTTGAGACAAATATCAGCATCGACTATATCTATCTCTCCTTCAACCGTGAGTCCGGCTGCCCGATCATGGTGTTCCATGTACCGGATGTGTACGAGACAGAAGCAAGCTTAAAGAGCAAAGGATATACCGTTCTTTAAAACTTTTGCACTATCCTTTTACGGTCTGATCATACCAGTTTCCGATCCGTTATGCTATAACCATTCTGACTTTCCGCTGTTGTTTCTTTGACTCTTGCAGCACAGTTAGAGCGTGTTTGAAAAAGACATCTGGCGAAGTGATTTTTCATCCCTGCAGATGTCTTTTTTCTATATCATCTATTCTTTTTCTTCATCCTCAAACAGGTGATCCCGCGTAATGTTTTTTGCCCACAGTCCGCTCTTATACCGTTTCAGAACCCACGGCCATTTTACAAACTCGTCTGTACACAGCAGGAAATAAACCACAAGGACAGGAAGCTTGAAGACAAACGCTGCAATAAATCCAAGCGGCACCGCGTAGCACCACATATCAATCGTATCGCAGACCAGTCCGAACTTTGTGTCACCTCCGGCACGGAATACTCCGGCAATCAGCGTTGTGTTGACGGCAGTCCCCATAATATAATAGGTGTTAATCAGCAGCATATATTTCAGATAATGCATCGCGGTCTCATTTAAAGAAGCAAACTTCAGTACAAACGGCGTGATACCCAGTACAACCAGTCCGCCCACAGCTCCGGTAACAACCGTCAGCTTCAGCAGTTTCGATGCATATTCCTTCGCCTTTTCCAGATTTCCTTCTCCCATAACATTTCCAAGCAGAATACCGCCTGCACTTGCCACACCAAAGCACAGCACGGTTCCGATATTTCTTACAACGACAACGAGCGAGTTTGCCGCTACCGCATCGCTTCCCAGATGGCCCAGGATCACAGAATACATCGAAAATGCAACGCCCCAGGAAAGATCATTTCCAAGCGCCGGAAGTGACAGCTTCACAAAATCGGAAAACAGCAGCTTGTTGCGGATGAACATGTACCGCAGATCGAGCTTGATATCCTTACTCATAATTGATACAATCACGCAGCCGATCAGTTCAATGACACGCGACATCGCCGTTGCGATTGCAACGCCGGTTGCTCCAAGCTTCGGAAATCCGAAGAGACCAAAAATGAAGCATGCGTTGAAAAATACGTTCAGTGCGAATGCCATCATATTCATCGCCATGCTGATCGTCACACGGCCGAGGCTTCGAAGCACCGCAAGATAGATCTCCGTAATGCCCCAGCACAGGTAGGTCACACCCATGACGCGCAGATACGAAGCACCGATCCGGATCAGTTCCGCATTATCTGTAAACAGACGCATCATCATCTGTGGCATGGTAAAAGCAATTCCTGCCACAACGACGGAGATGATGACGGAGAATCGAAGTGCGATTCCCTCGACAGTCTGAATTGCTCGCATATTGCCTTTTCCAAAGTACTGGGCACACAGAAGTGTTGCTCCTGTTCCCAGTCCGTAATAAACCATAAATAATACATTTGCATAGTTGGATGCCAGGGATACCGCGGAAATAGCGGACTGTCCCACGTAGTTCAGCATCACGACATCGGCAGAGTTGACTGCCGCGCTTAAAAGATTCTGAATCACAATCGGCAGAACCAGCTTAAAAATCTGGCTGTAAAAGCCCTGCTCTTTTGTTGTTGCCCTCATGTTTCTTCTCCATTTCTCTTCTTTATTTGTCTTCTTTCTTTTCCTGTTTTGCCTTCACATACGGGTATCGGACCTGCGTGTAAACAAACATCACCAGAATATAGATGCCGCATGCGATCGCCGCGGGAACCGTAAGATCCGACAGATTGACATACGAGGTTCCGATCATCAGAATGCCGATGAAAAACAGCAGAATGTGAAGTGTCCGCTTTTTCATACAAAACGCAGATTTCTGATACTCTTCCGGGAAGATATCCGGCAGACGCCAGCAGGCCAGGAGTACCATAAATTCCGTCACCATATCGGTTCCGACACCCATGTTTGAAATCAATGTCAGATCCATTCCCGTAAGAATCGGAATAGCGCCCATCAGGAAAAAGACCATCAGAAGGATCACCGGAACACCGTTTTTATTCTCCTCCGCGGTTTTTTCCGGCAGCCAGCCCTGTTTGCGGCAGCCTGCAGTCCTCTTGTCACCCAGCTCAAGGTTCCGTTCAGGGTGGTAAGCAGCGCAAATACGGCACCACCGAACACGAAAAACAGGTACATCCAGGTTGGAAAAATCTCCTGTGCGACAAGCGTCAGATTCTGAAATGCAACCGTTTCGACCGGAAGCACGCCGCCTGCCACGATACCGATCAGCACATAGAATACAGCAACGATACTCGTGGAAAGCACGATAACCTTTGGAATCGTGCGGGACGGCTCCACAATATCGTCTCCGTTCTCCGCAACGAATTTTGCGCCTCCGCACGCAAAACTCAAAAGTGCCACGCCTGTGAAAAAGTTCTTCGGACCGTTCGGCATCAGGTTGGATACCGTCGGTGTCAGGGCATCCCAGCTTACTTTGGGCAACCCGAATACAATAAATAAGAACAGGCTTAAAAGCAGCAGCACAACCATGCCCTTTTGCACCAGTGCGCTCGATTTCAGTCCGATGAGATTGACAGCGGTACAGATTACAAGTGCTGCCATTGCGACAGCCGACTCGCCAAACTGCGGAAAAATCGAGCAGAAATAGCTTGCAAAGCCTTTCGCGTACGTTGCGATCAGAACCTGGCTTAAGACAAACATCGCAATGTACATAAAGCCGGCTTTTTCACCCATCAATCGTCGGATGTAAGTAAAGCCGGCGCCTGATGACGGGATTGCGGACGTCAGGATGATGAACGGTACACAGGTGATAATGGCAAGCACGGCACCTAAAATAAACGCTGCGGCAATGCCGTGTCCTGTCAGACCGATGACGATTCCTGTCAATACCATGATGCCTGAACCGATGATCTGTCCGATCGCAAGTCCCATACAGTCGGAAATATTCAATTTTTTATGACCTTCCCCCATACATTTTCCTCCCTTTTTCTCCCAATGTACTCTCGTTTCTGTTGGCGGATCCCAACAGAAACGCATAACATCCTATTTTTTTATTCTACCGAAATCTCATCGTTTGTCAATTTGCAAAATGCGCAAGGTTTAACGCTTTACCTGTACAGAATAGACAATATTATAATTGAACTTGTTTCGCTTTAATTTTGAACTTTTCAACATTTTTACAATTTTCAGTTTTTCTATTGAACTTTTTTCTTGTCCATGCTACAATAAGCACAGTTTTGAACTTTTTTTTTATTTTGTATTCTATCTTAAGGAGATTTTCTATGACAAATGAAACCTTTTCCGACCGTCTGAAACTGGCCATGCAGGCGAAACAGTTCAAGCAGGTCGATTTGATCCGAGCGGCCCAGCGGCGCGGTGTGAAGCTTGGAAAAAGCCATGTCAGCCAGTATGTCAGCGGAAAAACGGTTCCGCGCTCCGACATTCTTCACTTTCTGGCCGATGTGCTCCAGGTCGATCCCGACTGGCTGCTTGCAAAAGATTCCACAGTAAACTATACGGCAGATACGGTTTCTGATTCGACAGAATCTTGTTCTGATCCATCTGCTGCTTCTCTTTCCCAGAAAAAAACAGGAGGTTCCCCTATGCGAGAATTTAAAAAATCATCAAAACTCGACAATGTCTTATATGATGTCCGCGGACCTGTCGTAGAAGAAGCCAACCGCATGGAAGCGTGCGGCACGCAGGTTCTGAAGCTGAACATTGGAAATCCGGCTCCTTTTGGTTTCCGTACCCCGGATGAGGTCATCTACGACATGAGTCATCAGCTTACCGACTGTGAGGGCTACTCTCCTTCCCAGGGACTTTTCTCCGCAAGAAAAGCAATCATGCAATACGCACAGTTAAAGAAACTGCCAAATGTTTCTATTGATGATATTTATACAGGAAACGGCGTCAGTGAGCTGATCAACCTCTGTATGTCCGCTCTTCTGGATGACGGGGATGAAATCCTCATCCCATCCCCGGATTACCCTCTCTGGACTGCCTGCGCAACGCTGGCCGGCGGAAAAGCCGTCCACTACATCTGCGACGAACAGTCCGAATGGTATCCGGACATCGATGATATGCGAAAGAAGATCACCGACCGCACAAAAGCGATTGTTATCATCAATCCGAATAACCCGACCGGTGCACTCTATCCGAAAGAGGTACTGCAGCAGATTGTCGAGCTTGCCAGAGAACATCAGCTGATCATCTTTTCCGATGAAATTTATGACCGGCTCGTCATGGACGGTCTCGAGCATGTTTCTATTGCATCCCTCGCACCGGATCTGTTCTGTGTCACCTTCAGTGGTCTTTCCAAATCGCACATGATCGCAGGCTTCCGTATCGGCTGGATGATCTTAAGTGGAAATAAAGCTATCGCAAAGGACTATATTGAAGGGCTCAAAATGCTCTCCAACATGCGTCTCTGCTCCAATGTTCCGGCACAGTCCGTTGTCCAGACCGCTCTTGGCGGCCACCAGAGTGTCAACGACTACATCATTCCGGGCGGACGGATTTACGAGCAGCGCGAATACGTTTACAAGGCATTCTGCGATATTCCGGGTATCACCGCAGTCAAACCAAAAGCTGCGTTCTACATGTTCCCGAAAATTGACACGAAAAAGTTCAATATCACAAACGACGAAAAATTTGCTCTCGATCTGCTGCGCGACAAAAAACTTCTGATCGTCCACGGCGGCGGCTTCAACTGGGGACAGCCGGATCACTTCCGCGTTGTTTACCTGCCGCGAATTGAAGTTTTAAAGGATGCGGTTGAAAAGATCACCGACTTCCTCTCTTATTATCATCAGTAAAATTCTGATCACTTTTTTCACAGAGCTCCACCGGAAATACCACCTTTTTTTCCGGCGGAGCTTTTTTCCTTTACCGGATTCTTTCCTGCTGCATTACACTTCACCGGTACCCGGCAAACAACAGGTAACTTTTCGTTACTGTTCACTCAGCAGTGAAACACTTGCTGTTTCGCTGCGTAAGAAAGTGATTCAGGCGTGAGCAGCCCTCCTTTTGCGAAGCAAAACTTTAAATGAGGGCTGCGAATGTTACAGTTCGCTGGGAACCAGTGAACTGTAACAACTTTTCTGTTCCACGGCTTAATTTCGATTGCGGCTCCTGTTCCTTTATGTTATAATTCTTTCAAATCAAGTCACAACCTTTCTTTTGAGTTCTGTTCTCGCTGTATCGCTTCTTGGCGGATGCCGCGCCTCCGACAAACCCGTTACGCTGACCGTATGGACGTATTACAACGGAGATCAGTTAGCTTCCTTTGAACGTCTTGTTGAGGAATTCAATACAACGATCGGAAAAAAAGAGCATATTACGGTCGAAGCCTCCAGTCAGGGCAGCATCAATGACCTGGGAAAAAATGTTCTCGATGCCGCCAAAGGAAGGATTGGTGCCCTTGCCATGCCAAATATTTTTTCCGCCTACGCCGATACCGCCTATACGCTTGAGCAGATGGGACAGGTCGTTGATCTTTCCCCTTATCTTACAGAGAAAGAAAAGGCTGCCTATCTTCCCAATTACCTGGAAGAAGATGACTTTTCCGATGACGGCAGTATCCACATTATTCTGACAACCTCCACAAAATTCCTGCGTATCATGGAAATGGCAAGTATTGAACTGGGTGGCTATGAGATGCGTTTTGATCTCAACACGGTCTATGTCACAAAGAACTTTTTTCCCATGCTCAACCTTCCATCTGAAGATGTCTCCGGGCTTTCCACCCGGTATTTCCAGCAGATGCTGCGTGAATTTGACCAGACACATTCTCATACCGTATGGGTCGGGCATTCTAAGGTGTATGAAATTTCATTTTCTGACGGAACAATCCGCTACATCCGTATGGAGACCTCCCGCGAGGGCTATGCGCAGATCGGACTTGTCGAAGATTTTACCTCCGTTATGCTGGAACGGCAGCGCATAGAGCACGAGCGTGATTACGATGCATTGACCGGTCTCTACAATCGACGCGCGTTTCAACGGGAAAGTGAAGCTCTTTTTGAGCATTCGGAAGTTCTCGGTCACGCTGCCCTTCTGATGATCGACCTTGACAATCTAAAACGCACCAACGACACCTTCGGCCACGACTGGGGCGATGCCTATATCCGGCAGGCAGGACAGTGTTTTATCTCCTCTGTGCCGGCTAAAACGCTCTGTGCCCGTATTTCCGGCGATGAATTTAATCTTCTGTTCTACGGCTACCAATCGCAGGAAGAAATTCGAGCACTTCTGCAGAATCTTTCCCTTGCGGTTTCAAATACAGCCCTGGAGCTGCCAAGTGGTCGTAAACTGCCCCTTCGCCTTTCCGGCGGAGTTTCCTGGTATCCGGAAAACAGTACAGATCTGTCTACGCTGAAAAAATATGCGGATTTCGCAATGTACCAGGTAAAGAAAGCAGAAAAAGGGTACATTACCGAATTCGATCCGGAGCTTTTTACAAAAAACGCAAAGGAAACCGAGATGCGCCGCCTGTTCCATAAAATGTTGAATGAAGAGCTGTTTACGTATTACTTCCAGCCAATTGTTTCCGCTGCGGACGGCAGTATCTACGCCTACGAGGCGCTGATGCGCGGAAATCTCCCGGCACTTACTCGTCCGGATCAGATCCTGCAGCTGGCTCACGAGGAAGAGTGCCTGCATGAAATAGAACGTCTGACTATGTTTCTCTCTGCAAAATCCTATGCCACATTCCTCTCCACCCATCAGATACGCGGTGATGAGCTTCTCTTTGTCAATTCGATTGCAAGCCAATACATGAATCACGATGAGTCAGTGGCTTACGTCGAACAATACAGCTTTCTTCAGGATCGGATTGTCATCGAGATCACAGAGGAGGATTCACCGGATCTTACAGCTCTGTTGAAAAAACGTGAGATGCCGGGATTTTCCGGTGTATTTGCCCTGGATGACTACGGCAGCGGCTACAGCAATGAAAAAACGCTTCTGGAGCTTGCACCGGCGTATATCAAGCTGGATCTTTCCATCATCCGCGATATCGACTCCGATCCGGACAAGCAGCAGATCGTAGAAAATATTGTTTCCTATGCACATCAAAGAGGCATGAAAATCATTGCCGAGGGTCTGGAAACTCCAGCTGAACTTTTGAAGGTACTGGAACTGGATGTTGATCTCCTGCAGGGCTATTTTCTTGCAAAACCGTCCGCTGTTCCGAAACCTGTCAGTGCAGAATCCGTTGCTGTCATAGAACACTTCCGGAAATATCATGCTTAAATCCACCTCTTCCTGCCCGGTGAATGTTTCAAATCACAAAATCTATGACTGATCTGAAGAATCCTGCCTGGCAGGATTCTTTTTTATACTTTTTTCATATTTTTCTCCTGTTCGTTCCTCCGCTTCTGTGCTATGATACCTTACAGCAATGACAAATCATCCATCGAAAGGAGTTTTTCTATGTGTACAGCAGCAACCTATCAAACACGCGACTTTTATATGGGCCGCACACTCGATTATGAATTTTCCTATGGCGACCAGATCACCGTCACACCTCGCAATTACCCGTTTTCCTTTCTTCATATGCCGTCCCTTTCCCATCACTATGCAATGATCGGCATGGCGTGTGTGATGGATGATTACCCGCTCTATTATGAGGCGTTCAATGAAAAAGGGCTTGGTATCGCCGGCCTTAATTTTGTAGGAAATGCCGTTTATTTCGATCCGAAACCGGAGAAAGACAATATCGCGCAGTTCGAGCTGATCCCGTGGATTCTCGGTACATGTGCTTCGCTTGCGGAAGCAAAAGAATCCCTCTCCCGTATCAATCTCATCAGCACACCTTTTAAAAAGAATCTTCCGCTCGCACAGCTTCACTGGATCATCGCAGATGCATCGGGTGCCATCACCGTGGAATCCACGGCGGACGGTCTGCATGTCTACGACAATCCGGTCGGCGTTCTGACAAACAATCCGCCGTTTCCAATGCAGATGTTCTCACTGAACAATTACCTGCATCTGTCACCAAAACAGCCGGCCAACACGTTTTCCAACCAGCTCGATCTTTCTACGTACAGCCGTGGCATGGGCGGTCTTGGACTGCCGGGCGACCTCTCGTCTGCTTCCCGCTTTGCACGCGTGGCGTTTGTAAAGCAGAACTCGATCTCGGGAAACAGCGAAACGGAGAGTGTCAGCCAGTTTTTCCATATTTTAAATTCTGTCGACCAGCAGAGAGGATGCTGCGAGGTGGCGGACGGAAAGTATGAGATCACGCTCTATACTTCCTGCTGCAATGCGACGCAGGGAATTTACTATTATACGACGTATGACAATCATCAGATTTCTGCGGTTGATATGCACCGCGAGAATCTCGATGGCGAAACGCTTCGCTGCTTTGCGCCGGTGACGGGCGAGCAGATTCATATGCAGAATTAGAAAAATCCGGTACAGAAATCTTTGAGGACCCCTCAAAAAAAGATTCTGTATCGGATTTTTTCTACATCTCATCACACATTGTAAAACAGACGTCGCACCGGCTTCTTCTTTTAACCTCTTACTTGTTTAGTAGATATTATTTTACTTTCATTTTTTTCTGTCCCTTCCGGCAGTTTTATGATACACTTTTCGTATTGGAAAACCGATTTTTTTGAAAGGATTTTATCATCATGCAATTTTATCTCGCCCCGATGGAAGGGCTGACCGGATATGTGTACCGGAGCGCCTACCACAAATATTTTCCGGCGGCTGACCGTTATTTCACGCCATTTATTACAAATAAAAAGATGAGCTCCCGCGAGCGCAATGACATTCTCCCGGAGCATAACGAAGGGATGACGGTGATCCCGCAGATTCTCACAAACCAGGCGGAGGACTTTCTTTCTCTGACAAAAGAACTGAAGGAGTACGGCTACGATACCGTCAATCTGAACCTTGGCTGTCCGTCCGGCACGGTTGTCGCCAAGCGGCGCGGCTCCGGATTGCTTGCGTGGCCGCATACACTCGATGCATTTCTCGATGAAATCTTTTCGTCCTGCGACTGCCGGATTTCCATCAAGACAAGACTTGGCACAACCGACACCGATGAGTGGGAGACGCTGCTTGCGATTTATGACAAATATCCGCTGGAAGAGCTGATTATTCATCCGCGGATTCAGAAAGATTTCTACAAATATACGCCGCGCATGGAGTGTTATCGGACAACATATGAGACGAGCCGCCACTCGCTGTGCTACAATGGGGATCTTTTCTCAACCGCTGATTTTCAGAAGCTCTGCCATGATTTTCCCTTGACGGAAAAGGTCATGCTCGGCCGCGGGGTGCTGCAGAACCCCTGGTTGATCGGGATGCTGCGCAGTACAGATCCTGCCAGCAGTGAAAATTTAGCTCCGGCAGATAAGGAGCTGCTGCGCGCATTCTGCGAAGATCTCTGTGCCGGCTATGCGCGCGTTATTTCCGGGGATAAAAATGTGCTGTTTAAATTAAAGGCACTGTGGATTTACCTCGGAACATCGTTTACGAATCCCCAGAAGTATCTGAAAAAGATCAAAAAAGCAAATCGCCTTGCCGAGTATGAAGAGGCCGTTGATTCGCTCTTTCGGGAACAGGAGCTGATTTTTTAACCGAATCGAGCCGCGCAAGCCGCTTATGAACCTTCGCTTGATTTTTCCATCCTGTTCCGCACAGATAAAATTGAACCGCGTCTGATCAACGAAAACACAGCTCTCATCCTTTTCTCTTACCACACCGAATGCATCCGCCGTGAGGATGGCACTTCGTACGGCATCCGCGGACTCGAGACACAGGTCGCCGTCAAAGAGGACGAGAAATGGAAATTGCAGCATATTCATTATTCGAAAGAAGCATGAGCAAAAATACGCCGCAGATCTGATCACTAGACCTGCGGCGTATTTTTATGCTCTTTTTCTCCAACTCCCAAATCCGTTCTCTATTTCATCGGCAGCATTGCAAGCGTATCGCACTCTTCCTCTTCTGCTTCCTCTGCAATCAGATTCCGGATATTCTGCATACGGTTATCCAGCTCCGCGCTCTGTCTTGCGCAGTCGTAGAGTTCATCCTGCAGATATTTGACATGATTTTCGGGAATATTTTTCTTGTAGCGCATCTTGTGCTCCAGACTCGCCCAGAAATCCATCGCGATCGTACGGAACTGTACTTCCACGTAAACCAGTTTCTTTGTATCCTGTAAAAAGATCGGCACCTGAACGATCAGATGAAGACTGCGGTAGCCGCTCTCCTTCGGATGCTGAATATAGTCCTTCCGCTCAATCAGCGTAATGTCATCCTGTTTCAGAAAACTGTCTGCCAGCTTATAAATATCGCTTGGAAAAGAACAGATCACGCGCACACCGGCGATATCGCGGATATTTTCCTCGATAGACTCCAGTGTGACCGGGATGTCTTTCACGCGGATTTTCCGCATAATGCTCTCATACGATTTGACCCTTGTTTTGATTCCTTCGATCGGGTTCTGGTCATAGGAAAGCGAGTATTCCTGATTCAGCACCCGGAACTTTGTCTCGATTTCCATAATGGCGCACTGATAATACGACATCAGAAGATCGAACGGCTTTTTGTTCTTCTGCATCATCTCAATAAACTCATCCGATAAAAGATTCTGCTTTACAAATTCATCCCGTTTTGTCCCAATCAGGTTTTTTCCCTGTTTTTTTATTTCCTCCAGTACTTCGAGGTTTTTCATCATCCGTTTTTTCGTCCTCCCAAAACTGCGTTCTCTGTCCTTTATGCTATCATTTTAGGCCTGTAAAGTCAAATTTTTTCTTCTTTTACTCTACCTTCAGCATCCGGTAGCCAACCCCGATATGCGTCTGAATATACTGCGTCTGCTCTCCGTTCTTTTCCAGCTTTTTCCGAAGCGTCGCCATGAAAACACGGAGGGAAGCGATATCATTCTCCCAGCTGCTTCCCCAGATTTTCTGTGTGATAAACGTATGCGTCAGCACCTTCCCTGCATTCTGCGACAGCAGGCAGAGCAGCTTGTATTCGATTGGGGTCAGATGAAGTTCCTCTCCGTCAAGATATGCGCACCCCGCTGCGTACTCGATCCGCAGTGCGCCATTTTCAAAGACAGCCGACTGGACTCCATTTTCTGCCTGCATCTGGGACAGACGGCGCTGTGTGACTCGAAGGCGGGCCAGCAGTTCCTCCACAGAAAACGGTTTCGTCAGATAATCATCCGCTCCTGCGTCCAATGCCTCGATTTTATCGCTGTCCTCACTTCTTGCACTGATTACGATAATCGGCATATTCGACCAGCTTCGAATCTTTTCAATCACCTCTACGCCATCAATATCCGGCAGGCCAAGGTCGAGCAGAACAATGTCGGGATTATGTGTGGATGCCTCCATAATGGCACCCGCACCGTTCTTTGCAGAAATATACTTATAATCGTGTGTTTTTAACGTCGTAGTAATCAGGTTGTGAACCGGCGTATCATCTTCCACAACCAGAATTAATGTCTTATTCATTCAAATTCACCTCGCTGAGCGGCAGGTTAAATCAAAAGCAGCAGCCCTGTGGATCGCAGTCATAAAGTGCTATCTCCCCGCCGTGCGCATTTACAATCGAACGGCAGAGTGCCCGTCCAAGGCCAAGGCTTCTGCGGCTGTCGCTTACTTTATTTTTCCCGGAATAGAACATCTCAAACACATGCTCTCTGGACTCTTTTGGAATCCCGGGGCCGTTGTCCTCCACCGCGATCCAGATATTTTTCTCCTCTTTTCTGGCTGTCGAGAACCCACTGAATGATTTCCTGTTCCCTTGGGTCAAAGATTTTTTCCGTCTTTCCTCCTGTCTGCGCGCTGTAAAGTGTTCCGCGGACAATTCTGCTCTCCTGTGCCCCTGCCGGTGCGGCCGTCAGATCCCTTCCCAGCAGTTTTACAAGCTTTGTCGCTGTAATATCAAAAATCTCCGACGCATCCTCTGCCTTCTGCAGAAGCTGGCTGGTATTGAAAAGAAGGTTCTGTCAGGAAGTAGTTAAACAGCACTACACTGATCACAGAACTGATTACGCTGCAGGTATAACCGCTGGTCAGAATGGATGTCATCATAACGCCGACCAGATATATGGTAATGATATTGGAATCCGGAATGATATGGATTTCCAAATCCGGCACCAGATCGGTCAGCCGTTCGGTCCATCCCCTTCTCTTTCGAAAAAATCCCTGATCCATCATGCTTTTTCCAATGACAATCCGCGTTACTTCGGAAATTCTCGCATATTCTGCAATCTGCAGGGCAATGTCCTCGCTGTGCGTCGTTACAATCTCCGCCCCGCTCTGTTCTGCCAGGCGGATATGCTTCTGCAGCCTTGCCTGATCCTCCGGCGTTTTCTCTGCCGGTTCCGCGGTCTGCACATACAGTGCTGTAAAATTAGCACCAAATGCCCGGGCCATCTGTGCCGCAGTCCGGATAAACACTCAAAAAGGACACCTTTTATTGTATAATTATGTTACCCCACAAACATACGAAAGAAGGTGTCCTTAATGAAAAATTAGCATTGAAGAAACTGCTAACTTATATGAAAAGTGTATACAAAATTCCACAAAAAATCAAGGGTTTATCCGATGAAAGAAAAAGAAAATCCATCCCGTTGTTTAATATCGTTATGCCAGTGCTGATTTTCCTGATGCTTCAGTATGAAAGTTTTCACACCATTTTTTCAGCGCCGGAAAGCATGGAGAAACAACTGAAAAACTGTATCCGTGGAAAAATCCCAAAAGTTGATGCAGTCAGGGATCTTCTTTCCCGGATTGATCCAAAAGAAATCGAGGAAATTCACGCGCAGACGATTGATGTTCTGAAACGCAACCGCGTATTTCGGGAAGGAACCATAGGCGGATATGTTGCGGCAGGTATTGATGGGATGGAATTATTCAGCAGTACAAAAAAGTCCTGTACAGACTGCCTGAGCCGGAAGAACGGGACGGGGAAGACAAAATACTTTCATCGAAGTGTGGTATGTATGACGGTAGGAAAATCGCCGCATGTGATCTTTGGGCAGGAAATGCTGAAACCCAGAGATGGTTCAGAAAAAGATGAAGGGGAACTGACAGGAGCGAAAAGGCTCATCCGGCATTTAAAGAAAAGGCATGGTCATTTCGCAGATGTGATTGTGGCGGATGCGCTGTACCTGAATGCCCCGTTTATCAATACTTTGAAAGAATGCGGTTTAGAAACGGTAATCCGTCTGAAAGATGAAAGAAGGCTTCTGTTTCAGGATGCGGAAAGCATGTTTCAGCGGGACGAGGGGAGAAAAAGGAGCTTCAGGAAGGAAAAAAAGAGTATTGAAGTCTGGGATCTTTCCGGATTTGAGATAGACCTGGACGATATCTTAAGCGGACTGAAATACGAGGATGGCCACTACGATCTCGTGAGTCTTTCCGACAAGGATTATCAGAAAAAACTGGATGTCCAGATTGCCTGCTGGGATAAACTGAAAAATGAAATTCAGAAGGTCGGATCCGGAGAAAACGGAACGGCGGGTCTGGTAGACATGAGAGAGACGTATTTCCAGATGGCAGATGAAACGGTTGCCGCAGTCAAAGTTTCCCGTGCCAACCGCCAGCTGGAACAGAAAGCCTACATCGACCTTCACACGGGACTGCCGAACAAGAGCAAGTGCGAAGAGCTGTTCCACAATGTGGAATTCATCAAAACTCCTACCGCCTGTATCGTCTTTGACATGAACAACCTGAAACGCGTCAACGACAGCCTCGGCCACTCCATTGGCGACCAGCTGATTCTGAACTTTGCCCGGCTGCTGCGAAACTCGATTCCCGCGAAGCATTTCGTAGGAAGATACGGCGGCGATGAATTATGGCGGTCATCTATGATGCAACCCGCGAAAGCATCACAGAAATCCTCACAGAGCTTCAGAACGAAGTCGAACAGTTCAACAGCTACGGAACCCAGTTCCGCATCAGCTATTCCCACCGCTTGGCACTTTCCACCGATTACAACGAATGTACGCTCCGCATGCTGTTTGACAAAGCAGATAAGTATATGTATGAAAACAAGCAGGGACGCCAGGACTAAAGAAACGCCGGAACCGGAAATATCTTATCGCCGGTTCTGGCGTTTTTTCTTGCTGTTTCTCTTTTATTTTTTTGCAAACGCTTCTATCTGCGCATATCCCGCTGAAAAATCAATGGGTTCCTCCCGCAGCTTCTTTCTGACCGCATCGCGTCCTTCCTGATCTGCCAGCACTTTCTGGATTTTATCGGCAAACTGCATCACATCCAGCGGACAGAGATATCCGTTTTCCCCATCTCGGATCTGCTCGCGCATGGACGGAATATCGGAAGCGATGATGACCTTCTGCAGGCTTCTCGCCTCTACAATCGTAATCGGATAGCCTTCGTGACGGGACGGCTGGAGATACAGGTCGCAGGATTTTACGTACGGCGCAGGATTTTCGCGCATTCCGAGAAAAATAATTTCCTGCTCCACCTGATATTCCTTTGCCATGGTCCGCAGCTTGTTCAGATCTCTTCCATCACCGATGATGAACCATTTGAAGCGAAGTCCCCGTTTTTTCAGCTCCGCCGTAATCTGCACCGCAATATCATATCCTTTTTCTTCCGAAGCTCTTCCCACCGTCAGAAATTTCAGCTCTCCTGTGTACTGCGGATCGCTAAGCGGCTCCTCACTCCGTCTCTGCACCTGTTTGATGTCAATGAAATTCAGCAGAACCTCTGTCCGGTCCGCGAGTTCCGGAAAACGGGCAATGACCTGTTTTCGGACAGGCTCGGAAACACAGTAAATTTTATCATACTCCGGAATAAAGTCCCTGGTCCGGAACAGCCACCAGAGATTTTCTCCGTGGAACCAGACCGCTTTTTTCCGCGCATTCGTCTTTCTGGCTCCGAATGCGGTTGTGAACGCACCGAATCCGAAAAAGTCGAAAACAAGATCGTATTGTTTTGTTTCCGGCTCCACACACTCCAGAATCCGTTCATACAGTTTTCCATACCGTTTCTTTCCATACACGACGCGCATCAGAAATACGCCCATTCCTCTGGCATAGAAAGACCGTTCTGCCGGTGTCTCCCGTTTTCCCACAATCCGTTCCAAAGCCGGATGCGGCTTTTTATTCCAGATCATCTGGCGCACTTCCACTTCCTTCGGAATCCGCTCCAGCAGAACGCCTCTTTTTTCGACCAGAAGAAGCGTTACATCTTCTTTTTTCTCCACCAGTTTCTGCAGCAGCGCTGCCATGGCAACTTCCGTTCCGCCCATGTCCATGGTACGTCCCAGCACCAGTATTTTACTCATTGCTTACCTCTCATCTGCTTTTTTCTCTGTTCTAACGCCAGTAGGCATCTCCCACATGCGCAGGATGACGCTGATCCTCCGGCGGAAGCTGATGGTAATCGCCGTACAGGGTGTGAAGATACGTCTCGTATCCCGCCGGGGCATTGATCAGATGGCCTTCAAACGGAAGGCGCACGATCTCTTCGATCGCTGTTTTGGGAATCGCGTCCGACTTGCGGTAACCGCCGCACTGGCAGGCCACCCACTTTGAGTCCTCCGCGCGGTACTTTCTGCACTCTTTTTCCATCTCGCGCAGAATCCGCTCTTTTCCATAGCATTTCCGGATCGCCCATTTGCACCATTTTGCGAAGCTTCCTTTGTTTCCTTTTAAGGTCTGGCGGTAGGTGCGGAATGCATTCATCCGCTGGCTTTCCAGAAACAGCAGCTTTTTCCAGTGACGGTCGTACTCCGGTGTATCTTTTTCCGGCAGTCCGTCAAACGGGAAAATGTCGACGAAAAGACCGGTATCCACAGCTCCTGCCACGTGCTCCACAAGACTCGTTCCGGTGTGTACCAGCTTTCCGTATGCCAGTGTGAAACCCTTTGTATTATGAAAATTCATGACGCGGTACGGTGTATCCGTTTCGCTGTTTACAATCTGTTCCAGTTTTTCATAATCCGCTCTCGGCATCCAGACATCCACATCATCATCCCACGGAATGAACCCCTGATGCCGGATCAGCCCGAGCAGCGTTCCATCTGCTGCAAAATAGATCAGGTGATGTTTCCGGCAGACTTCATCCAGATACAGTAATATTCCAAGCGCAATCTCCTGTTTTTCTTTTAATTCTGTAATTTTACGCATAACGGCATTGCCTTTCTGTTTTGTTTTTCCCATCCATTATAAACACTCTGCCGGATTTTTTCAATTTAAAGTTCCTGCCGCTCCGGCGCCCGTCTGAAGATTCCACACTGTTTTTATCAGTACCTTCATATCCACCGGTTTTACTATGTGTGCGTTCATGCCCGCATTGAAGGCATTCTGCACATCTTCTGAAAATGCGTTGGCTGTCATCGCAAGAATCGGGATTTTCTTTGCCAGCGGGTGGCTGCTGTTCCGGAATTTCGTCACAAAGAGAACCGATGCCAGGATCAGAAGCAGAATTACTGCCAGAATCCTCAGCTCCTCGACAGCGGTATCCTCGAACATCTTCGTTCCGTTGCTGTCCACCACATACGTCGTGCTCTGGTTGCTGAATGCACTGCTTCTGAAATACGGTGCCATCTCCTCCATCGAACGGATCAGAATAAAGTGTGTGATGATACTGCCGTCGACCACCAGCTGGCTCTGCAGTTTTCTGGCAAATACCATCTGGTTTTCATTGGTGATCCAGTCCGATGTCAGAAAGCTTTTGATATCCGCATCCTGCAGATCTTTAGATCTGTACCACACGCCCTGCAGACCCTCATCGGAATAATAGTATCCTTCCTGGTTCACGGCAATAAACTGGAGGTTTTCATGCGTGGAGCTTAATTCTTCCTCACGTTTTTTCAGAAATTCACACAACCGGCGTTTTACTTGATTACAATCAGATTCGGGTTCTTTGGGCTTCATCAACATCCGCAAACTGCATATTGCAAATATGCTGTTTTTATTTTTCTTTCATATAATCCATACAATTTCTCGCATTCCATGCATATCCATCCTGCTTCGCCTGTATATAGCGGATATTTTCGTTTCTTACAATATTCTGTTTCATAATTTCCTACTAATTCCACAAGGTTATTGATATCCCTCATCTGCGCAGCAGCCATTCCTGTCATTGCCCACAAAAAGCCAGTTCTTTTTTTATTCAGTTTCTGCCACTGAAACCTTTCCGTAAACTGATCATATAATACCTTTTGCTTTTTCTTCTCTTTTACCGGAAATTCATAAATCAGCGGATAAATCTGAGCAACACCATCCGGATAAAATTCTGTCTGATGATACCGATCACTGTTTCCGATAATTCTCCATCTTTGATTCGCATCATCCCAGAATATCTTTTCTATCTGTTTCTGTATCTTTTTACGAATTTCACTGATCGCCTGCGTATCTTCCAGTCCTGCAAGTTCCAATTCGTACAGGCCTTTCCACACTTCCAGATTATCCATCAGATAAACTGTTGTGTTTTCTTCTGAAACCTGTGTAATTCCATCCTGCATCAGGCTTTGAATCTTTTTTAATGCAAGGCTGATTCCATTTTTCCAGGATTCCGGCAGGTCTGTACTTTCTGTCTTTTCCAGATATTTTCCCATAAGAAAAAGGTACATACCAAGATATCCGTCTTCGGAATCAGCCTTTTCTTTATAAATAAGTTCCCCACCCTCTTTCCTGTAGATTCCCATTTTTCCATCTGTTTCCAGCAAAACCCCAGTATGCCAGTCCAGATACCTGCCAACAGCTTTTTGCTCTGTTTCAGTCATGGGGCAATTCTTTGTTTCTGCCAGAAGCCCCAGTGCAGCCATACATGCAAAGTATGGATTAACATCTCCGGCTTTACTTCCATTCATATAGATTTCGCCTTCAGGGCCCTGATTCTCAAGGATCCACTTTTTTTCTCTGGTCAGGACGGTTTCCAGCCATTCCTGCCGGACAGATATTTCTTTTCTCAGGTTCTGATAATAAGCAAACATAAACACAATGCACACAGTTATGCAAAATATAATAAGTCCCATCACATTCTTTCGATGTTTCACTTTTCTTTTGCATTGGCTCTGCTTATGCTTATGCATCTATATCCTCCAGGATTTTTCTGATTTTGATACTTGCAGTCCCATCACCATAAGGGTTTCTAGCCTCACTCATTTTTCTGTATGTCTCCGGCTCTGTAAGAAGCCGCCTGCATTCTCTGTAAATATCCTCCATCTTCGTGCCTACAAGCTTTAAGGTTCCTGCTTCCACACCTTCCGGACGCTCTGTTGTATCCCGCATGACCAGTACCGGTTTTCCCAGTGCAGGAGCTTCTTCCTGAATTCCGCCGCTGTCTGTCATGATCAGATAACTGGCTTTCATCAGGTTATGGAATTCCACCACATCCAGTGGTTCGATCAGGTGTATTCTCTCGCATCCACCAAATTCCTCATCTGCGATCTTCCTGACCTGCGGATTCAAATGTACAGGATAAATAACCTTCACATCTGTAAATTCTTCCACGATCCTGCGTATAGCCCGGAACATATCACGCATGGGCTCTCCCAGATTCTCCCTTCTGTGTGCTGTTACAGCAATCAGTCTGCTGCCTTTTGCCCATTCTGTTTCCGGATGATAAAAATCACTTCGCACCGTATAGTGCAAAGCATCAATTCCTGTATTTCCTGTGATAAAGATCCGCTCTGGATCTTTCTTGGGCAGATGTGGAAACAGGAAAAACAACTAAACATATCATTGTGCAAAATATAAAATAACAAGATTTGAAATTTCTTATATTCTGTACTAATTTGCACTTCTTCATCTTTCTCCCACCCTCCGGGCTACAGTTGCTTGCTTGCTTGCTTGCTTGCTTGCTTGCTTGCTTGCTTGCTTGCTTGCTTTTGAAACTGTAAATATTATTATGAAGAGCCGTATGCGGCAAAGCCGCACGTACGGTTCTGTGAGGGGCTTACATTGTGAGGTGTAAGTCTACTCGATTATCGAGCGATTAGTAAAAAAACTTAAATTTTGTGGAGGCTTATATGGAAATAAAATATTTAGAGTGGAACTTGCATGCAATGGGTGGAATAGGATATGAAATTCCATCATTTGTTAGTAAGTGTATTAATTCTGTAGATATATTTGCTTTAGTTGAATTTTGCGCATCAAATGGTTGGGAAGAATTTAAACATGATCTGGAGAAAGAGTTTGATCTATATTGTTCTCCATTTGTTTCAAAAGGATATAATCAAGTTTGTATCGGTGTGCGTAGAAATTTAATGTACAAATTAATTGCAGTTAAGACTGTAGATGTCTGCGATGTTAATCGTCCTGAATTTTTACAGGTTGATATTGAGATTGAAAATAAGAAATTAAGTATTATTGGTACTCGAATTAAAACAAAAAGTGACACAAAGTTAATTCAATATAATTATTTAAAAAGCTGCTTTAATAATATAGATAGATTTTTGTGTTTAGGGGATTTCAACTGTGTTCATAATACATTATCCGAATATTTTTCATCAGTTGCTGAGGTATATGGTCCAAGGATAGTTAATGATTACCATAGTTTTGTATTTAAGGATGGCGATAGAGTTGGCTTAGACTGGCTTGTAGAAAAAGGTTTAGATTCTGTATACAACGGATATCAAGATGTAAAATGTAGTCCCATTGCTACATATGATTGGAGTTTCTTACGGAAGAAAATGGATATTTGGGAAAAACGGAAAATGATTATTTAGGAATTAAAGGTTTGCCAGACCATGCTATGCTAAAAGGAATGGTTAAAATTTAAGTGTTCTTAGAAACGAAATTCTCAGCTTATATATATCTTTCAAAAGGTATATGCTAGAGAAAGCGACAGGAGGTATCTGAATAAAAGTACATAAATATTTGTCAATTAGTGTGTTGATTACAATGCTTGGAATTTTTTATGTGAACTTCTTGAAATATTAACTCTCGTTTCGACATGTTCTTGATTTAAGCCAGTTGTAGCATACTTTAAAAGGAATTTTATGAGAGTTAATTAACTCTCGAATTTGCTATTGTTTTTTGTTGAAAATGTAGGGAATATGATATTTCTGCATATCGAGAGTTAATTTTATAGGAAATTCACATTTTACAGGTTATAAGTGATCAAAAGAAAGCCACAAATTATAGTCTACTCAGTAAAGCTTACGAACGCTTGATTTTTATTTATTAGGAAGTACGTGAAATAAATGATGAGTCATAACATAACGTTGTTTCATCAGCGGCGGTTTTATACATAGGTAATAATTGGGAGGGTGGCGGTAAATCCGCCATCTTCCCAATTATTGGTTCCAACATCTCAAACTCTTGCTCCCATGCCCCATATCCTGAAGAATCCAATATTTAGACGTATCAACATCACAAGCCTGTGATGGATCAATCAGGTGAAAGTCAAAATAGGAGAGAAATGCCTGGTTGACAGAAAATTTGATAAAGTTCCATTGACTTTCTCGGCTGTAAGCTTCCATAATTTGTTCCTTCGTTTCCAGCCCCCATACGCAGCGTGGGAAATACCAGATGCTTCGCGCCCCTTTCGCATCATCAATACCATACCAGTTGAGGAGCTGACCTCTATAGAGCAGTACAAATGTTTGACCTTTGGGATGGTATTTTTGACTTAAGAGATACGCGGCTATATTTTTGAGTAAGCGTTCACGTGTTTTTTCGTACAGCGTGTGTATTTTACCATCATTGCCAGCCTTCAGACTGTATAAATAAGAAAAACGTTCTTTTTTATTTTTCACAGGAGCGCCGGAAGGATCTTTCCGAAAGACCAAATACTGTTCTTTTAATGACCCACGATTGAGTGCCTGGGCAATTACGGAATTCAATGTTATTTGATTTTCCCGATAATCGTTGACGGACAAAGTTTCGGTCCATTTGGTCTCCAGGTTCTTCCAAAGAGTTTCTTTTTCCTTCTCGTTTTTCTCACAATGTGCCATCCAATATTTTTTAAACCATCCGTCTGCCTCACGAAAATAGTCTGTCCCATTCGAAGCTTGTCGGCGGTAACTGGGAGCGGGATTACGTTCCGGAGAATTCGCATGCTCAAAATGGAAGCCAAGCCAGCGTTGTAAAAAGAGTTTTGTATCATTCAAAAGTTCAGGGCGAACAAATCCATCTGAATAAATTTCATCTTCACGGTAAGTGTCAAAAATATATCCTCTTGCAAGTACAACCAGAATCTGTTCAATTCCATATAAACCGCAGTCCGTACTGAAATTTCCAGTAAGTAATTTAGGCTGAATTCTTGGCGAGCTTGATTCGGGATTTGTTATATATGCTTCGAATTCCGCTTTTTCATTCAACATGTAGTATCACTTCCTTTCAAATGAGAATCGATATCTTCCCACACAAATGCATCCCAGAAGAAATTCCGGTTTTCAGAGCTTGTTCTTGTGAGCTTATGCAATGTGGTAATAAGCTGTCCCATATCGACAGATGAATGGTCAATCAGTTCTTCCAGTTCGCGGAGACAAATACGGTAGATCTTGCGTTGTGCATTTGCATCATTATTTACGTAAAAATTACGGGCAGCGTTGTCCAGGTGTCTGATGAAGTCCGAATTTGAAGCCACATAGGAAGAAATGGGCGGAAGTTCTTCCTTAGGAGCCTTTTTTGCCTTTCTTTTCTCTTCTGACTTTTCCATTTGCTTTATCGCTTTTTCTTTTAGAACATCAAAAGGGGCATCCTGTGTTGGCACCTTTATACAGGAAAGAATTAACCATAACGTTTTGTATCCCTGCTGATAAAAATGGAACAGCAGTTCTCGCTCCGTTTCATCAAGGGAAGCTTCTTTGAATCCATTTCCAATGATGTACTCCAATGCCTTTCCACGATGATCAGAAGGCTGAAGAAGCCATTGCTCATGAAGAAGACGTGTGCGCATGTCCTGAATGGAATTGCTTTCCGTAATATGCTCTTGTATTTTACTTTTTAAGGCTGGAACCGTAATTCTTTGAAGCTGAATCGCAGTTTCTTCATCATAAATTTGAAACAAATTTCTCAGAAGATTTTCCGGTGCATAGAAAACCTCTTTTTTTTCTTCTCTTATAATAGGAAGAAGAGAATGGATGTAAAAGAAATGCGTGGATAAAATCTCACGGCATTGCGTTTCAAAAATTTTGATCGCTGCACTATTTTTAGCAGATGTTTTTTTCGGCGCAAGGAACAACTTTAAGGTATTATCGCGGACTTTTTCTTTCGCTTTGTATTTTTCCAATTCATCTCTAAAACGGCCAGGCAATTTGTTAATACAGGTTCCATAATCTGGAACAGAAAAAGTTGCGTTTGTCCGACAATCCTTTGCGGAAATCGTGAACTTCTCTTCGTTGGAAGATTTACTGTTTTTGACAGTCAAATTGCTGAAATAATAATTTTCTTCTGAGCGCAACTGTTTCCATTTTTTCAAAAACGTCAGATAGGAATTCTGATGCGTTTGCTCCTTTAGAATGGGATCTAAATTAGGGTGCTTTCCATTTTTGGCTGCATCAATTTCCAAACCGGTCAATAAGGTACAATGTTCACACGAAGGAGGAACAGGAGTTGATGAAGCATTTGGCTTTGTCACAAGTACCTGGTTCGTGGAATTTGATGATGAATTTAACGGCTTGCCATACTCGGTCTGCCCAATGGAAATGGATGCATTGGAAATCAGTCCGATCCGGTTGGAAAAGGTATTTTTGATATGTTCGAATGGAACATGTGCCTTTAATTCAACAGCAGGAGAATCCAAAGCAGGAATTGTGATAATGGGAAGAATACGGTATGGATACGTTTCTGTATCGTAGCATCCAGATGCAACTGCGTTTACAACATCCTGATCAAATATAACGTTAACCAAATCGCCGTCAAAATCAGCGCCGCCTAAACATAAAGGAGCAACGGAACCTCGTGGAACCATAACAATACCAGTTAATTTACCGAAATATTTTTGATAAACTTTAAGATGCTTTTTAAAGGAATTATAATTTACATGTCCTATTTTTGTGTAATGCGCTTCATCGGTATTTGTAAAACGCCGCATAATAAACTGTTCATTTCTTGAAAGATGTGGGCTTCTGAAAAAGGCATAATAGGAAAGATAATCCCATTTTTTGTCTAACTGTTGATTTGAAGTCATAGGAAGATAGAACCGATCAAATAAATAGTATGTGAAAAAGCCGCCCATATCGGTCTCTTTTTCCAGCAGGCTTACAAGCAATGGCAGCAGATCCCGGCACAAATACCGTGTTTGGCCTTCTACAAGCAGTTTTCCGCTCACCAGTTTTGTTAAAAGCCCTTTTTGAATGTTCTGCAATTGCGATTTTATATAGATATCATTTGCAAGAGCAGGATTCTTAAAGAGAGCCTTTTTCCATACCGGCGATTCAGTGTCAGTAAAAATATTTTCTAATTCATCCGTGTCGTTTGCCTCATCGTCACTGACCATGTTTTCAGTATCCAGCAGGCCATCACAACTTTTTAAATAATTAATGGGATTTTTAATAAAGGAGCAATGGCTGTTTAAAATATGCTCAAATTGTGTTTCAGAAAAATCAAGGGTATTAATCATCTGATAGCTTAAATGCGTATATTTTGACTGTCCATAAGGTAAATTAGTACCCGAAATATATAATGCATGGTCGTATTTTTTTAATGCATTGCAATAAAATTCCATCGGATCAATGGTTTTACCCTCTTTTTTTGCAGCTTCACAATACTGCTTTAACCAGCTATATGCTTTAAACATACTTTTGGTAACAAAAACATGGGCTTTATACAGGTCACGTTTAAATCCAAAGGCATCAGTATACAAGTTTGTGTGTGAATCGTTATCGCTGTTATGTTCCCTTAAAAATGCGTGAACATCAACCTCATGAAGCATTCCTTTTATAAAGGGGAGCCTTATTTGAAAAGAGGTTGCGTCGGATGTTCCAAGAGAAGTATTGACATAACATGAATAGGTTGGAGTGATAAAGCCAGAACCATCGAAAGGAGTATCTACATAGAAAAACTCTTCCGTTTTCGGTTTTAAAAATTGGTAATCTATTGTTTCATCTGAATTCGTTGTTTTTTCTGCTGTTAATAAGGGGACATTCCGCTGATAATTATATCCAGTCGCTGGTTTGTTTTCACGTTTACCAGAGGCTATCCGTTCGTCCTGCACAACTACAAATGTCTCAGGAGTAAGACGTAATTCTTCAGAATCAATTCTTTTGGAAGAAGACAGATACAATCCCCGGTAGGCATAATATTTACTTTCTGTTATTTTGATTTTATTTCCGAAAAAATCAATTCCTAAATTGAGGCGGAGATTTAATTCATCGTAAAGAGTTTCATCAATGAACGAAATCCTGCTGTGGCGGGTCATGTTTCCACTCTTATCAAATGCAGACATATGGACAGCTTTGTCAGAATCTGGAAAATAAAGATCAAACCCATGCTCGATCAGATCCCGCGCATCTTTCTGAAGAAATTCCTGATCTTTCAGTTTCCATTTGGGATCGGAAGATTTGTCAAAGGAAAGAAAGATATCCTGAAAATCAACGATAAGGAATTTATCATATAAAGTTTTCTCCGTGACCTGAAAGGAAGAGCCCTGTCTTTTCTTCAGAACTTCATAAATTTGATGAAAAAGAGGACAATCCTCTCGCGTGATTTCCTGTGTGACCACGTAGCTGTGAACGGGGTCGGAAAAATCCAGTTTGAAACATTGATTGTTTTCAGTGGGCTTTTTGGGAAAATAATCAAAAAGAGCCTTGGCGTTGAGGGTTATGATTATTTGCTTGGTATTTGTCATATATTATCTCCCACAATTGAGAATTTTGTAATTTCAATTAATAGTGACGGTTGGATCTTGACGCCAGTCAATCTTGGCAAGTGCATCAATTAATTTATTCCATTCGGTGGATGCAACTTCGGAGTTAGGGTATTTGTCAGTGAAATCAGCAATTTCAGCGACATCAATTTCAAAAGCTAAATTTTCAAAAACAAAACTTTTGTCATGCAATAGTTTTTTCCTTAACTCAATAAGATTTAGATTGTTCGATTCATCAGAATAGTTCAATTTTGTTATTTTGAAATATTTCCATATTAGTCCATTTGTATAAAGAACCTGGCCATACCATAATAATTCGCCTATTATTTCTGAAATATCAGGATCAAACGGCAACAATGAATTATCTTGTTTTTTTAAGATAAATGTATTGAGTCTTGGTTTAATGAAAATGTTTTTTTTATCTTTAAAATCCTTATCATCATAAAAGTTATCTAAGAGTTTAGAAAGAGTTCCAGCAGGATCTTTTAATTGTTCGTATTTTGTTATAGAACGTAGATAACATACATTTTCTGGGGTGGGTAGTATATCGACTACGAAGGCAACGGGATTAATCGTTGTCTTTAATTCTTTTAAAATAACATTCTTGGCATCACGGTTAAATTTTATTTGTACAAAGTTGCTAATAATAGAATATGTTCCAGAGTCTAAATCACTCAATTTTGAATCGGATTTTTTGCATTCAACACAGCCATAAATATAAGGAAGTTGTTCATTAGTGCTTTTTGAATCTTCGGATTTAATTGCTGTGGCATCAAATTTGTTTCCCAAAATTGCTATATCTGGAAACGCTAGGCTAATATTATCATTTTTTTTACCACCCAAAAGTTTCCTTCCTGGAAGTGCTTTGGTGTTTGAGGCCTTAGCAATTAATTGAATAGATACATCTTTATGTTTAGTCATTTGTAATAGCATATATATCCAAGGATACAAGGCTTCTTCTTGGGCATATTGCTTATTCATTAACTGCAATTGCCTAAGATAATCTTTTAACGTAAGTTTAATCTTCATGTTAATCTCCATTCTGCCAAGTTAAGATGGCTAATCAGATTTCTGACATAATTAGTATTGTGAGCAAGGCCTTCTTAGTGATAAGAGGAATATGCCATTGCTCAGTTTTAGTTTTGAAAGTTGCAAAGTCTTTTTATTACAGGAACATCTATAAAAATAATACCCCCGGAAAAGTAATATTACAAGACGACAATCAAAATTTGTCGAATATTTTTCGGGAAAATAAGAACTTGTCGAATTTGAGCCTGCATGCATTCTGATCGTGCGTGTTAGGAATGTCTGAATTCCACTATTTCTATTTAATGTACTGCGCAATGGAGTATTATTTTGAAAATCTTACAGGAAAGAGAGGTGCATGAAAATGATTGTCGACAGTAGAAAAATAGAATAGAAACAAAGACAATAGAATACAGCCAGTGTACTGTCTTTCCAATGTGAAAAAGAAGAAAAAAACAATACAAGACAATAAAAACAATACCCCCGGAATTTTGTCAGAGGATTTGATGCTGACTACTTTTCGGGAAAAATAAAAAAATGGAGGACATCCAACATGTTAAATTCTAAGTTATTTGAAAATCCAGAATATGAAGAACTGCAGTTAAATCTGAATGTGTATTTAAGGGCACAGCGATATGCAGATGAATACGAGTGCCCGAATTGCGGCTTCAAAGGCGGTCTGGTCGTGAGTCAATCTGATTGCGACAAATATGAATGCCTGAACTGCGGTCATCAAGGCAGCTTCGATCAGGAAATTGCTGATCGAAATGATGTGGAGAGCGAGTGGTTGTCATCGTACACAGAAGAAGAGCGAGAAGAAGTATACGATAAGGACTGCAGTGAATGGTAATAAAAACACCAGATAATAAAACAATAAAAACAACACCCCCGGAAAAGCAGTCGGATAGATTTGATCTATTCGGCTGCTTTTTTGCAAGGGTAGGGAAAGGAGAACACAAATGGGCAAAAAACATAAAAACTTTGTAGTATTTCTGGATGTCGATGGCGTCCTGAATACCAGGACCACCGTCCAGCAAACCCCAAAAGGATATCAGGGAATTGACGATGCGCGCGTGGAGGTTCTGGCAAAGACAATCAGCAAGTTTGGCGGAGCGGATATCGTTCTGTCATCTGACTGGAAGGAACTAGAACCCACAGATGAAGATTACAGATATCTGGTTTCCAAGCTCGCCCGATATGGCCTGATTATATCGGGACACACGCAGGACAGGATGTACAAAAGAGGTGCCGGAATTGCAGCATACCTGGAAGAACATCCAGAGATCAAAGAATATGTGATTCTGGATGATTGCAGATTTGATTTCCAGAGTTATCCAAAACTTTGGGAGCGGCTGCTGCTTACCGAGGGGATAGAGCATGCTCGGTTCGCAGCCGGAACGCCGGCTGTGGAGACGATGGTATTTTTGGATTATGTAAAATTATTTTAACCAAATGGAGGAAAAGCAAATGAAGAGCAAAGTAATTGGATGGAACATCAATCAGCGCAGTGGTATGGGAAAGGGGATTCCACAGTTTGTGATCGATGAACTGATCGACCAGAATGCAGACATTATTGTGTTAACAGAACTGTTTCAGCACAGCACGATTGGTTATTTCTGGGCTGAGATGGAGCGAGCCGGATATCAGCACGCAGTCACGCAGAATGATGGGACAAATGAGGTTGGAATTCTCTGGAAGAGGGACGTATACACTTTTCATGCAGTGGATGATTCGGTGATTACGACGATGAAAAACAATCATCCGAATTTCCTGCTGGTGGATCTGGAAGACCAGAACGGACAGTTTCTTACCGTTGCCGGATTTCGGATTCGAATGGTGGATTACAGCCAGCGTGCCGAAGAATTGGAAATTGTTGTGAATAAGGCAAAGGAAAAGAAAAATCCAGTGCTTATGATTGCAGACTGCAATAACCTGCGGCGGGAGACGACGGAGACAAGCTGGAATTTGCAAGTGGTTGATCATATTCTTTCACAGGGTGGATTCGAGAGATACACGCCATGCGGTCAAAGCATCTTTGAGAAACACGCAGACAGAGGATATGCATATGAATTTGCAGAAGATCATTTGATTACACGCGATATTGTAGTTGAGCTTGGAGATTATGACAGAGAATTTGTAAGGCGCGATCGGATTACGTATCCGTGGGGGAAAGATTTTCAAACCTATGATAAAGAACACAGCCGAAGAGCATCCGTGGAACCTGGATTTCCGGACCATGCGATCGTAAAGGGATATCTTAGTACAGAGAAAGATCAGAAAAAGTAAATCTGATGAAGCTGTAGAATATAAAAATAACACCCCCGGAAAAGTGTGACCGTTGTGTGCAAGATGTTTGCTGATGCAGCGGTCACACTTTTTATGGGGCAAAAAGAAAGGAGGAGAATGAAAATGTTAGGAAAACTGCTTACCTTTTTGCTCACACTGTTCCTACCCTTTTTAGAAGGAACAAATATTGTATGATAAAATCGCGGATTAAAGAAAAAGGAGGAAGCGAAATGATGAAATTTGATAATGCAAAATATAGAACCGTACTCAATCTGATCAAGAAAACGGGCGAATTCAAGGGGAAAGCAGTACCCAGTAAGGCAAGGCTTCATGAGATGATTGGCGACGCACTTGGGATATCACATAATACGGTAAAGGACTGGGAAAGAGCAACATCAAATGGGCCAGATCCGAGAATTCCAGGCTTGCTGGAACAGCTGGAAGCATATCTGGAATTACCGGAGGGTGGACTGCGGGAAAGAACAGCTGAACCAATTAAACTGAATGAAGAGGAGAGAAAGATCATGAATACAACAACTGATTTTCAGAAACAGCAGATTATGGAGTGCTATGAAAGACTCAGAAAATTTGTCAGCGACATGGATATTGAGGATGAAAACGTATATTACGACATTCGCAATATGATCGAGGTGAAGAAAATTGCATTGCCGACAGCAGTATACAAGGCAATGATGAACTTCATGGATCAGGTCGTTGAACCATATGTATTTGAAGATACGACGGAGATCTTTTCCGAAGAGGAAGCAAAGCGCAATGAGAAAGGAATTGTGGAAATAAAGTCGGAGCAGGCATTTCAAAAGCTGATGGTTCGATTTATGGAGAAGCTGTCAGAACTGGATGCGAAGATCGAAACGTTTGCAGAGAGTGAGTTAAAGCCTTATCTCGAACGATAAGGCCGTGAAACAGGGCGGAGAGATATTGTCGATTTCGGTCGGGATATCTCTCCCACAACAAAGACAAGATCAGAAGAAAAAAGTTGGAGGGACAAAATGGGAAAACAAATTCAATTTACTAAGAAAGATGCTTATCATACCCCGGGCAAGGCAAAACGGGAGCGGATCAAAGTTACAACCATTCAAAAAGCCCATCTGCTGAAGAAATTCTCGAATGTCCTGCGGGATAACAAGGATGGTATCAGTTTCTGGTTCAATACAGAAAGATTCATGACAACGGCAAGAAGATATAATTTTGTAGCCTCCAGCATCCTGCGGGATATAGAATTATCAGAATATATTGAAGAGGATGAATCAGTGAGCCTCAAGACAATACGGAGATTGTTAAACTATTGTCAATACCCGGAGGAAGAGGAGCTTATGGTTGGAATTCAGGCGATCAAACATATTGGCAAGGCGTTATACGGGGATGAAGATGCCTTCCTGGAGGTCATTGACGAGGAAAGTCTGTGCTGCATGGCAGAGCAATATCTGGCAATGTAAGAGCCATAAATTTCAGAGTGCGGCAGTTCGGACAAAAATCTGACACCAGAAGGACAGTGAATCATGATACGATACTGCACAGAACTTCAGTCTGTGCAGTATCTGAACCTACATGTAGTATCAATACAGGAGGAAGAACATATGAAAAAAGAGAGCATGGAAGTCGTAGGAAGAATTGTAAAACGCGAGAGGGAGCTATTTGGCATTCGTGTAATAAAAAAGGACAACACATCAAAAGTGCGTCAGATGTACCCGGAAGCATGGCACATGTTTTACTTGTTAGAGAATGAAAATAATCTGGTTCCGCCGCTGGAAATCCAAGGTACGATGGAGGTGCTGAAAAATGATCAGATCCGCCTGCTGTGGTTCATTCATCCCATCATGATCAATGAGTGGAATATGGAGAACTGCATTTTGTTTGCCAATGAAGTAAACAGAGAGCTTGGCAACGGCGGCCGTTTCTGGGTAGATACGGAGTATTTTGATTTTGCGTATGAAGAGCGTTTTGAAGAAGAAATGCTGCAGCTTAGTGGGATGAATGTATTAGAACGGCATATGTTCGAATGGCCGCTTGGACAGTTCCGGGATATTCACATTCCGCTTATGATGCTTCTGCAGGGGAAATGGGGAGCTGAAACAGCCATTCGGTTTATCAAAGAACTCAGAGAAAATGGTTTCGTCGAAAATGAAAAATACGATCTGTTTCCGGATGCGTGATTTGAGAGCTGTTTTGGAAATGCAGCGAAATAAATGAGTACAAAGAATGGAGAAAGAAAAATGGCTAAAAAAGTGGATTACAAAAAATATAACTGCGTATTAGAGATGAGCAAATGGATGGGAAGCACACCGAAAGCCTTTAAAGCGGCAATCCTGAAAGAGGCTGTGCGCCAGAATGCGAACAGCGGTGGGAAGGTGGAAAAGAAGGAAATAAGAGCATGCAGAGCCGAAAAGCATAAGAAAAGGACATGCAAATAAAAATATGGTGGAGGCGAAAGATATGACGACAATTATCTGTGAGATGGATTCTATGGAGTTGTGTGTCTGGAAGGAAAAGCATCTGCAAAGGGCATGCAGCGGAGATGAATGGATTTTCCGGGAGAAAGAAAAAGAACCGGAAGGCATCCGGGTGAATTTTGATGTGACGCATGCATATGAGATATTCAGCTGTCTGGGCAGGTATTGGGGCGATTTCAATTCTTGCCCGGACAGCGAAACCATGGGACGGGTGGCAAAAAGATGGGAAGAAAAATATGGATTAAAGCTGGTGGAGCTTTGTGCAGAAATTGTAAACGGAAAAGAAAATCAGCAGATCGAGACAATCAGCAGAACAGGGAGGATTACATTATGGTGGGATTAGTGCATAGCTTAAAAAATAAAAAAGAGGTTTTTATGAATGTAAATGATCTGGCAAAACAAGTTTCTTCAATCATCACACCGCAAACCGACAATTTTTACCGCGACATCCGCATCTATGGTCATTTCTTCCACAATACAAACGACACGATGTGGTGGGGCGATGTAGGAATGAAATTTCTGACGCGCGCTCCGTTTGATGTCCGGTGGCTGCGAGAGGAAAGATTAGACGATCCATATGGCGGATTTCTGTATGACGCCACGGTAGAAGATAAAGCCCTTATTATGTTTAAACATAAATACAACCAGGAAAAATATGATAAACCTGGGGCTGATTTTTCATCCTGTTCCTACGAATTTTTCTATTCCAATCATCCGTTTTTGCGAACCGGATTGTGGAGTGGAACCATGCGTCCACGCTATGCGTATGTTGTCGATTTGAAAAACAAAAGCTTCAAACTGGCATCCCAATGGAAAACAAAGGTACCGCCTTACGACACGAAAGAGAAGTACGAACGCACGGAGCTGAATGAAATTTACAACACGCTGCAAAAGGAACTGGATGGAATCGCAGATCAGGTGCAGGCAGAATATCTTGAGATGCAGCGGAAAGCAGCCAGAGCAGCGTATGTGAGGGCATGTTTTGATCCGGTTAACGGACGTGAGGATAAAGAAGCCTTAGAAGAATATTATCGTGCCGAGCAGGAATTTGTGAAAGCTTTGTATACCTTGGCGGAAGCTGTCCTGAAAAGAAAGGAATGCACAGTGATTTATGATTTTCTGTCGGAATCCGGTACACTGACCAATAATAGAATTTCTATGCTGGCATTTCTTGCGGCAATTGAGAAAACAAGAATCTGGTAATGGACAGAAACTTCCCGATGTAAAAGAAAGGCAACAGAAGAAGTGGCCAAAAGAGTGTCCACATGCAGGAACGGTTCCATGATAAGATAAGGCATACCCGGAAAGTAAACCACAAGTTCAATGCAAATGCCGGAGAGAAGTGGAATAATAGGAGTACATCAGAACACCGGCGGATGCATCAGAATACCGAACAGATCAGGAGGAACAACTCGATATGACGTTGAACGAACTTTTCGCAATTCAGGAAGCAGACGTAACAAAAGAATTCCTGTTGAAAGCCGGCTGGAGTGAGATCGCAGAAGAACCGGCGGAGATATTCCGGCGGAGCAGGCTGGTTCCTGACAGAGTGGAATCACATAAGGAATACAAAAGTTAAAAGAGAAATATGAGTGAGGTAGCTCAGCCATGGTAGAGCAGAGAAACCAAGCCGATCATGGGTGTGGTCGGTACAGCAAAAGATCTATTGTCGCTGGTTCGATTCCAGCCCTCACTCCTGAAACATGAAAACTCACAGTCAACGTACAAAAGAATGGAGACGAGATCACAAATGAACACAGGATCTGCAATCGAAACTGAAAGATTATTCCTTCTCCCAAGCCGGACGGACAGAGACTCCGAGGCATTTTTACAAATGCTGCGGGATGATGGCGACTTCTACATATTCTGCGGAGTCAGCCCATCCGAAAAACATGTGATGGGGTTTGCCAACTACTTTGAGAGAACCGATCATGAGCTTTGCACCTATTCCATTTTTCCCAAACAGCAGAAAGACAAGTTTATTGGTTACGTAGGCGTACATAGAGAAATGGAAGACGAATACGAAATTGAATTTTATATCGCCAGAGAATACCGAAGAAACGGCTACTGTGAAGAAGCCAGCCGAGAGCTGATTAATCAGCTCTTTGGTGATGGGGTTTCTGCAAACGGAAAGAATCTTTTCATCGATAAGCTGTATGTGACAACCCAGACAGAAAATGAACCAACGATCAGCCTGCTGCGGAAGCTGGGGTTCAGAGAAGTAGAGGACGGCCCGGTCATGGTTGTGCTGGGTAACATTTTCGAAAAAGAAGATAATTTTTTCGCACACGAAGTAGTAAAACTGGTACTGACAAAGGAGGAGTTTTCTGATGGCAATTAAATTTGAAGAACTGAGAAAATATGTTGCACGCAATGTCCGCTTATCCATCTGTTTTGAGGATGGTTATTACCACGATTATCTGATGATGTCAGACATTCCGGAACAGAAATATGCCGGCTTTTACATCTATGGAGTCGGAATGGTGGATGTGGAATTTTACAGAGATGTCTATACGGCTTTGCCGGAACCGGAAGGAGAATGTTGGTGCAGTAAAGATGATACAATGAATCCGGCGATGGAACTTATGATTTCGGAAGAACCGCGGGATATCAAACGGAGTGTGGAACAGAAGCTTTTGTTCCGGGATCTAAAACCGTATCTGCAGATCGGCAGACATTTTTCTATCGTAAATCGAAATGACTGGTCATCTGAATACTATGAATATCGGAGTGAGATACCGGAGAAATACGATGATATGTATGTGTACGGCATCGGAATGGAAGAGTGTCCACATGTTGAGAAAATGTGGATGGATGTTCAGTATGAAACGGTTCACAGAAAGCAGATGGTGATTGTGCTTTCCAATCAGCCGAGAGAAGATCTGAGAACAGAATAAAAGAGAACTTTTTATGCAACGGAAAAAGGAAAGGAAGAGAGCCAGAGATATGGATAGAGATCACACGTTTGATTTACCAGATTTAACAGAAGACTTCTGGAAAACCGTTGTGTTTGCACAGGAGGATCCCCCTTCTGGAATGGGCGGCCCGGGATGTGTATGTCTGCTCAGCAAAGAGGGAAAAGAGTATATTTTCGGATTTGAAGAGACACCATTTTACAAAAGTACCGAGCTTTTCCCGATCTTTGAGACGACCGATGAAAGAATTGGTTATCGTCATAAATATAAAGCAGAAGATCACGGCTGGAAATATCTGGAGAAAGAAAATGCACTGATCCGGGAAGACATTCTGGATGAGTACAGCAAAGCGGCTGCGGAGGCGAAACGGGAAAAGGAAAATTTCTGGCATTTTTATGCCATTGATCTGGCCGGCCGGGCAATTGGCGTGGAGCATCTGGAACGATATGATTACATCGGAAGCGTTCTGTACAGGGAAAGAATGGATCGGGAAATGGCGGAACGCCGGAAAAAACGCGAGAAGGAGAAACTGACGGAGAACGAATTTAACTGGAAGCCGATGCATGTGAACAATATTCCGGACAATTCTGAGATGGGCGTTTACGCACTGTTGATGAGAAGGAATGACGGAAAAATCAAGGGTGTAAAATACTCGATTCTGTATCAGTACGAGGAGCACAGCCCGATGCTGATATACAGTGATGCAAAGGTGGAAGCCTATATTCTTTTCTACGCGGATTACGATGATATCATCGGTCCGTGGGATTATCATTCTGTCAGCAGACAGGAATGTGCAGAGCTTTACGGAAAAGAAAATCATTTTCCGCCGGAATTGGCATATTATGACTGGATTACGTTTTCAGATGGTGATATTCATAACTTCGGCAGATTTCTCCGCACATTCCAAAGTCTGGAAGAAGCTAAAGCATATGCGATGTATTATGCGAATGTGAACAGCGGTGGAATCAACAAGGAAACAATTCTGAAACAAGAAGAGGAATCCAGAATCGAAGATCATGTGAACCGTATTGCACATTACGAAGCATATCAGATGTATCGAAAATATTATAAAAAAATTCTGGATGCCATCAGCGAAGAAAACTGTTTCCCGGATTCCTGCAGCGGAGGCGGTGTATATCTGCGGGAGGCAATTTTAAAGAAAGTGCCGGAGATCACAGAAGAACAGCTCAGGATGATCTGGAGAGAACTTCCATTTGTGATTGAGAAGAGAACGCAGGACTGGATTGAACGGGAAAAGCAGTTCAGTGAAAATTATATCCGAAAGGCCAAAAAGCGGAAACCCGGGAAAACGAAAAGAACCGCAGATCAGATCGGGAAATAAAGGAGAGGTGCAATATGGGTATTTTAGAATTTCTGGAATGTTTTGATCCACTGACGGAAATCTGCGTTGAAGATGCCACGGAAGTCGTGTTTGAAGGAAGGGCAGAAGATTTTCCTGAAGAAAAGGATAAGGCCTATATCATCGTTCCGTCTCGCACAAACAACAGAGATGGCGTGATTAGGCTGTTTGTTTCGAAACAGGAATATTTGGAGAAAAAGTGCGGGCAAAATAAAATATATGTACTGGATGCACTTTTGGCTATTCTGTATTCTGTTATGAGAAAAAATTCTGAAGCAAAACAGGTATTTCTTACCATGGTGGAAAAAGCGGAGGACTATAATGAAATACTGCAGAAGTGGGAAAAAGCTCCTGAGAAAGAAAAAGAGCCGCTTGAACGGGAAAAACAGGGGAGATGGAAAGCTTTTCTGGAGGAAAAAGAGCATCTTCTTCGGGAAATGAAACAAATAGAACCACTTTGGGATATTTCGGGTCAGTGGATCGGATACAGCCAGGAAGAGCTGGAGTATTTTGCAGAGTATCTGGTAAGAAGAAAGAACATGCTTCTGGAAAGAAAACACACGCTGGAAGCACAAAGCTGGGCACAATGCCATGAAGATGAACTTTGCCAGATCATGAAAGCGGACTACCCAAATGAGGGGATTGCAACGTTGGCACTGGAAAAGCAGTATGGACTGGATGAACAGCAGGCCAGAATGATTTTCGATTTGAGATTTCGATTCATGTTTGGAACAGCCAGAGATCTGGTAGAACGAGACAATATGGTAATTGGACGTATGCTTGAAATTTTTCTGAAAGATGAGGGAGGGGCAGAAGGATGATTTTCCTGGCGGGATCTGCGGCGAGCGGAAAAACGAAAAAAGCGGTTGCATATGGCTGGAAAGAGCGAAAAACCAGCGAGGATGGAGTTCTCCTTTTTTCACTGCAGCATGAAAAGAAGGAGATGTGGAAGATTCTGCAGAGCATGTACGGGCAGGAGGAGCTTTCCAAGATAGAAATTGATGATACACCAGCGATGATGGTGGAGAGAATGGCAGAAATCATAGCGCAGAAAGCAGAGAATGGAGCAATTTCTGTTTTTGTGATTGATGAAGTGCCGATGATGACAAGCAGAAAAAATTTTGCCGACAGAAAAGAAGAGCTGCGGTATATGATTGGCTTGCTGGGAAACTGCGAGAAAAAAGAACATGTTGTGATTGTAGCCGTTATTCCAGTGTCGAAATACTGTACAGAAATGCAGAAGAAAAAAGAAGTAAGTACCTGTTATGGAGAAATAGAAAAACCAGAAAATTGTCTGGTTTTCGTATAGACAAGAACCTGTCCACATATGGGATACGGCAGGTGGTAAGATAGCAGGTAGAAAGAGACAACAGAAGGATTACCAGTAAAAGCTCCAAGGGAGGTAGCAGTGAATGATTCTTTACAAATACACAGCAGACTGTTCAAAACTGAATCTGGAACAGGAGGATTCAACGAAGGAAGGATATGAGCGTCTCTATTCCAGACGGAGTGATGCTGCGGAATGGAACAGCAAGTTTTACACTGCCTACCGTACAGAAAAGAAGTTTTTCATTATGATCAGTGATATTCTGAATGGTCAGATGACGATTGTGGCTGCACTTGAGATGGAAGTGGTTCCCCGGGTATGTGTGGATTGTATTCAGAAGATACTGCCGGAAATTGAGTTGCTTGCGTATGAGGAGATCACAAATGATGCGTTTTGCAAAGAACTGGTTCGGGCAGAACGGAATAACTGGACGGAGTGTTACAGCGGGTCGCTGAAGGAAAAATTAAAACTTGCGATAGAACCAGAACATCACAGTTTTTTTGAACCTGTTGCGTATCAGGTAAGTGAACGGATTTATACCGCTCAAAATATGACCAGACAAAAGCAGGCGGAGCAGATGCAGGAAATTATGGCATCGGAAAGCTTCTATGACGAAATGGAGCGGATTTACGCCCCGGAAAATGAAAAACGTTTTGTTGGGCATCCGGTTCATTATCTGATCACAGCCGGTGACAAAGCGGCTGCGGATGATATGATAGATCTTCTGATTCCGGCACTGCTGGAGAATCAACGATTGCTGAGCGGCAGAGTTTACGATGTGCAGAAGATGACATACAAGGCAGAGCGGGAAGATAATTTTGACAATATTTTCTCCAGTGCTAGAGGCGGAACAGTGATTCTGAATCTGGAAGGTGAAAAGAGTACAGGAATGTATGCCACCGGCAATTATGATCTGGCGAAAACACTTGGGAAGAAACTGAATGAGTATGGAAATTCTACATTGTTTATCTTTGTGGACATTTCCGGAAGCCGCAGCGTATCGGATGAGACGATAGCGGAAATTCTTTCCAACGCGGATCTGATTCAGATTCAGGAAGGCCAGGGAGATCTGGAACGGGCGACGGGCTATTTGAAACGTCTGGCGGATAAGACAGAGTATCACGACTACACGATAGAAGAGCTGACGCGGTATCTTCCGAAAGAAAAGAAATTGTATTCTGTATCGGATATCTTTTCTGCCTACAACAGATGGTACGGAAGCGGATTAAAAACGCATATTTACAAGGCCTACAAACAAAAAGACCTCGTCAAAATTCAACTGAAAAAGAAGACAGACAAGCCGTATGTGGAGCTGCAGAAAATGGTAGGCCTGTCGGATGTAAAGAAAGTGACAGATGAGATTCTGGCGGCGGCCAAAATGCAGAAAATGCGGGAACAGATGGGTCTTCCGGGGGTTCAGTCATCCATGCATATGCTGTTTTCCGGAAATCCAGGGACAGCAAAGACAACCGTGGCGCGTCTGCTATCCCAGGTCTTGAAGGAAGAGGAAGTGCTGAAATATGGCCACATTGTAGAGTGCGGCAGACAGGATCTGGTCGGAAAATATGTCGGCTGGACGGCACAGATTGTTGAGAGTAAATTTCAGGCGGCGCGTGGCGGCATTCTGTTTATCGATGAGGCGTATTCTCTTGTAGAAGACAACCGCACGTATGGCGCCGAGGCAATCAATACCATTGTGCAGGAGATGGAGAATTACCGGGATGAGGTCATTGTCATTTTTGCAGGATATCCGGAGAAGATGAAGGAGTTTCTGGAGCAGAATGAAGGTCTTGCAAGCCGCATTGCCTTTCACCTGAATTTCCCGGATTACTCGCCGGAAGAACTGACGCAGATTCTGGATCTGATGCTGGAAAAATCGGAATACCGGATGGACGAAAGAACAAGGGAAAAATGCTTTTCCATCTGCGCCGATGCATGCCGGGAAGAAAATTACGGCAATGGACGGTTTGTCAGAAACCTGCTGGACCACGCTATCATGCGCCAGGCAGACCGCCTCATTCGGGAACATCAGAATGGTACGCTGGAAAAAGAGGAGGCCTGTCTTCTGACGGCGGACGATTTCGAGATGATCGGCCTGAAAAAGAAACCGCAGAGCCGGCAGATCGGATTTTGTGCCGGGTGAACAGCATAAAAAATCAGCAAAAAAAATTAAACCAGCGGTTAAGTGCAGAAAACGAAAGCATGTGATACAGTATATACATGAAGATTGCGGGAGTGCAAAGCACGTAGCAATCTGGTATCAAAGGGGTCAAAAAACCTTTTGACCCCAACGTCTATATATAACAAAACACAGATATTCACAAAAAGACCAGAAAGGGGGAGTGAACACATGAAGTTAAGCGAGCTGTTGAATGTGTTGAAAACAGCAGAAACTGCGGAAGAGATGGATGTGAGACGAGAAGAAATCGCAGCGCTGATTCCGGCCGTACGAACCATGTTTGGCTATGATCAGAAGAACAGTGCACATCAGTATGACTTATGGATGCATTCCCTCCATGTGGTCTGCAATCTTCCGCGGAGGATGGAAAATGACATGGTCTATCTGGCGGCGCTGCTGCACGATATCGGAAAGCCGGAAGCGCAGTTCAGGGGAAAACGCGAGGGTGATCCGGACATGCATTACTACGGTCATCCCGAAAAAAGCATGGAAATCGTGCGCGACGTCGTGGTCCCGGAGCTGGACCGGCAGGGGTATGTGATTCCGTGTTTCGATGTACAGGAGCTCCTGTATTATGTGAAGTATCATGATGACCACGTCAGTGTGAAATTAAAGCACGTCAGACGCCATACGAAAATGGCCAGCTTTGCGATGTTTCAAAACCTGATGCTGCTACAGCTGGCAGATGCCAAAGCACATATCCAGATCCCTGTTATCGCCGAACGGGCAGAAATCTGCGGACGGCTTGCCGGGGAGGAAGGCAGACTTCTCTATCAGAAAATTCTGGATGGGGAGTAGCTGATGAGCCGAAGCTGTAAAAAAAACGCCCGTCAGCAAAGGCCGATGCAAAAATTTCCGTTGGGCAAAGCGCGCGGCAAATAAGAGGGTTCGACGGGCGAAAACACTGTGGGGAAAATCAAAAGCATTTCGAAAAATTTCTGAGACATGGGATATCTGCGACTGGAAATTTTACGGTGAGAGACCCTGAAATCCGAATCGGGAAGAAAAAAATCACTGGGGAAAATGCTATTACAGAAAATGATCTGGAAAAGATGCATGAAACCATGGATGAATTATGAATCAAGATCCCGAAAGGAAATCCTGAGCTGGGGACAGAAGACAGAAACACTAAAATAACAGAATAAGGCGGTAGTTTAACGGGCAAAACCTGTGCAGAAAAAAAGGGTTCATGTTTGTGGAACACACAGCAACTTTTTGAGGAGAATAGGGAGGCACAGAATGCAGGTTCAAGTCCTGCCCGCCTTACGCGAGTGAGGTAGCTTAAAAGAAAGAGCGCGAAAAAACGGTCATGTGCGTGACCGTAACGGCAAACTTTTTTCCAGTGGTAATGGCGAAGATGCCGGTTCAAATCCGGCCCTCACTCAGAAAAAAACAGAAGAGCAAACGAGAAAGAATGGAGTCCACAGATCCAGAAAAGGATGTATGGAGAAAACAGTGGAAGGAAAGGAGCGGCAGCGATGGATTTTGCAGAATGGATACGGGAGCAGGCGACAAAAACTTATACAGAAAATGGAGCAGCAGCACGGAACACAACCGGCGATGCGCGGCTGGATCTGTTTGCGACAATTGGATCCCTGCGCAGAGCGGATCCGGAAAGAATTGAGCTTCTGTTTGCGGAAGCATATCAGGCAGACCCGCTGTTCGCGTTGAAAATCCTGTTTTATGCGCGTGATATCCGGGAAGGTCTCGGCGAGAGACGTGTCTTTCGGATTCTACTACAGTATCTTGCCGAGTACCATCCGCAGGCAGTCATTGCCAACCTTGACCTGATTGGTGTTTTCGGCCGTTTTGACGACTGGTACTGCCTGATCGGACTGGCGTTGAGGACGAGATGTGGAGTGCCATGAAGCAGCAGCTGGAAGCAGATCTGAAAAACTTCCAGGAGGGAAAAAGCGTTTCCCTGCTTGCTAAATGGATCAAAACGGCAGACTCTAAAAATACGGAGACGAGAAAACTCGGCATTCTGACGGCGCAGAAACTCGGCTATCCGGTTTACAACTTCAAAAGAATCGTCCGTTCCCTGCGGAAATATATCGGCGTGCTGGAAGTGAAAATGTCAGAAAGAAAGTGGGAGGAGATCGTTTACCCGGAGGTCTCCGGAAGAGCCATGATGATTTACAGGAACGCATTTCGAAAACATGATGAAAAGCGTTTTAACCAGTATCTGGCGAAGGCACTGGATGGAAAAGAAAAGATTCATGCGGAGACGCTGTACCCGTACGATCTCGTGGAAAAAGTTCTGTATGGACGTCAATGGAATCAGGTATTGGAGGCGCAGTGGAGGCAGCTGCCGGATTATGTGGCGCAGGAAACGAATGCAATTGTCATTGCAGATGTTTCCGGTTCCATGAGTGGAAGACCCTTGGCGACATCCATTGGTCTTGCTATTTACTTTGCAGAGCGGAACCGGGGCGCTTACCACAATCTTTTCATGACGTTCAGCCAGAAGCCGGAATTTGTTTCTCTGAGAGGGGAAACCCTGTTGCAGAAAATCAAATACGTCGAGCGTACGGAATGGGGGATGAATACTAATCTTCAGGCTGCATTTGAGCGGGTTCTGGAAACAGCGATGGATCACGATGTACCGCCGGAAGAAATGCCGAAAGCGCTGATCGTTGTATCTGACATGGAGATCGACAGATGCGGAGACCGCAATTGGATGTTTTATGATCATATGAAAGAAAAGTACGAGTATTGCGGCTACCAATTGCCGAATATTATTTTCTGGAATGTAGACAGTCGAAACGATATTTTCCATGCCGACAGTCGGAGAAAAGGTGTCCAGCTATACAGCGGCCAGTCGGTTACGACATTCCAGAATCTCCTGAACAATATTGACAGCACACCGGTCAAATCGATGGAAAAAGTGATTGAGAGCGAGCGGTACGCATGCGTCAGAACTGGAAATGCGGCATGAAAATGTTAAAGTTAGCAGTATGGATAGAAAGCTTTCAAAAGATGTAAAGCTGATATTGGAAAATAGAATGTAGAAGAATAAAGGAAAAGAGGACACTATGGCATCAAGCATGATTCACTTGGCAATTGTACAGGAGATGAGAAAGAAAGTCTCGTTTCGAGATATCAACGCCTGTTCCTTGGGGTGATTCTGCCGGATGGGGCGGTGGCGGGAAATAGCCATTTAAAGAAGAAAATCTGCGAAAATACCAGATACACATACGATCTCGAATTTTTCCGCGACAGATACGGGAAATACATGGAGAAGGATGATTTATATCTCGGCTATTATCTTCATCTGATCCAGGATATGCTATATCGGAGATTTATGTATGGGGAGCATGGCTGGAATTCGAGCGTTCCTGGAAATGTAGAAAAACTGCATCGGGACTACGAGATATTAAATGAATATGTTTCGAAAAAATATGGCCTTTCCCAGGAAATGATCCAGGAGCTGGATCTTACAAAAGAGCCATTGGCACAGCTTGCTGAATTTGATGTGAAAGGTCTTATAAAAGAAGTCCGTGGGGAATTCGTCCAGAGAAAAGAAGAGAAATTGTCCATCCTTACCAGACAAATGGCCAACGAGTACATCGTACGCGCGATGGAATTCTGCGTGGAAGAGCTAAAGGCACTGTCCAAAGGAAAATCAGGTCTGGACAGTACTGTGTGGAGCTGGGAAAAACCAGAAACCATATCACATGAAAAATTAAACCAGAAGTTAAAGGCAAAAATCGAAAATATGTAATATAGTATATACAGAACAAAGCACGGACATTCACAAAAAGAACAGAGACGTGCAGAAAGCAGGAATGCAGCAGACACATTTATGAGTGCAGACCGCAGGCATAAAATGTGGGATGTATGAAGCCATGGATGAATTATGAACCAAGGTCTCTGAAGGAAATCCTGAGCTTTAGAGAGAAGGCTGAGGCAGGAAAATAGCATCTCCACCGATGATATAAAGCAAGTCAGAGTGGAACAGCATTTGATACACATCAGTATCCACAAAAAATGTGGCTGAAAATAAGGCGGTAGTTTAACCGAATCAAGTAAGTCCCCTGTTTCCAGTGCGAAAAGCAATAAGCAGTGGGTGGGGACTTGCTTGTATCAGGAGGAGTGTAAGCTCCTTCTGATAAACTGCGGAGCAGTTATTCGGTTATGAGCAAGTAGCGAAGCGGATTGCGAATATCCGCTTGACCGGGCAAAACCTGTGCAGAAAAATGTTTCATGTTTGTGGAACGTACAGCAAATTTTTCGTAGAGGATAAGGCACAGAATGCAGGTTCAAGTCCTGCCCGCCTTATGCGATTGAGATAGCTCAAAAGAAAGGAGCGGCAGCGATGGAACAGATCATCGAAAGCGAGCGGTATGCGTGTGTCAGAACAGGGGATGTGGAAGAAAAGATGTAAAGTTGTGATTGGAAAACAGGATGTAGGAGAATAAAAGAAAAACGGACGCTGCGTTTCAAAGATGAAGCAGTGTCCGTTTTTTACTATATGTAAGATACCGGGGTCAAAGGGGTCAAAAAGCCTTTTGACCCCAACATCTATTTAAGAAAAGTTGACAGTTGAAAAATTATCCAAAATACTCTCCCGCCAGTTCCTTAAACGCCGGCAGTGCCCGCTCAATCTGTGCGGTGGTAACGCAATAAGCAATCCGCACGAATCCCGGTGCACCGAAGTCATCGCCGGGTACAAGAAGAAGTTCGTGTTTTTTCGCTTTCTCACAGAATGCATACGCGTCCGGTTCCGGAGTTTTCATGAAGAGATAGAAAGCGCCGTCCGGGTGAACGCAGGTGAAGCCGTAGGCGGTTAATGAATCATACAGCAGATCGCGGTTTTTCTTGTAGACCGAAAGATCAGAAACCTGTCCTGCGCATTTGGCGATGACGTGTTGGATCAGGCTTGGTGCGCAGACGAAGCCGAGGGCGCGTCCGGCACCGCAGACGGCTGCGTAGATGGTTCTTGCATCATCGACCTCATCCGGAACGAGAACGTAGCCGATACGCTCGCCCGGCAGGGAGAGGGATTTGCTGTAGGAGTAGCAGACCAGCGTGTTTTTGTAATATTTTGTCAGATACGGAACTTCCACGTCTCCGTAGACAAGCTCGCGGTACGGTTCATCAACGATCAGATAAATCGGATGACCGTATTCGGCAGATTTTGTTTCCAGAAAAGCAGCGAGCTTCTGAATGTTTTCTTCGGTGTAGACAACGCCGGACGGATTGTTCGGGGAATTGACGAAAACACCTTTGGTGTGCGCTGTGACAGTGGCCGAGAGGCGGTCAAAGTCGATCTGGAACGTGGAAGAATCAGCCGGCGTTTCGATCATGGCTGCGCCTGCAGATTCGATGAAAACACGGTATTCCGGAAAGTACGGGGTAAATACGATATACTCGTCGCCCGGAACGGTTAAAGCGCCAAGGACGATGCGGAGCGAAGCGGCTGCACCGCAGGTCATATAGAAGTTGTCGGCATGGAACGCGGTACCAAAGCGTTTGTTCAGGTCGGCTGCAACGGCGGCGCGGGTATCGGCATCGCCCTGCGCGGAGGTGTAGCCGAAGAGATAGTAATCGTCTTTGGAATCGAGCAGCTCCTTGATGGTCTCATGAACGGAGGCCGGAGCCGGCACGTTTGGGTTTCCGATACTGAAATCAAAGACGTTTTCTGATCCGATCTCGGCAGCGCGTTTTTTACTGTATTCGAAAATTTCGCGGATTACCGATTTTTTTGTGCCGAGAGTTACCATTTTTTCTGAAATCATGTGTCAATCCTCCTGAAGTAAATTGTTTGCCGCTGTTTTAAATGAACTGTAAATATTATTCTTTTTTCTGCTTTTTCCTTATTTTAGCAGACAAAGACTGAATTGTAAATGCAGCATTTTCGGTCTCATGCTCCCGCAGGCTGAAAAGATGGCGGAAGCACACCACGAGTGATACCAGCAGACTGCCGAGCCGCACGGACGGAAGAAAGCGGGAAATTTGTGCGGCAACGGCAAACCCGGAGAACGAAACGATCGAGCGCAGACTGTGTGGCTGGATAATGAGAATCAACGAAAACGTCAGATAAAACGCCGCCAGAAGAAGCGCCGGCCGCAGATCCGGCAGGAGGCCGAGCAGCACGCCGAACGAGACAGAGATCGCCTTTCCGCCTTTCGCAGGCTGCAGAAACGGCCATGCGTGTCCGGCCACCGGGGCGAGCAGAATCAGGGCGAAAATCCAGGAACCCATCGAAACAGCGGAACTGTGCGCCGCCAGAAACACCGGCAGAAATCCCTTCCCGATATCGCACAGGACGCAGAGCAGTCCAATCCGCGGTCCGGCCACTGAAAAGGCGTTGAAGGCACCGGGATTCTGATCTTCATTCACAGTTCGGACATCCACGTGGCAGAAGTATTTTGGAATCAGGTACGAATACAGTACGCTGCCCGAGAGGTACCCGAAGAAACTATAAAACAAATAAGCAGTAAGCATCATAAGCAGTTACTCCGAAACTAATTTTTCCAAAAGGTGTGTAATTGACGTTCCCGCCTGCGGATGGCTGTTTTTTCGCTGGGCATCGCGCATCGCAATCTGACGTGCATCATCGCAGGCAAGCGAAATACCGGCCTCTGCCAGCTCTTTCTGATGTGCGCCGGTCACGGACATTCCGCGTGAGACAAAAAAAGCACGGTTTTTTGTTTCGCAACCCGGAATCGGATCAGTGTGGACGAGCGGAACGCGCCGCACAGCGGCCTCGGTACTGCTTAAGCCACCGGGCTTTGTAAACAGCACATCGGCAGCGGCCATATATTCCGCAACGTGGCGTGTAAAACCGATGATATGTACATTTGGGTTCTTATGGAACTGCAGCCGGAGCGAACGCATCCGTTTTTTATTATTTCCGCAGATGATCACAGCCTGTTCGCCGTTTTCCAGCCGGGAAACAAGTTCATGTGCGAGCAGATGCACTTTGCCGAATCCCATACTGCCGCTCATGATGAGAAACAGCGGAGCATTCTCGGGAAGACCGAGATGGCGGCGCACATCCTCTTTGGATGCAGGGCGCGCAAATGCGGGCCGCACCGGAATACCGAGAGGAAGCAGTTTTTCTTCCGGGATACCGCAGGATGCAAACTCCGGGATCAGATCCTTGTGCGGAACCACATAGTAATCGCAGTTCGTCTCTTCCCAGAACGGAATGCATGCGTAATCGGTGGCAACGGCAACGCAGGGAATCGTCAGCCGTCCTTTCTGTTTCATCCAGGTCAGTGTTTCCGCCGGATAAAGATGTGTGGTGACAACGGCATTAAAATGGTTTTGATCAATATAATCTGCAAGCGCATTTCCAAGCCGCGCATTTGCATAGTAAACGGGGGATTTCCAGGGAAATTTCCGTACCAGCTCACCAAGCTGATAGAGTGCGCCGAAGCCGGCCGGAAAAACGGAGACGAGCTTCACATAAGCTCCGCCGACCAGGGCGGAGGTATGCTTTCGCCCGAGGCTCATCAGATCCAGAACCTCGGCTTCGTGGTGATAAAAATTCAGACTTTCTTTTAATGCAGAGGCCGCAGCATTGTGGCCACCGCCAGTATTGCAGGATAAAATCAGTACCTTCATAAGAAAACTCCATTCTTTTGTTGTATCCCGAAGAGAACCTGAAAAAGGGGATGCCGATGTTTTGTTTTCAGACACGCTTTAGTATAGAACGCTGTTATTTTTCGGACAATCCACAAAATGAGAAAAGTGTCTGATATAACAGAAAAGCGACAGGCAGCAGAAACACCGGGGAGACGCAGACGGAGCATCCACCTACGGATCAAGATATTGAGAGAAAGGAAAGAAACGACGGATGCCTGAAAAATTGGCAAAATAGAATAAAATCGAAAGAAAAAGAAACGAAAAACAGGATAAAATGCTGAAAAATCAATTGACATCCACTCCAAAACTTCGTATCATAAAGACAGAATGGGGCGCGTTCGGAAAGCAATCTGCGCACCGGAAAATACAGGAGGTAAGCTTAAAATGGGTAAATGGCAGAGAAGTCTTTACCAGCCGGTTCTGCCGCTGGGAAAAGACGGAAAAAGGGTAACAGGAAGCGCGGAACATATCGCACTTTCCAGAAAAGCAGCAGGCGAGGGTATGGTTCTGGTGAAAAACGAGAACGAGACATTGCCGCTCGCAAAAGGCACAAAAGTAGCTTTATTTGGAAAAGGAACGATTGATTACGTAAAAGGCGGCGGCGGAAGCGGTGACGTTACCGTTGCGTATATCCGCAACTTCTACGAAGGCATGAAGATCAAAGAGGCCGAGGGGGAGGTTTCTCTGTTCCATGAGCTGCCGGAATTCTATGAGAAAAATGTAAAAGAACAGTATGCTGCAGGCGCTGTACCAGGCATGACAAGAGAGCCGGAAGTACCGGACGAGCTGGTAACAAAAGCAAAAGCATTTACCGATACCGCAATCATCACCATCTGCCGTTTCTCCGGCGAGGGCTGGGACCGCAAATGCCAGATCAACGATGAAGGCTATGAGTTGTTTGAGGATGAGAAAAAACAGATCGAGCTGAGCGCCAGCATCTTCGAAAACGGCGACTTCTGCCTGACAAACGGCGAAGCAGCCATGGTAGAAAAAGTAAAAGCAAACTTTAAAAATGTCATCGTTGTCATGAACGTCGGCGGTATGGTTGATACCAGCTGGTTCAAAGACTGCAAAGAGATTCCGGCGGTGCTGATGGCATGGCAGGGCGGCATGGAAGGCGGCCTCGCGGCAGCGGACGTTGTAACAGGCGACGTCAACCCATCCGGTAAACTGGTTGATACCTACGCAGCAACCCTCGAGGATTATCCATCCACCGAGAACTTCCATAAATCCGTTTATTACGTGGATTACAACGAGGATATCTACGTTGGTTACCGTTATTTCGAGACGATTCCGGGCGCAGCGGAGAAGGTCAATTATCCGTTCGGCTTCGGTCTTTCCTACACCAGCTTTGAGACAGAAGTTCTGGGGGCAGAAGAGAAGGATGGAAAGATTGTTGTAAAAGCAGCTGTTACCAACACTGGAAAACGTGCCGGAAAAGAAGTTGTACAGCTCTACTATGGCGCACCGCAGGGCAAGCTTGGCAAACCGGCCAAAGAGCTTGGCGCTTACCGGAAAACAAGACTGCTGCAGCCAGGCGAGACACAGAGAGTCGTTCTTTCCTTTACAGTGGAAGATATGGCATCTTTTGATGACCTTGGAAAGGTTGCAAAATCTGCCTATGTTCTTGAGGCAGGAAGCTACGTCTTCTACGTTGGAAACAATGTAAGAGATGCGAAGAAACTGGACTTCACCTACGATCTGGCAGAGGCAAAAGTGACTGCACAGTACACCAGCCTTGCCGCTCCGCATAAGCTGGAAAAACGTCTCCTTGCGGATGGAACCTACGAAGCGCTTCCGACCGATAACGGCCCTGTCGAGGAAGAAGGACTGGAGCGTCAGGATAAGCTGACTCTGGAAGGCTTTCTGCCGGCAGTCAAAGCACAGGAGAGAAAGAGCTTTGGCGAGCTTATGGAAGCAGCAAAGACGAATCCGAACCTGATGAATGTGGTCGAAGGAAAAGAAACGCTCGACGAGTTTGTAGATAAGCTTCCGATAGAAGCACTCATTCATCTGCTCGGCGGTCAGCCGAACACAGGAGTTGCCAACACGTTTGGCATGGGAAATCTGCCTGAGTACGGCATCCCGAATATCATGACCGCAGACGGACCGGCAGGCCTTCGCATTCAGCCGCAGTGCGGTGTCAACACGACCGCATGGCCGTGTGCAACATTGCTTGCCTGCACCTGGGATCCGGAGCTGATCGAAGAGATCGGTAAAGCCGGCGGAGAGGAAGTAAAAGAAAACAACATCGGCATCTGGCTGACCCCGGCTGTCAACATTCACAGAAGCCCGCTCTGCGGAAGAAACTTTGAGTATTATTCCGAGGATCCGCTTGTAGCCGGAAAATCCGGTGCGGCAATGGTACGCGGTATGCAGTCCGAGCATATCGGGGCAAGTGTGAAACACTTCTGCTGCAACAACAAAGAAACAAACCGGAAAGACAGCGATTCCCGCGTTTCCGAGCGTGCGCTGCGTGAGATTTACCTGAAAGCCTTCGAGATCATCGTAAAAGAGGCAGATCCATACACAATCATGTCGTCCTACAACCTGATCAACGGCGTTCAGGCATCTGAGAACAAGGATCTTTTGACCGGTATTCTGCGCGGTGAGTGGGACTTTAAGGGAATGGTAACGACCGACTGGTGGACACACGGCGAGCATTACCGCGAGACAAAAGCCGGAAATGATATCAAGATGGCAAACGGATACGAGGAGCGCGTACAGGAGGCATTTGAGAAGGGATACATCACCCGCGACGAAATCGCTCTTTGTGCAAAACGAATCCTGACCATGATTCTTCGCATGGACTGATGTGGATGCATGTGAATAAATAAAGAAAAGTGTGGATAACGCATAAAAAAATCGTATGCTGTTGTGGAAAAAGCAACAGCATACGATTTTTTACTTTCCGGACAGGATTCTTTCCTGTTTACACGGCAATGATCTGTAGCAAGACTCTGGCGACCGCAGCGCAGTAAAAACGAGCGGAAACTACAGGAAAAAAACTGTTTTCAGGCAGTAGCCTTCTGTAACTCTGCCATGATCTTAAATTCCAGCACGACCATAACGATGCTGACTGATGCGGCTGCAAGGTCTGCAATCGGCGCAGTGTACATCACGCCGTCAATGCCGAAGAGATACGGAAAAATCAGCAGCAGCGGAAGCAGGAAAATAATCTGTCTCGTCAGCGAAAGAAAAATACCCTTCTTCGGTGCTCCGATTGAGGTAAAGAAATTCGAGCTGACCGGCTGGATACCGTTCAGGAATGTGAAAAACAGGAAAATGCGGAAGTACCGCTCTGCAAAATGCAGGTACTCTTCGGAACCGGAACCAAAAATGCCGATAATCTGGCGTGGGAAGAGCTGGAAACAGAGGAAGGCGACGATGGAAATGGCAGTCGCCGCAAAAACTGCTTTTTTATAGGCGTCCTTCACGCGGTCATATTTCTGCGCACCGAAGTTGAAGCTGACAATCGGCTGAAGTCCCTGGGAAATGCCGATGACAAAGGAGAAGAACAGCATATTCACCTTTGAAATAATGCCGGCGCATGCAAGCGGAATGTCGCTTCCATAGACGGAATTGGAGCCGTAGTAGGTCAGTGTGTTGTTCATAACGATCTGAACAACCATCATTGCCACCTGATTGAATGCCGGAGTTGCACCAAGCGCAGCGATCCGTGCCCAGCAGGCCATGTTCGGTTTCAGATCGGAAAGAGAGAGCGGCAGTGTCTTAAAACCGCGCAGATAGAAGACAACAAGCGCAAACGATAAAATCTGTCCGGTGATCGTGGCGAGCGCTGCACCTGCCATGCCCATGTGGAAAACGAAGATGAACAGCGGGTCGAGAATCGTGTTGACGATCGCGCCGACCAGGTTACACAGCATGGAAAATTTCGGGCTGCCATCGCGCGGATCAGGTTGGAGCCGCCGATTGTGACGATCAGAAACGGGAAGCCGATGGAGGTGATTCGAGTGTAAGTACAGGCATAATCAATGACATCCGGTGTCGCACCAAAGAGAAGCATCATCGGGCGCAGAAAAAGCTGAACGGCAACGCAGAGGATCACACCGAGGATTGCCAGCATGGAGATGGCGTTTCCAACATAAGATTTTGCGTGCTCCGGCTCTCGTCTGCCCATGCAGAGATTGAAGTTTGCAGCACCGCCGATGCCGCAGAGCAGACCGATGGATGTGCAGACCATACTGAGCGGAAACGCTACGTTGGTCGCTGCGTTTCCGAGTACGCCGATGCTGTGACCGATAAAGAGCTGGTCTACCATGTTATAGAGGGCGCTGACGAGCATCGCGATGACGCTCGGAACCGCAAAACGCCGCAAAAGAGTGCTGACCGGTTCCGAGCCGAGAGGATTTTCGGAAGGTTTCATAGAGGGTATCTCCTTTCAAATGAGGTAAAAGTTCATCGTTTGTATCGGGTGAAAATTCCCGGAAAAAATCCGGGACTATATAGTATACCATAGAAAGAAAACAGAAAACAAGAGGGTGACCGCTATTTTCAGTAACACTCTGTGTTTTTAAAAAAGGGATTGACAAAAATGAAATATTAACCTATATTGTAACAAGGTTAACAATTCAAAGACAGAAAGAATTGCATACAAGAACCTGCGAGGAGGACTTACATTCATGAAAAAATCAAAACTTACCACAAAACAGATTGTACTGACCGGCATGATGACGGCAGTGCTTGCGGTACTGTCCATTGTGACGATTCCGCTTCCGACCGGCGTTCCGGTGACGCTGCAGACCTTTGCAATGGCATTTTGCGGCTACGTGCTTGGCTGGAAATTGGGAGGTGCATCGTCCGCTCTTTATCTGATCCTCGGCGCGATCGGCGTTCCGGTTTATGCCGGCATGAGCGGTGGATTCGGCGCTCTTCTCGGACCGGCCGGCGGCTTTATTTTCGGATTTATTCCGATGGCAATGCTCTGCGGTGCCGGAATTAAAAAAGGCTTCCCGGGCAAACCATTCGTTCTTGGAATTGCAGGTCTTGCGGTATGTCACGCAGCCGGTGTGGTACAGTTTTCCATTGTAACAGGAAACACGATCCCGGCTTCCTTCCTGGCAGTTTCCGTTCCGTACATCGTAAAAGATGTGATTTCCGTTGTAGTAGCTGAAATTCTCGGTGCAGCCGTTCGAAAAGCACTGTCAGCAGCTCATGTAATGAACTACGGAACCGCAGCATAATCACAGAGCGTTTCTGAAAAACCAAAAGATAAAAACAAGAGACAGGCATCCTGACAATCTGCCAGGTGTCTGTCTTTTTCTTTGTCAAGCGGATATTCGCAATCCGCTTCGCTGCTTGCCTGATTCGGTTAAAGTATTCCGCAGCAGCAGCGGTTATTTGAAAAAACGTGCAAAATGCATTTCATACAGTTTCAAAATTTTAATGAATTCCTAAGAAAGAGGCAAGAAGGCGTTAAGGGAGATATGGTAGGATAGAAAGCAGGAAAGAACAACAAAGGGGTTTGAAACCATGAGAAAAAGAACACGAAAACACCGGGGAACAGCGGGAAAAATGGTTGGAGGTTTTCTGGCATTTTTCTGCCTGATCCTGCTGACGGCCGGAATGTTCTGGGCAATCCAGGGATATGTTTCCTATCAGAAGGCAGTGAAGGAAAAGCCGCTCGCGCAGGCAGTAGAGGAAGCCAGAAGCGGAGCACAGTGGGCTTCTCTTGAACAGGTGCCGGATCTGTACAAAAAAGCGGTGCTTGCTGTTGAGGATCATCGGTATTACACACATCACGGGATAGACTGGATCAGCATGGCGCGGGCCGTTGTACATGATATCCGCGTGATGAAACCGGAGCAGGGAGGCAGTACCATCACACAACAGCTGGTAAAAAACATGTATTACGATCAGAATAAGACATTTGCCAGGAAAGCGGCAGAGGCGTGGACGGCACTCTATGTGGAACGGCAGCTCTCGAAAGAAGAAATTCTGGAATTGTACATCAATACCATCTATTTCGGGGATGGCTACTATGGACTGAAAGAAGCATCGCTTGGCTACTTCGGGAAAGAACCGCAGGAGCTGACCGACAGCGAAGCCGTTCTCCTCGCCGGAATCCCGAATGCACCGTCCGCCTACGCGCCGTCGCGCCACGCGGATCTGGCGCTGCAGCGGGAAAAGCAGGTGCTGGCGGCAATGGTAAAATATGGATACCTGGAACAAAGTGAGACGGACAGCCTGCTGTGGGATGCGGCAGCCGATCCGGTTCTGGCACGATAGAAAGAAAAGTGAGGAAAAAAGAATGGGAAAACTGATCAGACTGGGGGCAACAGCGCTGTCCATGATTGGAATTTTGGTGATGATTCTCTGTGTGCAGGCGGCGATTTTATTTGTGAGGCTGTGCATCCGAAGAAAGCAGAAAAAAATTGAGCTGAAATAAGAGAAAGAAAAATGTGAGCAGAATTGCCGGAAGAAAAACGGTGATTCTGCTCGCGTTTTTTTCTGTGAGCAATCCGATTGCGTTTCCGCCGGGAAAAAGGTATAATGAAAAACAGGTAAAAAAATGGTAAAACAGACAGCTTTTGAGGAAAAATAAATGGAACAGAAAGACAGCGCAGAACGGATTTTAAAACAGATTCCCTATGAGATCGTGTATTCCGCCCGCAAAACGCTCGCCGTCCAGGTCAAAGCGGATGGAAGCGTGGTGGTGCGCGCACCGAAACGGATGGCAAAATACAAAATCGAAGCATTCTTAAAAGAAAAACAGGATTGGATTCACACACACCGGGAAAAAGCGTTGGCGGCCGCAGAGCAGAAAGCAGCGAACCGTCTGACGGAAGCAGAACGAAAAGCGGCGGTTAAACGTGCGGCGCAGATGCTGGCGGAAAAGACGGCACATTTTGCAAAAGAGATGGGCGTAACGTATGGCAGAATCACAATTCGTGAGCAGAAAACCCGCTGGGGCAGCTGCAGCAGCGCCGGAAACCTGAACTACAACTGGAAACTGGTGCTGATGCCGGAGCGCGTGATGGATTACGTCGTTATCCACGAGCTGGCGCACCAGAAAGAGATGAACCATTCCGCGCGGTTTTACGCGGTGGTGGCACAGCAGATGCCCGATTACAAAGTGTGGCAGAGCTGGCTGAAGGAGCATGGAAGAGAGTACTGAAAAAGAGAGGCAAAACAAATGATACTGACCGAAGAAAAAACATATATCATCAATGTGACGGAAGTCGATACCGACGCAGAGCTCGGTTTAAATAAGAAAGATATTATGATCAAATACACGAATCTGGAGCTGCTGCACGCGGTTCTTGCAAGCACGATGCCGTACGGCCGTCTGTCGGCGCGCTACCGCGGAAAACGGAAGGCGGAGCTGCAGTCACGGATTGCGATGGTGGAGAGTGTGCTCGAAACACGCGGCGACCAGCTGGTAAAAGCGGAGCAGATTATGTATCTCGACACGGCGGAGCGCAGTGCAATCTGTCATTATCTCGGCATCATCTACACGCGGCTGATTGCGCAGAAGCTGTACGGAATTGACTGTATGGTACCGCTGAACCTGATCGAGCAGCCGGGGGAGAAAAAATTTGTAAAATACAACGGTGCATACCGCCAGGATCTGATCGGATACGGAAAGCAGAACGCATGGAGCGTCTGGGAGCCGGTCGGCAGGAGCGAGAACAGCCAGGCGGCCTTTGGAAACGGATGCCGGGCGGCGTCGGAGATCGAGAAGATCAATGAAAATCCGCTGGCGAAGAGCGCGGCGTGCATGACGTATTACGAGAGAGGCTATCTGAATGCCGTTGTAAAAGAGCCGGAGCGGACCGGGGACGGGACACTTTGGTTTCCAGAGGAGAATTATTTCAAAGCATATTATCAGCCGCTTTTCGAGCTGTTTGCGGACGAACAGCCGGGTGAGCTGTACGGAAGCAGCGGCGGCTTTGAACTGGAGCTGACTCTGCCGTGGACGGAGGAAGGAAAACGCGGCTTCCGCCATCTGCAGATCGGAACGGATCAGGTGACGATTGCATTGATGCGGGAAGGGAAGTACGATCAGATCTTAAAGCGGATGGAAAACGTTTTGGATTTATCAAAAGAGCGCAGATTCTGTGGGAAGGACGGCATCTGGGTAGGCGCAGAGTAAATGTCATCGGAAGTGCCGAAGCTGCCGGGGATGATGGTACACAGATTCTGTGTGGGAAAAGTGAAAAAGAAAGGACAAGAGCAATGGCAAAAGAAATGGAAACTCCAAAGGACGAAGGGCTGCAGGGGAATGAAACGATAGAGGAAGCAATTCTGGGACTGCAAAAGGAGCCGACGCCGGAACTGCTGGCACACGTGCTGACGGTGATCCGCCGCAGAATGAAAGAGGGCGGACAGGCGATTCTTTCCGTGGAACCGCCATCCGGCGACGATCAGATCCGGATCGGAACGGTAAAGAGCGCAGACGGAAAAGTCTGGTGGGCCGCGTTTACGAGCTTTGATGAGGAATTAAAGGGGAGCAGCAGCGTGAAATCTACGTTTCTCGTGAGTCTGGAACAGCTGATCCACATGGCATCCGAAACAAAGGAGATCAGCGGTGTGATTTTCAATCCGTGGAACCGCACGATCATGCTGGATCATACGCTGCTTTCGATTATCATCGGGGAAGAGAATGCGGGGCACTGAATTGCCGAAAGGAAAAAAGCAAGCACAGAAAGACTCCGAGGGTACATTATTATTTTAAGGAGGTTTTACATCATGGAGGGTTTTCAGGTAACAGAAATCGGGGAAAAAATTTACTGTATTTTGGACGCAGGAAATTCATCGTTCTATGTAGTAGAAGGTGAAGAAAAAGCGGCTGTCATTGATACCGGCATTACGGCAGGCACAAAGATTCTGCCGGTGATCCGTGAGCTGACGGACAAGCCGCTTCTGCTGGTCATCACGCATGCGCATCCGGATCACATGTATCACATGGATGAGTTTGATGAGGTGTACATGTGCCACGATGAAAAGAAGATGGATCCAGAGACGCTTGTGATGCTGACAGCGGGAAAATTAAAACCGTGGGAGGAGATTCATGACATCCGTACCGATTCCGTGATTCCGCTCGGCGGCACAGAGCTGGCCGTCTGTCAGACACCGGGCCATACGCCGGGCAGCGTCGTTGTGCTTGAGACGAAACAGAATTACCTGTTCACCGGAGATGCGATCGGAAGCGGCTGCGGTGTCTGGATGCAGGTGCCGGGCGGAACGAGCCTGGAAGAGTATTACGATGGTCTGGTTGGTCTGATGGCGTGGCTGGTGAAAAAGGGCGGCCGCATGAAATTCTTCGGCGGTCATCACACGCAGGTGTTTGAATCGACGGCGCATCCGGTTTACAATCCGCTCAGCCTCGGTGTTCTCGCAGATCTCATCGACCTTGTGGATCAGGTGATCCACGGCGAAAACCTAGGACGGCCAAGCAATGCGAAGCCGTTTTCGAAAGAACAGGTCCGCTACGCGTCGTACGGCCGCGCAGAAATGCAGTACTGTGCATCGCGGATTCACCGAAAATAAGCGCGTGAAATCTTAAAACTTCCATAAGAAGAAAGGTTTTTGCCCGCGGCGGCTTGACAAAATAAAAAAACGCGATTATGATAAATGCAGTTTCTATTCCAACAGAAAAAGAAAAGGTTATGAGGAAGAGGAGTACATGGCAGGCCCCAAAAGAGAGGACGGTTCACCGGCTGAAAGGCTGTCCGGGAAGGTGGTCATGGAAGGTAGCTTCTGAACCGGAGAGCTGAAAAGCACAGAAGATGTGATGATTAGGTTTTCACGCATGAGTCACGTTACAGACTCCGAAACGAGATACAAATTAAGGTGGTACCGCGGAATTTTCGCCCTTTGCATGCATGTTATGTGTATGTGAAGGGCGTTTTTGATTTAAGACAAGCCTCTGCGGGAATAAATACCACAATACACCAAACATAAAAGGAGGATCTCATGAGCAAAGAACTCGCAAAGACCTACGATCCGAAAGGACTCGAGGACAGACTGTATCAGAAATGGCTGGATAAAGGATATTTCCACGCCACTGTAAACCCGAACAAAAAACCGTTTACCATTATGATGCCGCCGCCGAACGTAACCGGACAGCTTCACATGGGCCACGCACTCGACAATACCATGCAGGATATTCTCTGCCGTTTTAAACGGATGGAGGGATATGAAGTACTCTGGCAGCCGGGAACCGACCATGCGGCGATCGCAACCGAGGTAAAGGTTACCAATATGCTCAAAGAGCAGGGCATCGACAAAGATGAAATCGGACGCGAAAAATTCCTGGAGCACTGCTGGGAGTGGAAGAAAGAGTACGGCGGACGCATCAACAGCCAGTTAAGAAAGATCGGCTCCTCCGCAGACTGGGAGAGAGAACGCTTCACCATGGACGAGGGATGCTCCAAAGCCGTAGAAGAAGTATTCTGCCGTCTGTATGAAAAAGGATGGATCTACAAAGGAAGCCGCATCATCAACTGGTGCCCGGTATGCCAGACTTCCATCTCCGATGCAGAGGTTGAATATCAGGAGCAGGCAGGCCACTTCTGGCACATCAACTACCCGGTAGTTGGCGAGGAAGGCCGCTTCGTAGAAATCGCAACCACCCGTCCGGAGACTCTGCTCGGCGATACTGCCGTAGCTGTCAATCCGGAGGATGAAAGATACACCGATATTGTAGGAAAAATGCTGAAACTGCCGCTGACCGACCGTGAAATCCCGGTTATCGCAGATGCTTACGTAGACAAAGAGTTCGGAACCGGATGCGTTAAAATTACACCGGCACACGACCCGAACGATTTTGAGGTAGGAAAACGCCACAACCTCGAAGAGATCAACATCTTAAACGATGACGGAACCATGAACAACAAGTGCGGCAAATACGCCGGCATGGACCGCTACGAGGCAAGAAAAGCCATGGTAGAGGATCTCGAGAAGCTTGGCCTTCTTGTAAAAGTAGTGGATCACGTTCACAACGTAGGAACCCACGACAGATGTAAGACAACCGTAGAGCCGATGATCAAACCGCAGTGGTTTGTAAAAATGGCGGATATGGCTGCCGCTGCCAGCGAAGCGGAGAAGAACGGGGAAGTAAACTTCATCCCGGATCGTTTCAGCAAGATTTATCAGAACTGGCTGAACAATATCCACGACTGGTGTATTTCCCGTCAGCTCTGGTGGGGTCATCGTATCCCGGCCTATACCTGTGATGACTGTGGCGAGATCACGGTTGTAAGAGGCGGAATGCCGGAAAAATGCCCGAAATGCGGCAGCACCCATCTCACCCAGGACCCGGATACCCTGGACACCTGGTTCAGCTCAGCGCTGTGGCCGTTCTCCACGTTAGGATGGCCGGAGAAAACACCGGAATTTGATTATTTTTATCCGACCGACGTACTCGTAACCGGATACGACATCATCTTCTTCTGGGTTATCCGTATGGTATTCTCCGCACTGGAGCAGACTAAACAGGTTCCGTTCCACCACGTACTGATCCACGGACTCGTTCGTGATTCCCAGGGACGCAAGATGAGTAAATCCCTCGGAAACGGTATCGATCCGCTCGAAGTCATTGACAAATACGGTGCAGATGCTCTCCGTCTGACTTTGATGACCGGTAATGCACCTGGAAACGATATGCGTTTCTACTGGGAGCGTGTAGAAGCCAGCCGTAACTTCGCAAACAAAGTATGGAACGCTTCCCGTTTCATCATGATGAACCTGGAAAAAGCAGAAGTTCCGTCTGAAATGCCAAAAGACAAACTGACACTGGCAGATAAATGGATTCTTTCTAAGGTAAACACGCTGGCAACGGAAGTAACGGACAACATGGACCGCTACGAGCTCGGTATCGCCGTACAGAAGGTTTACGACTTTATCTGGGAGGAGTTCTGCGACTGGTACATCGAGATGGTAAAACCGCGTCTGTACAGCGAGACCGACGAGACGAAGGGCGCTGCACTGTGGACCTTAAAAACCGTTCTCGGCAATGCATTAAAGCTGTTGCATCCGTTTATGCCGTTCATCACAGAGGAAATCTACTGCACACTGAATCCGGACGAGGATTCCATCATGATCGCCGCATGGCCGAAAGAGACCGAAGACTTTGCATACGCAGAGGATGAGGCAGCCGTTGAGATGATGAAAGAGGCGGTAAGAAGCATCCGTGGTGTCCGCACCAGTATGAACGTACCGCCGTCAAAGAAAGCAAGCGTATTCGTTGTAACGGAAGATGCTGCTGTACAGGAAACCTTCAAAAACGGTGCTGTATTCTTCGGAACTCTGGCAGGAGCAAGCGAAGTTCACGTACAGGCAGACAAAGCCGGCATCGCAGACGATGCGGTATCCGCAGTGATCCCGCAGGCAACGATCTACATTCCGTTTGCCGAGCTGGTTGACCTGGAAAAAGAGATCGCCCGCCTTACGAAAGAGGAAGAGCGTCTGACAAAAGAGATCGCACGTTCCAACGGCATGCTTGGCAACCCGAACTTTATCAACAAAGCTCCGGAAGCAAAAGTCAGGCAGAGAAAGAAAAACTGGCGAACTATCAGCAGATGATGGAGCAGGTTCAGACAAGATTGGAGCAGCTGAAAAAATAAATGAAAAAAGGAAAAAAACTGCATGGAAACAAGGAAACCGTAGTGAAAGTCTGCAACTGGCTCTCTTTGCCGCTGCAGGCCCTGGGATGCTGTATTCTGTATCTGGTGATTGAAGCATTTTCCCGCCATACGCTGGCATCTGCATGGAGCTACATGGTGGAAAGCCCATGGGTCTTTTTGTACAATGCATTTTTGATCTTCACTACTTTTATGGTAGTTTATCTGTTCCGCAGACGTGTGCTGGTACGGCTGGTGATGAGCTGTTTCTGGCTGCTGCTCGGCATCATTAACGGTGTGATTCTGGCAAACCGCGTCACGCCGTTTACCGGACCGGACTTGCGGAATTTAAGTGACGGCGCAAAGGTCGTGACGAAGTATCTGTCGAAAGGTACCATGATCCTCGTCGTAGCAGCCCTTGTGGCATTATTGGCATTTTTTGTATGGGTCTGGATCAAAGGACCGAAATTTCAGGGGAAAATCCGCTGGTATCTGAATGTGCCGTTAATTGCTCTGGTAATTGTACTCTTTACGGGAGCAACGAATCTGGCGCTTGCAAAGCGTGTGCTTTCCAGCTATTTCGTCAACATCGCATTTGCCTACCAGGATTACGGCTATCCGTACTGTCTGGCAGTCACCCTGTTTGATACGGGAATTTCAGAGCCGAACGGCTATTCCGAACAGCTCGTGAAACAGATTGAGACGAGTGAAGGCGAACAAAAAGAGGATGATACGGTAAAACCGAATATTATCTTTTTGCAGCTGGAGTCCTTTTTCGATCCGGAGCTGGTTAATTTCCTCAACATTTCCGAGGATCCGATCCCGTATTACCGGCAGCTGATGAAGGATTATTCTTCCGGTTATCTCCGCGTGCCGGTGGTGGGAGCCGGAACAGCAAACACAGAGTTTGAAACTATTTCCGGCATGAGCCTCCGGTATTTCGGAGCGGGTGAGTATCCGTACAAATCGGTGCTTTCAGAGGAGACGTGTGAGAGTGCGCCGTATGTTTTAAAGAATCTTGGCTATGCGACCCATGCGATCCACAACAATGAAGCAAACTTCTATTCCAGAAGAAGTGTATTCTCACGTCTTGGTTTTGATACCTTTACCTCGGAGGAATATATGCCGGATATCTCGGATGTGACGGCGACAGGATGGGTAAAAGACCATATTCTGACAAAAGAGATCATAAAAACGCTCGATGCGACAGACGAACCGGATTATATCTATACGATTTCGGTACAGGGCCACGGTGATTATCCGACAGAGCCGGTGCTTGACGATCCGGAGATTACAGTGACAGGCGCGGAAGACCGGGAAAAAAATAATTACTCCTGGGAATATTATGTAAATCAGATCCATGAGATGGACAAATTTGTCAAAGAGCTGACGACAAAGCTTGCGGATTATCCGGAGCCGGTGGTACTTGTGATGTACGGGGACCATCTGCCAACGATGGGACTGAAAGTAGAAGATCTGGAGAACCGCTATCTGTATCAGACCGAATACGTAATCTGGGATAATATGGGACTGAAAAGAAAACAGGAAAACATTGCTTCCTACCAGATTGCAGCAGAGGTTATGAACCGTGTGGGAATTCATGACGGAACCATTTTCCGGTATCATCAGACGAGACGGAATACGAAGAATTATCAGGTGGATCTCGAGGTGCTGCAGTATGATATGCTGTATGGAAAACGGTACGTTTACGGAGAAGACGGAGAGACACCGTATGAGCGTGTGAAGCTGCAGATGGGTGCTCTGCCGGTAACACTGGAACGAATCGAAAAATCCGGAGAAGATACCTGGTATTTTTACGGAGAAAACTTTACGGCATCGAGCCGTGTGGAAGTCAACGAGGAGATACAGGATACCGTTTATGTCAGCCCGTCGATTCTGATGGTGCATAGTCTGACCCTGGAAGACGGTGATCAGATTACAATCGCGCAGCAGAGCAACAGCTCGACGAAGAAGGTGCTGACAAGGACAGAGCCGATGATGTATGAAGAGCCCAAAACGGTATCTACACCGACGCCGACGCCGAACCCGGACAGCACGAAAACAGATGTGACGCAGGAAAATGCCAATACGAGCACTGCGCCGCAGGATGAACTGACGGCAGCGCCGTCCGGTGCGCCGGAGGGCGAAGGCGACAAGATTGAGCCGTCAAAAACAGAAAACAGCGATAAACCGGCCGAAGACGGCGGTCTGCAGAATTAAAAAGAGTGTCCGAAAGATCATACAGTGGGGCGGATTTTGACGTCCCACTGTATCTTTTTACGGGGAAAGTCGAAAAGTCGGGACAAAATTTTGAAAATTGCTATGGACATATCCGGTCACTCGATTATAATGATACTAGGGTCTGAAAGCAGCCCTAAAATACTGAAGAATGGTGAAATAAAGTGAATTATACAGAAGCAGTTGATTATATCGAAACAATACCGAAATTTACGGTGAAGCATCCGCCGGAACATACGAGGGAGCTTCTTTCGCGCCTTGGGAATCCGCAGGAAGGGATCAAAATTATCCATGTGGCGGGCACGAACGGAAAGGGAAGCGTCTGCGCGTACTTGAATGCGATGCTGCTTGCAGGCGGCAAAAAGACAGGACTTTTTACCTCCCCGCACCTTGTACGCATCAACGAGCGGTTCCAGATCAACGGGGAAGATGTGTCGGATGAGCAGTTTCTCGACGCATTTCTCAAAGTGGAAAAAGCAGCCAAAGAATACGAGGCGGAGGGCGAAGGCCATCCGAGCTATTTTGAGACGCTGTTCCTGATGGGAATGCTGATTTTCAAAGAAGCCGGCGTGGAATACCTGGTCATGGAGACCGGCCTTGGCGGACGGCTGGATGCGACAAATGTGGTCGAAAAGCCGCTGGCATGCATCATCACGTCCATCAGCCGCGACCACACCGAGTATCTCGGCGACACCCTCGAGGCGATTGCGGGAGAGAAAGCCGGCATCATCAAAGCCGGTGTCCCGGTAATCTACGACGCCAGCCAGCCAGGTCCGGCTTCTGTCATTGCCGCAAAGGCGAAAGAGATGGGAAGCCCGGCATGGCCGATGGAGCCGTCGTTCTATGAGATGAAAACACAGAGCCGCGAGGGTATCACCTTTACCTTTGCATATCCGGGCGGCGAAAAAGCAGAGCTTGCGATTCCGTATGTGGCAAAATACCAGATGATGAATGCAAGCCTTGCGTTCTACATGATGCATATTCTGCAGGACGTGCACGACATTCCTAAGAACGTGCTTGCGGAAGGCCTTTCGAAGATCAAATGGCCGTGCCGTATGGAAATGGCTGCGCCGGGCGTCATCATCGACGGCGCGCACAACGAGGACGGCATTGCACAGTTTGTCAGCACGGCAGGCTATTTTGCGAAAGAAAACGAGATCACGATTCTGTTCACGGCAGTTGCAGACAAGCACTATCATGAGATGATCGGTGAAATCTGCGAGGGAATCCATCCGTCCCATGTTGTTGCAACGCAGATCGACGGAAGCCGCGTCGTACCGGCGGAAGTGCTTGCAGAGGACTTCAGAAAAGCAGGATGCACGGATGTCTGCGCGGAACCGGAGATCGGGGCAGCGTATGAGAAGGCACTGGGCAAAAAGGGCAGCGGCATGCTGTTCTGCGTGGGTTCTCTGTATCTGGCGGGCGAACTGAAAGCATATCTTGCAAAGCGGAATGGTTAGCGAATACAGGAAGGAATTTTTTGTTTATGTTAAATTACGAAGAAGAACTGAAGAAGTTTAAACCATGTCTCGATGTGGACGAGGTGGAGGATGCGATTTACAGCCGTGATCTGACGGATGTGATCGACATTTTGAAAGAAATGATGAAAAACGACAAGCCGGAACAGGAAAACGAGACAGAAGCGGAAAAGGAAGAGTAAGGTGCCGGAATGAACTGTATGAATTGTAAATCGGTTGTGGACGTCGGAATGGAGATCTGTCCTAACTGTGGTTTTAACCTGAGAGTACAGAGAAAATGTTTTTCTCTTTCGAATATGTACTACAATCTGGGCCTCGACAAGGCAGAGATCCGGGATCTTTCCGGAGCGATCGATATGCTGCGGCGGAGTCTGAAGTTTAACAAATACAATATCCATGCGCGGAACTTGTTAGGCCTTGTCTATTTTGAGACGGGTGAAGCGGTTGCGGCGTTAAGTGAGTGGATCATCAGCAAGAATATTATGCCGGAGAATAATGTGGCGACGGAGTATATTGCGACGCTGCAGGCGGAGCAGGCGAAGCTGGATATGATCAATCAGACGATCAAGAAATACAACAGTGCGCTGAAATGCTGCCGCGAGAACAATGAGGATGTGGCTGCGATCCAGCTGCGCAAGATTCTGAACCAGAATCCGAAGCTGATCAAGGGATATCATCTGCTGGCGCTGATTTATATTCACAAGGGTGAGTATGAGAAAGCGCGGAAGATTCTGAAAAAGGCGGCGAAAATTGACAAGACGAACTCGACGACGCTTCGTTTCCTGAAGGAGGTTGATTTCCAGACGGGTACGCAGACGTCGCTGGAGCCGCGGCGGTTCGGCCGCAGGGAGCGTACGGAGGAGCAGCGCGAGGACGAGCGTGAGCGTGTGGTAAGCGGGGATACGGTGATTATTCCGCCGACGTTCCGCGAGACGTCTACAGCGGCAACGATGCTGAATATCGGTATTGGGCTGGTGCTTGGCGCACTGGTTGTGTGGTTCCTGATCGGGCCTGCGAATACGCAGCGAATTAACCGGCAGGCGGACGAGAAGGTTGTGGAATACAGCGGCAAGATGGCGAGCCAGGAGGCCCAGCTGAACCAGCTCCAGAGCCAGGTGGATTCTCTGAACGAAACGACGGCTTCTGCGCAGCAGCAGATCCAGACGGCACAGGATACGGCGGCTTCCTACGAGAACCTTTTAAAGGCTGTGGAAGCGCAGCAGCAGGGCAACACGAGCAACGCAACAAACGCACTGACCGAGGTCAACCCGGAGGTGCTTTCTGTGGACGCAAAGGCTGTGTATGACACTATTTACAAGAGCATGCAGTCGTCTATGTTCCAGGAGCTTTCGCAGTCGGGTGTGAATGCATTTGACGATGCGAATTACACTGAGGCGATTGATAAGCTTTCGAAGGCTAAGAATATCAACGACAGTGACTATACGGTGCTTAACTATCTGGCGCATGCGTATCGGCTGAGTGGGGATACCGATAATGCGATTTCGGTGTTCCAGGAGATCATCGATAAGTTCCCGGGAACCCAGAAGGCTACTAAGGCCGAGCAGCAGATTGAGGCGCTGGGGGGGACTGTGAAGACGGAGGAATAGTGAGGACGGACGCCCACGGGGCAGAATGCCGCAGGAGATGCGGCGCTGTTTCGTCGGGCTGATACCACTGACTACGCGGAGGGTGCGTGGGACGAAGGGCAAAAAAGTATAAAAGTGAGAAGATAAAACACAAAAGATGAAATTCGCTTTACGGCGAAAAATCTTTTGTGTTTTTTATTTTATGACAGGAAAGAGGGAGGATGGGAAATGGATAATCGTGTTTGGGTGAAGGATGCGGTGATGACGATTCGGCTTCCGGAAGAGGTGGATCATTTTGTGGCTGACCGGCTTCGGGAGGAGGCGGGGGAGATTTTGGTGGAGAGGAATGTGAGGGAGGTGGTGTTTGATTTTCGGAAGACGGTGTTTATGGACAGTTCGGGGATTGGACTGGTGATGGGAAGGTTTCGGGAGATGGAGCTGATTGGCGGGAAGGTGAGAGCGGTGCATGTGGGAGAGCGGATGCGGAGGATTCTGGTGATGTCGGGGGTGACGCGGGTGATTGAGGTGGAAGAGGAGAAGACGTGGAAGTAGGTTTTGGACGGGGAGTGGGCAGAAAGGGGAATGGGATGATGCGAGAAAGGATGAAAACAGAAGAGAAGATGCGGTGGAATACGATGACGCTGGAATTTGAGAGCCGTCCCTGCAATGAGAGTTTTGCGCGGGTGTCTGCGGCGGCGTTTCTGGCGCAGCTGAATCCGACGGTGGAGGAAGTGGCGGATGTCAAGACGGCGATTTCGGAGGCGGTTACGAATGCGATGATTCACGGATACCGGCAGGAAAAAGGTAAAATTCAGATGAAGTGTGTGCTGGATCTGGAGGAGAAGGTGTTTCAGGTGACGGTAAAAGATACCGGCGTCGGGATTGAAAATGTGGAGAAGGCGATGGAGCCGATGTTTACGACCTGCCCGGAGCTGGAGCGGTCGGGGATGGGGTTTTCGTTTATGGAGGCGTTTATGGATGAGCTGGAAGTAAGGTCGCATCCGGGATGGGGGACGGAAGTGGTGATGAAACGGAAAATCGGTGTGCATCCGGAAATGTAAGGGCCGGATCGGAAGTCATAGGAGTCAGAATGCATGGAACATACGCTTGCCCTGATCGAAAAGGCACACGAAGGGGATAAAGCGGCAAGGGATACACTGGCAGAGGAAAATATGGGACTGGTCTGGAGCATGGTGAGGCGGTTGCAAACCGCGGGGTGGAGATGGAGGATCTGTGCCAGATCGGGAGCATTGGGCTGTTGAAGGCGATTGATAAATTTGATCCTTCGTTTGAAGTCTGTTTTTCGACGTATGCGGTTCCGATGATTGCGGGGGAGATCCGGCGGTTTCTGCGGTCGGAGGGGATGGTGAAGGTGAGCCGCCCGATCCGGGAACTGGCGTGGAAAGCGTATGCGGTGCGGGAGCGGCTGGAGCGGGAGAACGGGCGCGATCCGACGCTGGCGGAGATAGCGGGGGAGCTTGATGTTACCGTGGAGGAAATCGTGGAGGCGATGGAGTCCGGCGCGGAGGTGGAATCGCTGCAGAAGACCATCTATCAGGGGGAAAACCACGATATTTCTCTGATGGACCGCATTCCGGAAAAAGAGAACGGGCAGGAAAAGCTGCTGAACCGGATTTTCTTGGAAGAGCTGTTGGGACGACTGCCCGCGAAGGAGCGGCAGCTCATCTACATGCGCTATTTTCAGGACATGACGCAGGCGCAGATCGCCGGAAAACTGGGGATTTCGCAGGTGCAGGTGTCGCGGATGGAAAAGAAGATTCTGCGGCAGATGCGGATGGAAAAGGTCTGACAAAAATACAAATCCGGCGGAAGGGCGCTTTTCCTGGGAAAGGCAGAGAAAAGTGCCTGAAACCCGGGCGGATAAAGGAAGAAAAGAAAGGCGAAGCGGGGAAAGGTGGCAGAAAGTTTAAAAATATTCACTGGAATATCGGAGGAAGGTGTGCTACAATGAGCGAAATACGAAGAAAGGCAGGTGGAAGAACATGGATTATCTGACAGAAAATGTGGCGGTCAATCTGAAACGGATCCGGCAGTCGAAAGGGATGAGTCTCGACCAGGTCTCAGAGCAGACCGGGGTCAGCAAGAGTATGCTCTCGCAGATCGAAAAGGGAACGGCGAACCCGTCGCTTGGCGTGCTCGGGAAGATTACGAGCGGCCTGCGGATTGAATTTCAGGAGCTGATTGCAACGCCGCTGGTGGATAGTTATCTTGTGACACCGGAGAATCTGGTTCCGACGAAAGAGCTGGAGGGGCAGTACACTGTGTGGACGTGCTTTCCGTATGAGGACACGCGGCTTGTGGAAATCTACCGCATCGACATCGAACCGGGCGGAACGTATGTGAGCGGCGGCCACGGAGAGAAAACAAGAGAGTACCTGGTGGTGACAGACGGCGTGATGACCGTGGAGTGCAATGGAAAAGAGCATGAGATCCACTTGAAGCAGGCATTCCGTTTCGAGACAGACCAGACCCACATCTACCGCAACAGAGGGACGGAGAAGACGAGCTGCATGTGTTTCTTTCTCGACTATCACTAAAAGCCGCAGAATAACAGGCTTTCTTTTTTTGAATGAACTGTTCAATATAATGGACAGAAGTCCACTGGAACATCAGAATAAAAAACAACGGATATGAAAAAAATACGGTGGAAGACGAAAAAACATCAAAAAAGAATAGGAAAAGCGGGTGTTAAAGAAAAAGCAAAAATAAAAAACTTTTTTAAAAAAGTAATTGACAAATATAGGGAGTGGTGCTATTGTATGGTTGTACAAAATAATAAACGAAAAACAAAGCAAAGACGCTTACCAACGAGTAGTCTTTGCTTTTTTGTTTTTTATTTAAAAAATCTTTTCAACGCTATGGGAGGATAACACTATGAGATTAAAAGACACAGGATTAACGGTTCAGGACATCAAAGACAAAGTAAACAAGTACATGATCGAGACCTACGAGCGTTTCGATTTCCTTGCAGAAACCGCAGAGGGGATGTACATGTACGACGAAAACGGAACGCCGTATCTTGACTTTTACGCAGGAATCGCCGTAAACAACGCCGGAAACAGAAACCCGAAAGTTGTTGCAGCAGCAAAAGAGCAGCTCGACGATATCATGCATACCTTCAACTATCCATACACCATCCCGCAGGCACTGCTTGCTGAGAAAGTCTGCGAGACCATCGGCATGGACAAGATCTTCTATCAGAACTCCGGTACCGAGGCGAACGAGGCCATGATCAAAATGGCAAGAAAGTACGGCATCGAGAAATACGGCCCGAACCGTTACCACATCGTAACCGCAAAGATGGGCTTCCATGGAAGAACCTTCGGTGCCATGTCTGCAACCGGTCAGCCGGGCAACGGATGCCAGGTTGGATTCGGACCGATGACCTACGGATTCTCCTACGCACCGTATAATGATCTGCAGGCCTTCAAAGATGCATGTACCGAAAACACCATCGCCATCATGGTTGAGCCGGTACAGGGCGAAGGCGGTGTTCATCCGGCAACGAAAGAGTTCATGCAGGGACTCCGGAAGTTCTGTGATGAGAACGACATGCTGCTTCTGATTGATGAAGTACAGACCGGCTGGTGCAGAACCGGTGCGGTAATGTCTTACATGAACTACGGCATCAAACCGGATATCGTATCCATGGCAAAAGGTCTTGGCGGCGGAATGCCGATTGGCGCAATCTGCGCAACAGCTGAAGTAGCAAAAGCCTTTACCCCGGGATCTCACGGAACTACCTTCGGCGGCCATCCAGTCAGCTGTGCAGCAGCACTGGCAGAAGTCAACGAACTGATCGACCGCGACCTTGCCGGAAATGCAAAGAAAGTCGGTGATTACTTCGCAGAAAAATTAGTAAAACTGCCGCATGTCAAAGAAGTCAGACATCAGGGACTGCTGGTCGGCGTAGAGTTTGATGATACCATCAGCGGCGTAGAAGTCAAACATGGCTGCCTTGACCGCCATCTGCTGATCACCGCCATCGGAGCGCACATCATTCGTCTGATCCCTCCGCTTATCGTAACCGAGGAGGACTGCGACAAGGCAGTTGCTATCATCGAAGAAACCGTAAAAGCTCTGGAAAAATAAAGAATTCTTATAGAAACAAAGAAAATCTCATAGCGTGAAAAGAACAGGACAAGGACGTCAAAAAGCAAAGAACCATGCTTCGCCCCTGTCCTGTTTTTCTTTTCATTCTGTGAATCGGAAACAACAGGTAAAACAGAGAAATTAAATGTGAGAGGAAAACGGTATGGGACATCTGGTTATCACAATCGGCTGCGAGTACGGAGCCAAAGGAAATGCCATCGGCAGGAAAATTGCGGAGGATCTCGGAATTAAGTTCTACGACCGCGAGCTGGTGGATCAGATTATTGAAGAAGTCGGAATTCCGAAAGACATCATGAACCGTGTAGAAGAGGGCGGTACGATTGCCGGAAAAGGAGCCGAGGGCGATGTCCGTGGATCCTTCTCAAAATATGCGGACCTGACCGAGCGTGCGATTCATGTACAGAAGCAGATCATCCGGAAACTGGCAGAAAAAGAGGCCTGCGTCATCATCGGACGATCCGCGGATTACATCTTAAAGGACAGCAAAGATATCAAGCTCCTCCGGGCTTTTATCTATGCACCGGATGAGATCCGCATTCAGAATATCATGAAGAGCCACAGCCTTTCCGAGAGCGATGCAAAAATTCTGCTGCTCGAGAAGGACAAACGGTATCACAAGCGTCATCTGGCGCTGACCGGCAGCAACCGCGGAGACCGGCACAACCGAGACATTCTGATCAACAGTGCATTCCTTGGTGTGGAGGGCACAGCGGAGTATCTCGAGGAACTGATTCAGAAGAAATACGGAAGCGGGGAGGAATAAGCCATGGAACAGAAAAAATCAGAATTTGACAAAGTATTAGGTGCATGGGATATTCTCGTCATCGCTTTCGGAGCCATGATCGGCTGGGGCTGGGTCGTATCCTCAGGAAGCTGGATTCAGAAAGGCGGCGTTGTCGGAGCTTCAATTGCGTTTGCGATCGGCGGTGTCATGATCTTCTTCATCGGACTGACTTACGCAGAACTGACTGCAGCGATGCCGCAGTGCGGCGGCGAGCACGTCTTCAGCTACAAGGCGATGGGCCCGAACGGTTCGTTCATCTGTACCTGGGCGATTATTTTAGGATACGTCAGTGTTACGTGTTTCGAGGCGTGCGCCTTCCCAACCATCATCACATATCTGTGGCCGGGATTCCTGAAAGGCTATATGTACAGCGTGGCAGGATTTGATATCTATGCTTCCTGGGTAGCCGTAGCCGTTATTGTAGCGTTTCTCATCACACTGATCAATGTGCTGGGCGCAAAAACAGCAGCCGTTCTGCAGACGGTCCTTACCTGTATCATCGGCGGCGCTGGTATCCTTCTGATTGTGGCATCCGTGATCAACGGAGATTCCAGCAATCTGCAGGGACAGATGTTCGTCGGCGAGAGCACCGGAACGATGTTCCAGAACATCATCAAAGTTGCTGTTGTTACCCCGTTCTTCTTCATCGGCTTTGACGTTATCCCGCAGGCAGCAGAGGAAATCAACGTTCCGTTAAAGAAAATCGGTAAAATGATGATTCTCTCCGTTGTACTCGCTGTTGTTTTCTATTCCTGTGTTATCCTGGCTGTCGGCTATGTGCTGAACCCGTCCGAAATCCTGAGCTCGGAAGCAGGAACCGGACTTGTCACAGCAGATGCGATGGCGAAAGCGTTCGGTACAGCGGTTATGGCAAAAGTCATCATCGTCGGCGGTATGTGCGGTATCATCACATCCTGGAACTCCTTTATGATCGGCGGTTCCCGTGCCCTGTACTCTATGGCTGAATCCTACATGATTCCGCCGATGTTCGCAAAGCTTCATCCGCAGCACAAAACTCCGATCAACGCCCTGTTCCTGATCGGCGCGCTGACTATGCTGGCTCCGTTTGCAGGACGAGGCATGATGGTGTGGATCTGTGATGCAGGTAACTTTGGATGCTGTCTTGCCTACTGTATGGTATCTCTTTCCTTCCTGATCCTGCGGAAGAAAGAGCCGGATATGCCGCGTCCGTACCGTGTTCCGGCATACAAATTTGTTGGAACCATGGCGGTTCTGATGTCCGGATGTATGGTACTTGTTTACTGCATTCCTGGTTCCGGCGGAACGCTGGTATGGCAGGAGTGGCTGATGGTAGGCGGCTGGAGCCTCCTCGGTGTTGTATTCTTTGCAGTCTGCAAGTTCAAATATAAAGAGAAGTTCGGCAGCCTGATCGAGCTGATCTCCGACGAGGACGCAGCGTCCCTGATGCCGGAGGCAGACGATGCGGAACTCGACGTTGTTATCGATGCAGCGATCGACCGTGTTCTTGCCAAAATGGCTGGCTGAAGCTGAGATAGGATAAAACAAAGCGTGTCGGAAAGAAAAATTTTCGGCACGCTTTCTGAAAGAAAGGGGAAAAATAAGATGAATCCATTCGAATTTTCGATTCCACAGAATATTATTGTCGGAGCAGGAACGCTTGCCAAACTGCCGGAGTGTGCCAAGAAGATGGGCGGAACCCATGCGATGATTCTTTCCGGTCCTACCCTGAAAAAAATGGGCGTTGTGGACAAAGCAGCGGACAGCCTGAAAGCGGCAGGCATCGCAGCCGATATTTTCACAGATATTGAGGCGAATCCGTCTGTGACGACAGTAGAAAAAGCAACCGAGAGCTATCTTGCTTCCGGCGCAGACTTTCTCGTAGCACTCGGCGGCGGTTCTCCGATGGATGTAGCAAAGGCCGTCGGTGTGACGGCAAAATACGGCGGAAGCATCACGGAATACGAAGGCGCACACAAAGTGCCGGGAAAAATTGTCCCGCTGATTGCCATTCCGACGACTGCGGGAACCGGCTCCGAGGTGACCGCATTTTCCGTGATCACCGACCACAGCAGAGATTACAAGCTGACCGTATTCAGCTATGAACTTCTTCCAGAGTACGCGATTCTCGATCCGGAACTTTTAACTTCCGCTCCGGCATCCGTTGCGGCAGCCTGCGGTATTGATGCTTTTATCCATGCGGAGGAGGCTTATATTTCCACAGCCGCATCTCCGTTCTCCGATGCCATGGCAGAAAAAGCGATGGAATTGATCGGTAAAAATATCCGCCGTTTCGTGGCGCGCAGAACCGATCTCGAAGCCGCAGAGGCGATGCTGACCGGTTCGCTGTTCGCGGGTATTGCATTTTCCTACGCAAGACTTGGAAATGTCCATGCAATGAGTCATCCTGTGAGCGCCTTCTTCGATGTGCCGCACGGCGTGGCAAATGCCGTTCTGCTTCCGGTCATCGCAGAGTACAATGCACTGGCAGACCATGGAAGATATTTGAAGATCTACAACTACATCAGCGAAATCCCGGCATACGCCGATGAATTTGAGCCGATGATGCTGGTCGGCGCGATCCGCGAGCTGACCGCAGCCATCGGAATCCCGGCCAGCCTGACCGATGCGATCCGCCAGGCGGCAAAGGGAAAAGAAGTGACAGCAGAGGAGATCGAGAGCAAAATCGTGCCGATGACGGTAGATGCGATGAAGAGCGGAAACATCGCCGTCAACCCGAGAGCGTCCTGTCAGCAGGACATCGAGGCGCTGTACCGGAAAGCACTGTAAGAGACAAGCTAATTTATAGAAGAAACCGTAAAGGGCGATGCTGTGAAAAGTATGTACAGCATCGTCCTTTTTCTGCTTGTATTCCGAAAATATGTGCTGTAAAATAAATTTATCGTGCTGTTCTCACAAAACAGAGCAGCGAGGGGTGGATTTTTTTTATTAAATCTTACTATTGGAGGAAGCAAAACATGGAAAATAATGTATTGCAGCAATTAAAAGAAAATATCGCAAAGGTCATGATCGGAAACGAGCGCACGATCGAGCTTGTCCTGACCTGCCTTGTTGCCAAAGGTCATATCCTGCTCGAGGATGTCCCGGGGACAGGAAAAACGGTCATGGCGAAATCCCTTGCGAAATCCGTCGAGGCAGAGTTCGGCCGCATCCAGTTCACACCGGACTTACTGCCGTCCGATGTCACCGGTCTCAATTATTTTGATGCCAAAAGCGGAGAGTTTGTCTTCTCGAAAGGCCCTGCCTTCTGCAACATTCTGCTTGCCGATGAGATCAACCGTGCAACGCCGAAGACGCAGAGCAGCCTTCTCGAGTGCATGGCTGAGCGCCAGATCACCGTGGACGGTGTGACACGGCCGCTCGAGGAGCCGTTCCTCGTCATCGCCACGCAGAACCCGCTCGAGACGCTCGGAACCTTCCCGCTGCCGGAGGCGCAGATGGACCGTTTTTTAATGAAACTTTCGATGGAAGCATTAAGCCCGGCGGAAGAGACACAGATGATCGCCCGTTTCCTGACCGAGGAGCCGCTCGCCGAGCTGTCGTCTGTCTGCCAAAAAGAAGAAATCCGTACCCTGCAGGAGGCGTGTAAAGAAGTCTACCTGCATCCGGAACTGGTACAGTATCTCGTCCGCATCGTACAGGAGACGAGAGTCAACAGCAAAATTGCAAGCGGTGTGAGCCCGCGTGGAACACTCGCATTTTTACGTGCCGTACAGGGCCACGCGCTGGTGCAGGGACGAAACTACGTTGTGCCGGAGGACTTCAAGACCGTGGCTGTTCCGGTACTCGCACACCGTCTCACCATGCAGATCGGCGCAGACGACGGAAGAGCCGCAGAATCGGTGATCGAGGAAATTTTAAACCGCATCGATCTGCCGACCGAAAACTGGTCAGGAAGGTAACGGACTATGCTTCTTTTATTACTATTTGGAATGGCGCTTGCCTGGTTTCTGCAGAAAAAGCTGTACCAGAAAAACTGGCAGAAAAATCTGAAAATCCAGGTCAGCTTCCAGGATTCTGCGATCTATGAGGGCGAGGAGAGTACGTTAAAAGAGGTCGTCGTAAACGACAAACTGCTGCCGATTCCGGCACTCGAGCTTGGCATTTCGATGAGCCGCAATCTGGAATTCGACCGCGAGGCAAAAGCAAACGCGAGCATCACCGACCAGAGCTACAAACGCGATGTCTTTTCGTTCCTGTTTCATCAGCAGATCACGAGAACACTGCCGTTTCAGGCGAAAAAACGAGGATTCTACGAGATCACCGGTGCGCATGCCGTAGCGTACGATCTTTTTTTCCGGGAGGGTCTTTACAGCGATTACCCGCAGCAGACACAGATGTACGTTTACCCGCGCCAGGTCGATACTGCACGGATTCAGATGATCTGCCGTGCCGTGTCGGGCATGGTTCTGTCACGGAATCGCCTGTACGAGGACCCGTTTGAATTTTCCGGTATCCGCGATTACCGGAAAGAAGATCCGATGAACCGCATCAACTGGAAATCGTCGGCACGGATGGGAGATCTGATGGTCAACCAGTTTGACGCGACGACGAGCGTGGAAGTTACGGTGCTTCTCGATATCGAGGACGCCAACATTCTGCGTGAGGAAGCGCAGGTCGAGGAAAGCATCCGCATCACGTCTTCGCTTGCGGCGCGGATGGTGAAAAATAAGATGAATCTGTGGGTGAAGAGTAATGCGAAAGATGAGGAGACCGGCGAGAAGCTGCGTATCCATCTGGCAGCGGGCGCCGGAAAAACAGCGGAGCTGAACCGGAAACTGGCGTGCGTGCAGCTTGGGGGCAATCTCACAGGCAGCGCGGAGTTTCTGCACAAAGAGGCGGAAAAAGAGCTCACCGGCCACACCTACGTTGTCGTATCCAAAAACAGAACCGATGAGGTCCGTGAGGCGCTTCATCTGCTCTCCGGTGCGCAGAACCAGGTGCTGTGGGTGATTCCGTATCTGCCGGGCGAAGAAGTTCCGTCGGAGCAGAACCGTGCGTACACCGCAATCGGCTGGGAGGTGAAACCATGGAAATAAAAAAGACACCGGTACAGATCCCGCTGACCTGGCTTCATGTCTGGCTTTTATTCGCTGGCATCTATGGCTTTGCCGCCGGTTTTCTGGAGCTGACGGGAAGGGAGGCGATGTATTTCTGCGCCATATCCTTATTGATGCTGATTCCGGCCGCCGCAAGCTGGATTCTGATCCGGAAAACGAAAGCACTCTGGCAGTTTCTGCTTGGCGGAATTGCGGTCTGCGCGGTGACGTATCTGGCAGCGAAATTTTTCTGTTCCCTGTTCAGCGTGCAGGCGGCAGCGGTAATTGAAGCGGCTGTGGCGGCAAACGATGGAAAAAACAAGTTTGAGAACGGTATTTCTCCTGCATTTTTGGAGAGCCTTTCCGGCGTGATGACGGGTCTTATGGCCGCTGTGATTTTCCTGATCCGCGGCTATGTCAGAATCCGCAAAGGCCAGTTAAAGAAAGCAGCGCAGGAACTGCCGGCCGGCTCAATGCCGCTGGCGGATATGGAAGCGTGGGAGATCCCGACGCTCCTCGATGAGCCAAAGCCCCTTCATTTTCTCTGGTTTATGATACAGTATGTGATCGGTGTGCTGATGAAAATGCCGTTCTACTGGCATCTGATCTACTGGTTTTTCTTTGCAGATGTATTCCTGTGCTTCTTCTGCCAGTACCTCGACGGCATGCACGGGTTCATCCGTGACCATCAGAAAATCGCCAATCTCCCGGTGGAGACGATGCAGCGGACGGGAAAACTGATCCTGAAAATTGCAGTACTCCTTCTGGTACTGTTCGTGCTCCCATCGGCGCTCTACGGAAAGGATCCGATTGCGGAGCGATCGCAGGATATGAGCCGAAAGAGCTGGAAAGCGATCTTACGATCGAAACACCGGAGGCCGAGGCGCCGCAGGGCATGGAGCAGGCCGATCTGTCCGATATGTTGGGGGACAAAGAGTACAAACCGATGCCGCAGTGGATCCAGAATCTTTTTACGGCGGTCATGTATCTTGTGATGGTTGCCGTCGGAATCGCGGTTCTGCGGGCGATTTACCAGAGCGTAAAAAATGCGGGAAAAGCCTTCTCAGAGGATGAGGAGGACGAAGTTCTCTTCCTGCATCAGGGAAACGACGAACGGGAAAATCTGCCGTGGCGGCGGGAAAAGAAAGAGGGCTATCTCTCCCCGAATATGCGTATCCGCCGGAAGTATAAAAAAACGATCAAAAAAGCCGGAAAATACCAGCCGACCGGAGCCGAAACCCCGGCGGAGCTGGAAGAGAGAAACGAGCTTTCCGGCGACAGCATGAGACGGCTGCACGACGGCTATGAAAAAGCCCGTTACAGCCGCGAGGGCTGCACAAAAGAAGAGGCGGAAGCGCTGCGGAACTGATTTAAAACCAGTTCCCGGCAGCGGTCCACAGCCAATAGAGAAAGCCGAGCAGCCAGCTTGCAAAGACACCGTACAGAATGACAGGTCCGGCGATGGTGAAAATTTTCGCACCGATGCCGAAGACCTGTCCTTCTTTTTTATATTCAATCGCAGGAGCTGCAACCGAGTTGGCAAAGCCGGTGATCGGGACGAGCGCACCGCAGCCGGCAAAGGTGACGATTTTCTGATAGATGTTGAGGCCGGTTAAAATCACACTGCTAAGGATCAGAATCAGCGAGCACCAGGAGCCGGCGTCATCTTTGCTGAGCGAGAACTGCGTTTTGCCGATATGGAGCAGAATCTGCCCCACAACACAGATCAGACCGCCGACGATAAAGGCTTTTGCCATATTGCAGAAGAGATTCTGCTTTGGCGTCACCTCTTTGACAAACTGTTCGTATTCTTTTTTTGCCCGTTCACTTTTTAAACTCTGCATCACATCTTACCTCCAGTTCTTATTGAAATCCACTTGCAAAATAATAGAGAGAGCCCGCGATTTTCCCTGCCGCCATGCAGAGAATTACAAACGGCAGTCCGCGCGTCAGTCCGATCCGGCGGCAGAGGATCGAAAACAGGTTGACGACTTCGCCGAGCGCGATGATCCAGCTTCCCAGATAAATGCCCGCAAAAAGCCAGAACACACCGGCCGTCCAGGAGGGCAGGGAAAACGAGAAGGTGCCAAGCGAGAAAAGATCGCCGAACAGCGCCCCGGCCATACAGCAGCATTCGTAAAAACGCAGGCTCTCTGCTGTCTTTGTGATGCCGGCGTACCGTGTCACGATGCCAAGGCCGATCACAAGCGCGACAAGGCCGCTCGCGATGAAAAAGCCAAGGCTAAGACCGGCTGTGATCAGCAGGATCTCTGGCAGGATTCGCATGAAAAGCCTCCTTTCCTTTACCGGAGCGGTCGTTCTGTTCGATAATGGTCGTATCGATATCATCCTCGTAGACCCGCATTTCCACCTCGAGCGGCGTCGGGTCCTGCGTGAATTTCCGCCGTCCGAAATGGTTGAAATAGAGCACGACGCCAAGGCCGATGCCGATGGAATATGAAATTTCCAGCACCGAAAATCCGGGCGTCATCTGCGGGAGAAAACGGGTGTAAACATCCAAAAACAGCTCGCGGACGCCGATGTCGGTGTGGAAGGTCATAATGGAAAACGCAGTTCCGATAAACGTAAGGATGCCGACCAGAATCGTTTTGCACCAGCTGATCCAGGTGTTTTTCTGACGCGGATCCTCGTACGTTAAAATAAAATTCGGCTCGCCGATGTGGGTGACATCGACGTGCTCCTCGGCCTCCGTGACGAGGCGGACGAGGGTGGAGGCGGAGCAGACGTAGCGCCCGTATCCGTCATCGGGAAGATGCGCCACGCGGCGGACCTGATTGCGGGCGAGGACAGCGCCGTCTGAACAGGAAAGCTGCGCCACATCGCCGAGCGTCACGACGGGACTGGTGATTTTGATATTCCGCTCCGTCTGAAGATACAGCATTTCACTCATGAAAAACATTCCTCTAAAAGTTTCTGAAACAGGATTTTTGTGCTACAGCGTACAGAGTTCCCTAAAACAGGAAAATCATGCGTAAGAATGGAAAAAACGGAAATACTGAAGGTCAGAAATGGTAAGACGCAAAATAAGAAAACGGAGGAATTTGCCGATGAGACAGATGACAGGAAAGCAGAGCATCTCGTTTGCCAAAGCCGTCTATATCGAGGGCAGCGCGGCGATTGTAGGAGAAAAGGAAAAGGATGGACCGCTGGGCGAATACTTTTCGCACACGCTTTCGGACCCGATGTGCGGGCAGGAGAGCTGGGAGGAGGGCGAGAGTGAACTGCAGCTTGCCACCGCGAAGCTGGCAATGCAGAAAGCCAATGTGAGGCCGGAGCAGATCCGCATGATTTTTGCGGGCGATCTTCTGGCACAGTCAATCGCATCATCGTTCGGCCTGGTGGATCTGAACTGCCCGCTCTACGGCCTGTTCGGTGCCTGCTCGACGATGGGAGAGGCGCTTTCGCTTGGCGCGATGGCAGTCGCAGGAGGATACGGTGACCGGGTGCTGACGGTGACATCGAGCCATTTTGGAACAGCGGAGAAGGAGTTCCGTTTTCCGCTCGCCTACGGAAACCAGCGCCCGCCGTCCGCGAGCTGGACGGTGACGGGAAGCGGCGCGTGTGTGCTTGGAAAAACGAAGAGCAGAGTGAAAATCACGGGCGCTACGACGGGAAAAATCATTGATTACGGGCTGAAAGACAACCAGAACATGGGCGCCTGCATGGCCCCCGCTGCGTGCGATACGATTGCACAGAACCTCGTCGATTTCAACCGGGAACCGGCCGATTACGACCGCATTGTGACGGGAGATCTCGGCGTTGTGGGGCGGGAAATTCTGCTGGAGCTGCTGAAGAAAAAAGGATACGATATCTCGGAACAGCACAGTGACTGCGGCATGCTGATCTTCGATCCGGCAAAACAGGACACCGGCGCGGGCGGAAGCGGCTGCGGCTGTGCGGCATCGGTGCTGGCGGAGTATCTGCTGCCGAAGCTGGAAAACGGAGAGTGGAAGAGGATTCTGTTTGTACCGACTGGTGCGCTGATGTCGAAGGTCAGCTTTCAGGAGGGCAGCAGCGTGCCTGGTATTGCACAGGCGGTTGTAATCGAGCGGGAGGAGGATGTGTAAAATGGGAACGTTCATGGAATATTTCAATGCCTTCTGGGTCGGCGGCCTCATTTGTGCCCTGTGCCAGATTCTGCTCGACCGCACGAAAATGCTGCCGGGAAGAATTATGGTAACGCTTGTGTGCATGGGCGCGGTGTTGAGCTTTCTGGGACTCTACGATCCATTTGCAGAATACGCCGGGGCAGGCGCGTCGGTGCCGCTGCTCGGATTCGGGCATCTTTTGTTTCAGGGAGTAAAAGATGCCGTAAAAGAAAGCGGATTTTTAGGATTGTTCCAGGGCGGATTAAAGGCGGGGGCTGTCGGAACATCAGCGGCGTTGATTTTCGCGTATCTTGCAAGCTGGATTTTCCAGCCGAAGATGAAAAAATAGCAGGTGAAAAATTGCGCAGAAGCAGGCGGAATGATATAATAAAGAAAAATGCCGCAGAAAAAAGCAGAATCGCAGCGGCAGGACGAATACAGAAAAAGCGGGTGTTTTGCGGAAAAAATATCAAAACACCCGTGACAGGAAGAAAGGAAGTCTGCAATGAAGACAAGAGGAGAAGCATTAGCCTACGGTCTTTCTTTCCAGGACACATATCAGGAAGCGCCGTTCCACGATGACAACTGGCAGCTCATCCGCGTGAAAGGAAGCAAAAAGGCATTTCTGTGGGTCTATGAAAAGGACGGAATCATTCAGCTGAATGTAAAAGCAAACCCGGAATGGCGGGACTACTGGCGCGATGCATTCGCGTCAGTTATCCCGGGATATCATCAGAACAAAGAACATTGGAACACGATTCTCCTCGACGGAACCGTACCCGATGACGCTGTGCGTACCATGATCGCCGAGAGCTACGACATCATCACGGACAGCCCGACCAAAAGAATCTATGAGGCGGTAAAGCAGATTCGCGCGGAAAAGTGGCGACATACGGCCAGATAGCAGCGCTTGCAGGCGAGCCGAAGATGGCGCGTGCCGTGGGAAACGCCTTACATAAAAACACAGATCCGGAGCACATTCCATGCTACCGTGTGGTAAACTCCAAAGGCGAACTGGCCGCGGAATTTGTCTTCGGCGGCGCCGGGAAACAGGCGGATATGCTGGAGGCAGACGGCATTGTGCTGGAAAACGGCCGCGTCAATTTAAAGAAGTACGGCATCAACGTGGAAGAGATGCTGGCACAGCGGGAGCTGGAGCACAACTGAAAAAACAGGATGCACAAAACAGCGAAAGACCGGAACGGCAGAGGAAAATGTCCGTTTCGGTCTTTCATTATGTTTGGCTTATAAAATTAGAAAATACAATTATTTCGCATTGAATACATACTTATCCATACGGTCAAATGCCTCTTTCACAAGCACATGCGGCAGTGCCAGATTCAGGCGGATCGCATACGGTCTGTGGAACGGCCGTCCGTCCTGCCAGATCACGCCGACAGCAACACCGGCTTTCAGCAGTGTATCCATATCGGTATCATGCTCCTTGCACCACTCCTCGCAGTCGAGGTACAGCATGTACGTTCCTTCTGGTTTGGAAAGCTTCACGCCCTTGAAATGCTCGAGAATGTAGTTGTACGCATAATCCGCATTCGATTTCAGCACTTCGCGCAGTTCATCCACCCACTGGTATCCCTCCGGACGGTAAGCGCCGATCAGCGCATGAACAGAGAGTACGTTCGGAGAATTGTAGTGAGAAAGGGACGAAGCCTTCTCCACACGGTCGCGCAGCATGCGGTTGTAGATGATGTGGTAGGAGCCTACAAGGCCAGCCAGGTTAAAGGTCTTGGACGGTGCATAAAGTGCGATGGTGCGCTCGCGTGCATCCTTCGAAACGGACTGCGTTGGGATATGTTTGAAGCCCGGCAGTGTCAGGTCAGACCAGATCTCATCGGAGATGACAACGCATTCATTTGCTTTGTAAATTTCCATCGCCTTTTCAATTTCCTCGCGCTCCCAGACACGGCCTGTCGGGTTGTGCGGAGAGCAGAAAATCGCGAAATGAATGTTGTGTTCTTTTAACTTGCGGTCCATATCGGCGTAGTCCATACGCCATACGCCGTTCTCATCCTGAACAAGATCGGAGAGAACGATATTGCGTCCGCAGTTCTCAAGAACACCGGTAAAACCGATGTATGTCGGGGAATGCAGAAGAATGGATTCGCCCGGGGATGTAAAAGCGGCAGCAGCCGAAGCAACACAGCCGAGCACGCCGTTCTCATAGCCGATCGCCTCACGCGGCAGATCTTCCACACCGTTGCGCTCTTTCTGCCAGCGGATGATGCTGTCAAAATATGCATCCGGCAGATTAAAGTAGCCAAAATGCGGTTCGTTGACTCTCGCGTGAATTGCTTCCTGAATGGTCGGAAGAGACGGGAAGTTCATGTCGGCCACCCACATCGGGATGCGGGAGAAGCCCTCTTTGACTTCCGCACCCGGAATCGGGATCTGATCGACAGCGATCGAATCGTGGCCGCTGCGGTTCATCAGAGATGTAAAATCGTATTTCATTGGTAAAAACCCTCCTTTGTGTTTGCTGTGCTCTCGAAGTAAAACCAAAAGCACATGGAAAACCGGATGCAGCTTCCTTTCCTCGCTGAAAGAAAAACCTGCAGCCGGCTGAATACAAATATTATAACACGGAGGGGAATTTTCGTAAACAAAAGAATGCTTTATTCGGCACCATTTATTCCGCGCCGATCCAGTTATCGCGGTTGATTGCTTCCGTGTGGCTGGTGCTTTCGTTCATGATTTTCTGCAGATCCGGCCGGTCATAGTTGACAATGCCCTTTCCGAGATATTCATGGCTGCCGCGCCGGAAGACGCTGACGACATCGCCTTTCTTAAAATCGCCTTCGACTGCCACGATGCCTTTGGGAAGCAGGCTCTTTGCCTGAACAGCAAGTGCTTCTGCGGCACCCTCATCGACGTAGAGGTTGCCCGCACTCGGCGCATAGAATGCCATCCACTGCAGACGCGTTTTCATGTTGTGGCCGCTGGCGGTAAAGTACGTTCCTTTTGCGGTTCCTTTCACCGCACGCACAATGTTGTTTTCCTCCGCCGAGGAGCAGATCAGAACCGGCACACCGGCTCTTGTGGCAAGCGAAGCGGCGGAGAGCTTCGTTGTCATGCCTCCCGTTCCGTTGCCCGATCCCGCACCGCCTGCCGCAGCAGTGAGCTCCGGCGTGATCTCATTTACCACGTCGATATGGCGCGCATTCGGGTCACTCTTTGGATTGGCAGTGTAGAGCCCGTCGATATCGGTCAGCAGAATCAGAAGCGATGCATGCAGCATCGCAGCCACCTGGGCGGAGAGCGTATCGTTGTCGCCGACCTTCAGCTCCTCAATCGCGATCGTATCGTTCTCATTGATGATCGGAATCGCACCGCGCCCGAGCAGGACGGAGAGGGAGCCGAAGATGTTTTTATAGCGGCGGCGGTCCTCAAAGTCACTGCGGTTCAAAAGAATCTGCGCACACGGAATCTGGTACGCCATCAGATTTTTCGTGTATTCCTCCATCAGAAGGCCCTGGCCGACAGCAGCGGCAGCCTGTTTATCGGCAATTTTCGTCGGCCGTTTTTTAAAGCCGAGACGGGAAAAGCCTGCGGCGATCGCACCGGAGGAAACGAGAATCACATGGTGGCCTGCCGTCTGCAGCGCGGCAAGCTGGGTCGTAATGTTCCGTATTTTTTCAGCATCCATGGTTCCGTCTGAGAGTGTCAGGGAGCTGGTGCCGACTTTCACAACTATCGTCTGTTTTTCCATCATGAAAACCTCAAATGTAAGAAATGATAAGAAACGTTGTTTACGGGTGACAAAACATCAATTACAGACACTTTAACACAGTACTGTGTGAGAGTCAAGAAGATGCGGAATGGTCGTTACATTTTTCGTGAAAGATCTGCAAAAAGATAGAAATTTGTTGCTGGAATTCTGAAAAAGTATGGTAGAATAGAAAACGAGAAAAAGGTGTGTGCAGAAATACATTTTTCCTGAAAAACAAAAGAAGCGGAAAGAAGTCCGGCACACGACGGAGGGAGTCAAAGATGGAGGAAAAAACAGAAGAAAGAGGCAGAGGCTGCATGACAACGCTGTGCTACATCGAAAAGGATGACAGCTATCTGATGATGCACCGCACGGTGAAAAAGAACGATGTCAACAAGGACAAGTGGATCGGCGTCGGCGGCCATGCGGAACTTGGCGAAAGCCCGGAGGAATGCCTGCTGCGTGAGGTAAAAGAGGAAACCGGCTACACGCTGACGAGCTGGCGTTTCCGCGGTCTCGTTACCTTTGTGACAGAGGCAGAAAACAGCAAAACGGTGGAGTACATGGAGTATATGTGTCTCTACACGGCAGACGGATTCACGGGAGAACCGACTGCATGTGATGAGGGCGAACTCGCCTGGGTGAAAAAAGAGGACGTCCTGCACCTGAATCTGTGGGAGGGAGACAAAATCTTTTTCCGCCTTCTGAATGAAGACGAGCCGTTTTTCTCCCTGAAGCTGCGGTATGTGGGCGACACGCTCGCAGAAGCGGTGCTGAACGGAAAACAGATGGAACTTTTTGAGGAGCGCTCAGGCGACGGCACGCCGACCGGAACCATCGTAGAGCGCGGCGTGGCGCACAGTGAGGGACGGTGTCACGGAACGGCACATATCTGGATTGCACGGGCGAATGAGAAGAGCGGCTGTGAGGTACTGCTGCAGAAAAGGAGTGCCTGGAAAGATTCGAATCCGGGCTGCTACGATATTTCAAGCGCCGGCCATCTTTCGGCGGGCGATATGTATTTGGAAGGGGCTCTGCGGGAAATCGGCGAGGAGCTCGGCATCCACGCAGAGGCAGAGGAGCTGAGGGATCTTGGCCTGCTGGAAAAAGTATCACACGGTGTTTTTTACGGAAAACCGTTCCACGATCATGAGGTCAGCGCCGTGTATCTTTACACGAAGCCGGTCGAGGCGGAAAAACTGCATCTACAGGAGTCGGAAGTAGAAGCAGTCCGCTGGATGGATCTCAAAGAGTGCCAGAAGGCGGTAAGAGAAGGAAGCATTCCCAACTGTATTGATATCCGGGAACTGGAAATGATTGAAAAAGCGTGGTTCGCCGGAGAAAAAACAAAAGATGAGGAGTAAGAGAAGATGAAAGAAAATGGATTCATCAACGAGAAGCTGACCCCGAAGCACGAGGAAGAAGAGGAAGCAGCCACCGCTGAAAAATAAAAAGAAATGCATGAAAAAAGTCACCGGTTCGAAATAGAACATGGTGACTTTTTTTGATATCGCGTAAATGAAATTTGTTTTTTTATTTCGCTGCTGCCTTTACCTGGCTAAACAGTCCGGATTTCTGAAGAGCCGGACGCAGTGCCATGTAGATGACAACGGAAGCGATGGTGGAAAGTACGGCGTTGATGGAAGTTGCCGCTACGTTCCAGCTTAAGGTAACCTCTGCTGCCGGTTTTCCAAGAAGAACCAGTTTGTAGAAGTAACCGATGAGCGGATCGAAGATCACATTGAACAGAAGTCCGCCGATGGCTGCAAGCAGTGCCCATTTGAAGATCTGTTTCTGATCGGTCTGCTCGTTGATTTTACCGATTTTGTGTGCGATCAGTCCTGCGATGAGGCCGATGCAGAATTTTAAGATGAAGGTCTTTGGTGCGTATACCACATAGACCGGATCGAGAAGATCTCCGATGGTCATGCCGATCGCACCGCCGATTCCGCCGTAAACACCGCCGAGAATCAGTGCACCGAGCACACAGACAGCGTTTCCGAAATGGATTGAGGTGGCATCTCCGCCTGGCAGCCAGATTTTGAACTGCAGGAAGGTGAAGACAACGTAGGAAAGGGCTGCAAAGACACCTGTCATTGCGATTTTCCAGACTTTTTCATTTTTCATAACAACGCACTCCTTTGGTATCTGGAACTTTCGTTCCTTGATTGCACCCTATTATAGGGAGTGGTGGCATGAAGAAAAAGTTCCAATTCCGGATTTTTTGACCAGACCAGTTATTTCCGGTACGATTTCATTTTTTCGTGTTCTTCTTTTAATTCTCTGTAGAGCTGCAGCGAATTCCACGCCTGGTTCTGCGTTGTGACGATGGCTTTGAGGGCGATCGGCGGCACTTTTTTCCGGCGCATTTCGGTGAGAAAAAGATCGAGTTTCCGCTCGGAAAAGCCGGCCATGACCATCATTGGTTCATCAAATCCGGCGCCGTCATAGGCTTCGGGGGATTCTGCAAATGCTTTATTTCCGGCAAGAAATCCGATCGACTGGAGATACTGTTCCGGTTCCACAATGCGCACGCGGATACCGAGCTTTAAGAGAACCGGCTTTAAAAGCACAGCTGTTTTCGTTCCTTTGATCTGATATAAGAGTACGGTTTCCATGAGAAAAATCCTTTCCACGGGCAGATTTCCGGATCAAATGCGCGGATGCCCAGAACTATGATATAAGAAATGTTTTGGAAAAACAATACTTTTATGGTATCATAGGAACGTACAATTCAGAACACGATAAATTTTGAGATAAAAGAGAAAGGAAACCAATAAAATGTGGATAGCAGATGGATGGAAAGATTATGAAGTGCTGGATACGTCCGGCGGAGAAAAACTGGAGCGGTGGGGAGATTACCTTCTGGTAAGACCAGACCCGCAGGTCATCTGGAACACGAAAAAAGAAAATCCGGGCTGGAAAAAGAAAAACGGCCATTATCACAGAAGCAGCAAGGGCGGCGGAGAATGGGAGTTTTTCCATCTGCCGGAGCAGTGGGAGATCAACTATAAAGACCTGACCTTCCGCCTGAAACCGTTCAGCTTCAAACACACCGGCCTTTTCCCGGAGCAGGCAACGAACTGGGACTGGTTCGGCGATCTGATCCGCCGTGCCAACCGCCCGATTAAAGTGCTGAACCTGTTCGCCTACACGGGAGGCGCAACGCTCGCAGCGGCCGCAGCAGGCGCAAGCGTCACACATGTCGATGCATCCAAAGGCATGGTCAACTGGGCAAAAGAGAACGCTGCCGTGTCCGGCCTTTCGGACAAGCCGATCCGCTGGCTTGTGGATGACTGCACCAAATTTGTCGAGCGCGAGATCCGCAGAGGCAACCACTACGACGCGATCATCATGGACCCGCCGTCCTACGGAAGAGGACCAAAGGGCGAGATCTGGAAAATCGAGGAGTCGATTCATCCGTTCATCAGGCTCTGCACGCAGCTCTTAAGCGATGACCCGCTGTTCTTCCTTGTGAATTCTTACACGACAGGACTTGCACCGGCTGTCCTGACGTACATGATTTCCCTGGAATTAAAACAGTACAAAGGCCACGTAGAAGCACAGGAAATCGGCCTTCCGGTCAAGTCGACCGGCCTTGTTCTGCCGTGCGGTGCATCGGGAAGATGGCAGTCTGACAACGTTTAAAACATCTTTTGGCAGCGGACGTATGTCCGTCATACGAAAAACATTTGGCTGAAATTGCAGGAAATGAAGTATAAAACTGCAAAAAGTGGGATAAAATGCTGAAAAGTGTATAAAACATGCAAGTTCTCCTTGACAGAAACTCATGATCTGGTAAAATGGTCTTTAGTTGAGCAAGAAACCTGAAAAACGGGTAAGGAAAGTACAAGGGAGGACGTTTCATGAAACCGTATATCGAATGGACCAAAGAAGAATTAGTTGCCGAGAAAGCCAGACTGGAGCAGGAATTTGCAGAGGTAAAAGCAAAAGGCCTTAATCTGAATATTTCCAGAGGAAAACCTGCAGCAGCCCAGTTAGATCTCACGGAAGGAATGCTTACCGTTCTCTCGAAAAATGAAGACACCTTCGCAGAAGATGGAACCGACTGCCGGAACTACGGTGTACTGACCGGTATTCCGGAAGCAAGAAAACTGATCGGAGATATTTGTGAGGTTCCGGCGAAAAACGTCATCGTTTACGGAAACGCCAGCCTTACCATTATGTTTGATACCGTAGCACGTTCGTTCCTGAAGGGCGTTGCAGGCTGCACTCCGTGGAACAAGCTGGACAAAGTAAAATTCCTCTGTCCGGTACCGGGCTATGACCGTCACTTCGGTGTAACCGAGTACTTCGGCGTTGAGATGATCAATGTTCCGATGACGCCGGAAGGACCGGACATGGACATGGTAGAAAAACTCGTTGCAGAAGATGACGCCATCAAGGGAATCTGGTGTGTACCGAAATACTCCAACCCGCAGGGCTACACCTACTCCGATGAGACCGTCAGAAGATTTGCAAACCTGAAACCGGCAGCCAAAGACTTCCGTATTTTCTGGGATAATGCATATATCATCCATCACCTGTATGATGACAGACAGGATCACCTGCTGAACATCATCGAGGAGTGCGAGAAAGCCGGAAATCCGGATATGGTCTATGAGTTCGTATCCACCTCGAAAGTAAGCTATCCGGGAGCCGGAATTGCAGCTCTCATTTCTTCTGAGGCAAACCTCAAAGAGGCACAGGAGTACATGAACTTCCAGATCATCGGTCATGATAAACTGAATCAGCTGCGCCATGTAAAATTCTTCCAGAACCTGGACGGCGTGATGAATCAGATGAAAAGCATGCTGAGATCTTAAGACCGAAATTCGAGGCAATTCTGCAGGTAATGGATCAGGAGCTGAGCGGCCTTGGCATCGCTTCCTGGACAAAACCGAACGGCGGATACTTCATCTCCTTCGATGCGATGGAGGGATGCGCAAAGAAGATCGTTGCAAAAGCAAAAGAGGCCGGTCTTACCATGACAGGCGCGGGCGCAACGTATCCATATCACAACGATCCGCAGGATTCCAATATCCGTATCGCACCGTCCTTCCCGACACCGGAAGAGCTGGAAATCGCAGGTCAGGTATTCGTGCTGAGTGTCAAACTGGTCAGCGTGGATAAGATTCTGGAAAGCAAATAACAGATAAGTAAAAATACAAAAGCCGGATTCTCCCGGGGGACACAGTTTTTGTGAACTCTGGTGTGGGAGTTCCGGCTTTTTTCTATCAGAAAATTAAAAAGAAATTTTCTATGGGACAGAAAGGAAAAACATGAAAAAGAAAGTAATAGGAATTGCCGCAGGACTCATACTCCTTGCGGCCGCAGGCGGTTACGCGGGCGTGGGGCATTACTATGCATCCCACTTTTTCCCGAAAACCGCGATCAACGGACTGAACTGCGCAGGGCTGACCGCAGAGCAGGTCAAAGAGGAAATTCAGAAGCACATTGTGGATTATACACTCAGCATTACCGAGCGCGGTGGAAAAACAGAGACATTAAGCGGCACGGAGATCGGCCTCACGTATGTGGACGACCACGCGGTGGAAAAACTGCTGGAGTCCCAGAATACCCTTGCCTGGCCTGCGTTTTACTGGAAAGACAAGGAAAACCAGGTGGCGGCGGACTCTGTCTATGACAAAGAAATGGTGCAGGAAAAACTGCAGACGATGGAAGGGTTTCAGGAAGAACAGCAGGAAGCGCCGACGGATGCTTATCTGACGGATGACGGAACCTCGTACGTCATTGTGCCGGAAACAGAGGGCGCGCAGGTGGACTATGAGAAGGCAGAACAGGCCGTCATCGAGGCGCTGGATGCCGGAGCGGCGAGCGTGGATCTGGAAGAGAAAGATGTTTACCGGAAACCGGGCATTACGCAGGATGATGAAGCACTGAATAGGGAAATGGCGGAATTGAACCACCTGACAGCGGCGCGGATCACGTATGCAATTGGTGAAAACAGCTATGCCATAGACCGGGCGACCTTACAGAGCTGGCTCGTACAGGGGGAGGATGGAACCTGCACGATTTCGCAGGACGAAGCGGCAGCTTTTGTGCGCCATATGGCGTATGAGACGGACACCTTCGGGCTGGCGCATACCTTCAAAACGAGTCTTGGCGCGACCATTAACCTGAATGCGGGCGGCGATTACGGCTGGTGCATCGACAAGGAGGAGACGACGCAGGCACTTCTGCAGGCGATCGAGGACGAAACACAGGGAAATCTCGACCCGGTTTACCTCTATACGGCCAATGACCGTTCGGCAAATGATATCGGAAATACATACGTCGAGGTGTGCATTTCCCAGCAGAAAATGTGGTGCTACAAGGATGGCGTTCTGGTGACGGAAACACCGGTCACAACGGGCAATCATGCGACGGGCTATGACACTCCGGCAGGCAGTGTCTGGGCGGTGGATGCGAAAAAAAGTGACTGTGATTTCAAGCTCTATCCGAGCCATGTCATGTTCTGGCTTCCGTTTAACGGCGACGTCGGAATCCACGATGCGAGCTGGCGTACCGAGTACGGCGGGGACATCTATCTGACGAACGGATCCCACGGATGTGTGAATACCCCATACACAGAAGCAGAAAAAGTGTTCAATGCTATTGAAATTGGTGACCCGGTTATCGTATACTATAGCCTGGACGATGTAACAGGGCCGCAGCCCACACAGCAGACCGGTCTATAAAGATAAAGGAGATTAAAATAGATGAAGATAGTAGTATTAGCTGGAGGAACCAGCACAGAACGTTCGGTATCCATCACTTCCGGAACTATGGTATGTAAGGCACTCCGCGAGAAAAATCATCAGGCAGTTCTTGTTGATATTTTCTGCGGGATCGAAGTGAACGGAAATCTGGAAGATGCATTTGCAGAAGAGAACTATGATGTAGACAAAGCAGCAGAGTACATGCACAGCTTTGATGAAAAATTAGATGAGATGATCGCATCCCGCCGCAGATTCTTTGGAAGAAACGTGCTGGAGCTCTGCGAGGCAGCAGACGTTGTTTTCCTTGCCCTGCACGGCGCAAACGGAGAGGACGGAAAGGTACAGGCAACGTTTGATCTGCTCGGTATTCCGTACACCGGAACCGGCTATTTAAGCAGTGCCCTTGCGATGGATAAATCCATCACCAAACAGTTTTTCCGCGCACACAACGTGCCGACCCCGAACGGCGTTACCCTGAAAAAAGGCCAGGAGAGCGAGCCGCTTTCCAGCTTCGGACTGGAGCTTCCGGTTGTTGTAAAACCGTGCTGCGGCGGATCCAGCGTCGGTGTTTATATCGCGCATACGAACGAGGAATACTGGCAGGCCATGAAGGATGCTTTCTCCTATGAGCCGGAAGTTGTTGTTGAGGAATATATTGAGGGAAGGGAGTTCTCTGTCGGTGTTGTAGACGGAAAAGCATATCCGATCATCGAGATCGCGCCGATCGAAGGCTTTTATGATTACACGAACAAATACAAAGCCGGAGCTACTGTTGATACCTGCCCGGCCGTACTGACGGAGGAGCAGACGAAAGAAATGCAGAAGCACGCAGAGGACGGCGCTGCCGCTCTCGGTATCGAAAACTACTGCCGTCTCGACTTTATGATGCGCAAGGACGGAAGAATGTACTGCCTCGAGGCAAACACCCTTCCGGGCATGACCCCGACCAGCCTTCTGCCGCAGGAGGCACAGGTACTCGGCATTTCCTATCCGGAACTCTGCGAGCTGCTGATCCAGCTTTCTCTCAGAAAAAGAGGTAACAACGCATGAAAAATATGACACTTGCGCACATCACAGAGGTGTGCGGCGGAATCTACTTCGGACCGGAAGAAAAGAAAACAGCGGAAGTCACGGATATCGTGACGGACAGCCGGAAAGCGGGAGAGGGAAGCCTCTTCGTTGCAATTCCGGGTGAGCGTGTGGACGGCCATAAATTTATCCCGAACGTGGCTTCCCAGGGCGCACTTGCTGTCATTTCCGAGCAGAAACTTGAAACACCGCCATGCCCGTATATCCTCGTGAAGGATTCCATGGAGGCCATTAAAGCAATGGCAGAATACTATATGCAGCAGCTCAATATTCCGGTTGTCGGCATTACGGGAAGTGTTGGAAAGACCAGTACAAAGGAGACGATCGCGTCGGTGCTGGCGCAGAAATACCGTGTGCTGAAAACGGATGCGAACTTTAACAATGAACTGGGACTGTCACTTACTGTTTTCCGCCTGCGCGAGGAGGATGAGATGGCGGTTCTCGAGATGGGAATCGACGATTTCGGCCAGATGCACCGTCTGGCGAAGATCGCGCGCCCGGAGACTGCAGTCATCACGAATATCGGCTGGTGCCATCTGGAAAATCTGAAGACGCGAGATGGTATTTTACAGGCAAAAACCGAGATCTTTGATCATCTGCGTGAGAACGGGCACATTATCATCAATGGGGACGATGATAAGCTGTCTACTGTTGGAACGGTTCACGGCATCAAGCCGGTTCATTTCGGATTGGATGAAAAGAACGAATATTATGCCGATGAGATCGAGAGCCAGGCTTCCGCGGCATTTCCTGCCGGATTCATACCCCGCAGGGGAGCTTTTCTGCACTGATTCCGATTCCGGGACGCCATATGGTTTACAATGCGCTGGCCGGAACTGCAGTCGGATGCACGTACGGGCTGACGCTGGAGCAGATCAAACAGGGAATCGAGACACTGCAGTCGGTGAGCGGAAGATTCCACATCATCGAGACAGGAAAATACACCGTTGTCGATGACTGCTACAACGCAAACCCGGTTTCGATGAAGGCATCTCTCGATGTTCTGAAAGAGGCGAAGGGAAGAAAAGTGGCTGTACTCGGCGATATGGGCGAGCTTGGAACCGATGAGGCAGCACTCCACGCCGAAGTCGGCACACACGCCGGAACCTGCGGCATTGACGCCCTCTACTGTGCGGGACCGCTCTGCGAGCATCTTGCAAAAGCGGCAAAAGAGGCAGACCCGAAACTGGAAATCCGCCATTTCGCAGACCGCGAGAGCCTGATGGCAGAACTGCCGAAACTCTTACAGGACGGGGATCAGATTCTGGTAAAGGCATCGCACTTTATGGAGTATGGAAAGATTGTGGAGATGCTTGAAACAGCACAGAAATTATGATAAAATTTTAAACTGGAAAGTACCCATGACAGGGTGGTAGCCTCCCGAGCTAATGAATACATAGGAAGGGAGGTGGCGTAAATGACAGCATACGAAATTATTATGGTTTTTCTGGGAATCTTAGCTTTACTGATTTCCTTCGGAGGCTTCATCATTGCGTTGCTTACCTTTCTCGATAAGAGAAATAAGCGAAAATAAAAATGCCTACCCCGTCGGCAAACGGGATAGGCGGTGTTCGTAAGAACATTTAACCCTTTTCTCGAGAGCATCCACTTTGGAGTGGGTGCTTTCTTTTTATATATTTATTATATCGCAGGGGTCTGGCATTTTCAAGCATTTTCTTTCAATTGTTCTAATAGAATGTTTTTCGTATAATTTCCAATCTCTTTTTTCTCTTCCTTCGTAAGCTCGCCCGGAATGATCGGCTTGCCGTACGTTACGGTAACGTGGGTACCGCGGATCTTCGGAAAGTGTGCTTCCAGAATCTCGCTGGAACCGGAGATGGAAAGCGGAATGATCGGGCAGCCGGTTTTCGTTGCCATCTTGAATGAACCGTTGTGGAACTCGCCGAGCTCCAGCTCGCTTGGTGTTTTGCCGCGGGTGCCCTCCGGGAAGATACAGATGGAAGTGCCGCTCTTGATCTCCTCACATCCGGCAAGGATCATCTGCAGACCCTGTTTGATGTCGGAGCGGTCGAGGAAGAGGCAGTGGATGAGATCCATCCAGTTTTTTAAGAGCGGAATGCGCGCCAGCTCCTTTTTCGCTACGAATCCGCAGGAACCCGGAACCGTTGTGTAGGTTACGAGAATATCAAAATAGCTGCGGTGATTGCCGATGTAGAGAACGGCACGATCTTTCGGAATATTTTCCTGTCCTTCCACCGTGATCTTCGTGCCGGCGAAAAACAGAATCACGCGGAAAATCCAGCGGATCAGCGCACGGCTTACCTTGTCACAGACCTCCGGCTTTTTCTTCCGGATCAGAAGCAGAACAAGAAGCACCGGGATCGACAGAATCAGATACAGAAAAGCGGTCAGAATGACCAGAATAAAACGAATCATGAATCTTTTTCTCCTCTTGGTAAAAATAGTGATATTCAGTTATTGCGTACTTTTCAGTATACGTCATATATGGGGCGGGTTGCAATAACTTTCGTCTTTTTCGGAAAAAGATTTTGCGTCATAGAAGACTGTGGCCCGTCATACAATGGATAGAAAGAGCAGGAAGCGGCGTTTGGAATGATGAAGAAAAAGAGACGGGGAAGAGTTCTTCTGGCGGCGGTGATTCTGATGCTCCTGGCATCGTGCCGGATCACAGATGTGAGCGAGGGCGAGCGGAAGGAACTGTCGTATGCGATTGTAAAGCCGGGCGATTTTCCGCCGGAAATCGATCAGATTTTGCGCAGGAAAAAAGAATCCGCGTTCCAGATGGCGTACGAGAGCGGGGACGATCTCTACATACTGCGCGGCTACGGAAAGCAGAAAAGCGGAGGCTTTTCCATACAGATCGAAGAAGTATCGAAATCGGAAAACGCCGTTTTCGTGCGGACAAAACTCGTCGGACCTGCCGCAAAGGAGGAGCAGAAAGGCGCCGCCTCCTGCCCTTACGTCGTGCTGAAAACGAAAGCGGCGGCGGGAATCTCAGTCGTATTTGAGGATTAGAGTGGGAGGAGCCTTATGGATTTTGTAAAAAAGATTCTGCATCAGATCAGCAGAAAAAGCGAAGCGGTGTCACAGATTACGTTTGATGAGGACTACAATGTGCCGGACGCACGGCCCGATGTGGGGCGGATGATTCAGAAAAAAGGCGAGGTGACGATCGGGGATGTGCAGATTTCGGAAGGAAAAGCGCGTGTATTCGGCGGCCTCACCTTTCATCTGCTGTACGTCTCCGACGGCGAACGGCGCCGGATCTGCCAGCTCTCCGGCGAGCTTCCGATCGACGAGACGATCCATCTCGATGGTCTGACAGGGGGCGACAAGGTCTGCATCACCTGGGAAGTGGAAGATCTGAACCTGCATCTCATCAACTCGCGGAAGCTGGGCGTGCGCGCGATCGTCACGCTGCACGCGTGGATCGAGGAACTGTGCGACCTTGCCGTGCCGATGGAAATCCGCGGGGAGAGCGACGTCGCGGTAAAAAGGCAGGAATACCGCGTGGTTGAGCTTGCAGTGCAGAAAAAAGATGTGCTGCGTGTCAAAAAGGAGCTTACGATTCCGTCCGGCAAGCCGGAATTGCACGAGATTCTCTGGCAGGATCTGGAAGTGCGCGGTCTCGATCTCCGCTCTGAGGAGGGGCGGGTCAGTGCGCAGGGAGAACTCTTTGTCTTCTGTCTGTACAGCGACGGCGAGGAGGATCACCCGCTGCAGTGGGTGGAGCAGGCGCTCCCGTTCCAGGCAGAAGTGGAATGCCAGGGCTGCATCTCCGAGATGATCCCGCGGATCGAAAGCACACTCGGCCAGACCACACTCGAAATCCAGCCCGATTCCGACGGCGAGGAGCGGGTCCTGCAGGCGGAGACCGTACTCGAACTTGACATCTGTCTGTATCAGGAAGAAACCGTATCACTTCTGCAGGACGTTTACCATCCGCACCGAGAATGCATTCCAAAAGTGCAGGAGGAGACTTTGGAGAGCCTTCTGATCCGCAATTCCTCCAAATGCCGCCTGACCGACAAACTGCAGATGCGCGTGCCGAAAAATAAAATTCTGCAGATCTGCCACAGCGACGGCAAAATCAAGATCGACGAGGAAAGAATCGTAGAAAACGGCATCGAAGTAACCGGCGTGGTGGAACTCAGGGCGCTCTATGTCGTGAGCGACGATGAAATGCCGTTCTACGCCGCCGAAACCGCCATACCCTTCCGCCACACCATCGAAGTCCCGGGAATCGGACCGGACTGCCGCTACGAACTCCAGTCCTCCATTGACCAGCTCTCCACAACCATGCCGGACAGCAGCGACATCGAAGCCAAAGTCGTACTGAACCTGAACGCCCTCGTCTTCCGCCGCAGAAAAGAGATGGTAATGCAGTACGTCGAAGAAAAAGACCGAGATCCGGAAGAACTGCAGAGCCTCCCGGGCATCACCTGCTACTTCGTCAAGCCGGGGGATACCCTGTGGGATATCGCAAAGAAATTTTATACGACAACGGATAAGATCAGGGAATTAAATGAACTGAAAACCGAAACACTCACACCGATGCAGCAGTTATTAGTGGAGCGGGTATAGCGGAAAAGACAGCCTACTGCCTTAAGAATGGAGTTAATCCATCAGGCAGCAGGCTGTCTTTTTGCGAGTTCCATGCCGATCTGCATTGCAGAAAGAACAGGTACACTTTTGTGCCGGGAAGAAAAGCGGGAATTACAACCTTGCTTCTCAAAGAAATCAACAATAACGGAAAGAAACTGTCCTTTGTTTATGATGCTGTGGGAAATATTGTTACGATTTCCGAGAATGGTGTTCAGAAAGTAAAATATACGTATAATGCTTTGAGTGAACTGACCCGTGTGGATTCTGCATGGGAAAATAAGAGTATTACGTATACCTACGATGCCGGAATGAATATGACGTCCAGAAAAGAGTATTCCTATACAACGGGAACACTGGGCAATGCGGTAAAGACAGATCTGTTTACCTACCGTGCTTCAGGATGGAAAGATCAGCTTATTTCCTATAATGGCAGCAGCATTTCCTATGATGCGGTCGGCAACATTACAGCTTATCAGGGAAGAACACTGACCTGGTACAGAGGAAGCCTGCTGCAGAGTCTGACCTTAAACGGAAAGAAAGCAGTTTACCATTACGACAGCGAAGGACACAGAGTCCAGTGGAAAGACCTGAACGGAGTCAGCCATAAGAACTACTGGTGCGGAAATAAACTGATGGGAACGAAATATGGAGATGTACTGGTTCAGTTTGTTTACGGTGCGGATAAATCCCCGCTGATGCTGAAAAAGGGAGAAAAAGAGTATTATTACTTGTACAACAGCCAGAATGATGTCATAGGACTGATTGACAGCGATGGAAAACAGGTAGTAAACTATTCTTACGATGCATGGGGAAAACAGACTGGTCTGACCGATATCAGCGGAGAAAATATCGGAAAACTAAACCCATTCCGTTATCGTGCTTACTGCTACGATGACGATACCAAACTCTATGTCACCGCCAGCCGTTATTATGATCCGGAATTGTGCAGATTCCTTTGTGCGGACAACTTTGATGCTGTAAAAGCGAAAATGTTTAGCATGAATGGAAAGAACCTTTATGTGTACTGTTGCAACAATCCGGTGAATGCGGTAGATGATGATGGTGATTTTGGAATTTTAATGCTGGCATTCCCAGGAATCGATCCCAGAAAAGTAGCATGGAATATCTTAAAAGATGTATTTGTATATGCGGTACAGTGCGGAATGGCGAATGAGAAAGTAACCTTAGAAGGAATTGCAGAGGTGGCCATAGAAAGTGCAATCAGTAGTGTTTTGGGAGATAGCCAAGGAATTATCTTTTCAGTAGTAGTAAGTGGTTTGAAAGGAGGATATTTAGAGTATCAGGAATCAGGAGATATGGCAAGAGCAATGGGGGCAGGATTTTACGATGCTATAATGACCTTGTTAGAACCTAAAACGTATAACGCATATGTAAAAAATGAAACTATTGAGAATGCATTGGGTGCTTTTACAGACTTTTTTCAGTCTCCATTACTGAGCTATCCCAAAAGCGGTGTTTTGGATGGAGTGTTTGGAAAACCCAAGAAACAGGCAAATAAAAATGGATCAACACTTAAGAAAAACAGCAACATCAACTTTAGTACAAAAAAAAGTTGGGGGGAAAAAGAAGAACTGGCAGAGTAATAAGCCTGCAATTTCCAGAAAAATGCAAAATATAGGACTTCCAGCGCTTAGATAGAAAAGTTTTAAGATGCCTTTGCGCGAAGAAAAATAGTTTTGTACAAAGGCAAAGCGTAAGAAATAACGAGGAGAAGATTGTATGAAAGTAGTATGGGGAAAATTTGGTACCGGCGTAGACCTGATTGTGTGTGCTATTAGTAGTTATTGGTGGGTGAGCCTGTGGGTAAATGAAAAAGATGCGTTCCACGCCTATTCATTAAAAACAAGTATCATAGTGTTTCTAGGAATAATGTTCTTTTTAAGCATAGCAGCTTATGGAACTGTGACATTTCTACTAAAACGAATTTATATTTATGAATGGGGAATAATGTTATCTTTTTGGGGCTATGAAAAAAAGATAGAATGGGAAGATTTTACTGTGATACAAAGATACAATGATCATTTTTTCTTCAACATATCGAAACAGAAAGATGACAGTTTGTTCTGGTGTACCTATCACCCATTTACCAGTATCATGATATTCGACAAGTTCCGCGGACCGGGCTGGGGAATCATACCGCTCAGCGCCGACGAATTTTGTGAACTCCTCACTTCATACGGTGTCAAGTATACGGAAAGTAAATAACATACAAAAAGAGTGGAAGTGGCCGTAAGATCCACGAATTACCAGCCACTTCCCTTTTTATATGCAAATTTAGAAAAAGAAAGAAGGAAATGCCAATGAAATCAATTTATCGCACGATCCTTGCCGTAGCAGGCAGCTTCCTTGCGGCACAGTTTGGAGGCTGGGATGCTGCGCTGGAAACGCTGGTCTGCTTCATGGCAATTGACTGGATCACAGGAGGTGTTCTGCTTCCTGTTGTTTTTAAAAAGAGTCCGAAATCTGAAAACGGAACGTTGGAGAGCCGTGCGGGATGGAAAGGGCTTTGCAGAAAAGGGATGATGCTGTTCTTTGTGCTGGTCGCGGAAAAACTGGATCAGCTCACACAGACGAATTACCTGCGGGATGCCGTCTGCATTGGATTTATTTTAAATGAAGCGGTTTCGATCTTGGAAAATGCAGGGCTGATGGGTGTGAAAATCCCTGAGGTTCTGCGGTCAAGGATTGATGTGCTGAGAAAGGAGGAGCAGAGTAAATGAGGGTTGACAGAAGCTATTGTAGCAACCAGAATACATGGTCGGAAAATCATCCGCAGTGTATTGTGGTACACAATACAGACAATTTTGCCGCCGGAGCCGATGCCCGCGCGCATGCAAGAGCGCAGTACCAGGGAAATTTTCAGATTATGTCGGCGCATTATTACGTAGATGACGGGGAGATCGCTTATCAGGCTGCGCCGCACAGCAGAGGATGCTGGCATGTCGGGAGAAATTATGGAAGTAAAAATCTATTCGGCAGATATGGAAACCGGAACAGCATCGCGGTTGAGATGTGCGTGCAGAAAGGATATGATTACGAAACCGCATTTTTACATACGGTGGAGCTGGTGAAAAACCTGATGAACGAGACGGGGATTCCATCAGATGCAGTTTACCGGCATTACGACATCTGCAGCAAAAACTGCCCGTCCCAGATTCAGAAGCGGGGAGACTGGGAGCGGTTCCAGCGTCTGATTCGGGAAACAGAAGACGGCAGTGAGAAAAGTGAATACAATCCCGGCATCTACCGTGTAACAGACCCGGCGTTCAACATCCGCACAGGTCCCGGAGTAGAATACCCGGTGGTGGGAGTCATCAAAGACCAGGGAAGCTATACGATCACAGAAATCAGAAACAAAAGCTGGGGCAGACTGCTGTCGGGAGCGGGATGGATCAACTGCCATAAAGCATATTGTTTTTACGGGGGAAGAGTATAAAATCCCATCTTTGCAAAACGATGTCATCGGACGGATTGACAGCGATGGAAAGCAGGGAGTAAACTATTCTTACGATGCAGGGGGAGAACTGGTAAATACCATGGATACAAGTGGTGCGAATATTGCACAGTCGAAAGAAATAACGAGGAGAAAATTGTATGAAAGTAATATGGGGAAAATTTGGTACAGGTGTAGATTTGATTCTGTGTGTTATTATTAATTACTATGTGGTGAGTATATGGGTAAATGGAAAAGATGAGTTCCATGCATATTCATTAAAAACAAGTATTATATTTCTAATAGAGGTAATGCTCGTTTTAAATATGGGGAAAACAGACCGGTCTGACCGATACCAGCGGAGAAAATATCGGAAAGCTCAATCCATTCCGCTATCGTGCTTACTGCTACGATGACGACACCAAGCTCTATGTCACCGCCAGCCGCTATTACGATCTGGAATTGTGCAGATTCCTTTGCGCAGACAACTTTGATGTTGTAAAAGCGGAAATGTTCAAAAAGTTAAATTAGTAGGTGGCAAATATGAAGGCAGGATATCGTAAATTTTATAAATATTTTAGTATATTGGTATTTATGGGCTGCGGATACCTTATGCTGAATTTTTGGGAAGAGGGAAAAGGTCAAATTAGTTCTTATAACATGCAAGATAAAGCACTTATGATATTGTGGTTTATGATTTATACTTTTGGTACGGCTGCTGGAATTATAAATACTTTAACCAGTATTTACATTTATGAATGGGGAATGCAGATCTCATTTTTGAAATATAAGAAAAAAATCGAATGGGAAGAATTTTCTGTTATACGAAGATATCATAATCATTTTTTCTTCAATATGTCAAAACAAAAAGATGCAGGTCCGTATTGGGCAATGTTTCATCCCTTTACCAGTTTTGTAATATTCGATAATTCGCGAAATCGTTCTGTTCATACCATGCCGCTTAACGCCGACGAATTTTGTGAACTGCTCACTTCATATGGTGTTCAGTACACGGAAAGAAAATAAAGATCGAAGGAATTAAAGAGAAAATATGAGAGCAGGATATCGTAAGTTTTTTATGTTTGCACAAGTTGCTACATTAATAGGCATCGGGTATCTTATGACAAGATTTTGGGAAGATGCAAAAAAACAATGTGAATTATATAATTTGCCTCAAAAGCTTTGGGTAATATTTGGAATAACGTTTATTTGTGGGATAGTGTCATGGGGAAGTGTAGATGCTTTAACACGTATTTACATCCATAAGTGGGGAATGGAACTTGCCTTTTTGGGATATAAGAAAAAAATTGTATGGGAGGATTTTTCCGTTATACAAAGATATAAAAATCATTTTTTCTTTAACGTATCAAAACAAAAAGATAGTGGTCTGTTTTTTTCAACATATCATCCATTTACTAGCTTTGTGATATTTGATAAGTCACAATTTAGTTGTGTCCGTACTATGCCAATCAGTGCCGACGAATTTTGTGATCTCCTCACTTCATACGGTGTCAAGTATAAGGAAAATAAAGCATGAGAAGAGTGGAAGTGATCGGATTTCTGTTGTTTTTACGGGGGAAAGAGAGTAGTATAATACATGTATAATTACAGCTTTGGAGGAAAAACAGTTGCTTGACTGGATCAATGTTTTTAAAGTAAACCGGAAAATTAAATCCCGTCTCTGGCCGTGGATTAAGATTATTTTGAGTATTATTCTTTTCTTTGCGGTATTTTACGGAGATATCTATGTTCACATTTTGGATAAAACAAAGACGGGGCGAATCGTGGAAGCGCTGATTCTGGTTGTGTTTTCGTTTCTGGACTATCTGATCTGCTTTATTTCTGTAGCCGAAATGGACTGCCTGAAGGACAGGCGGTATGCGGCGGCGAAAGAGAGTGGTGAATTTTATACGGTTTCTGAAATAGAAAGTTCCCTGTTCAACTATGTGCCGCGTACCTATACAATTTATTACCGGAGAGGAAGCAGAAGACTTACTTTCGGTGTGCGCACAAGAACGACAGGAAATCCGCTGGAAATGGGCGGCAGAGAATATTTCATAGGACCGACAGGAAAGCGCGAGCAGATTGTGAAAGACCTCGATACGCTGATGAAAGAAGTAAAAAAATACGCAAGATTTGACAAAGTCTGGTACAGACAATCAATGGAGAACCGGTAAAGAGATAATGCCGGTTCTTCTTGCTTTTACGTAAAAATGCAGGTAAGATAAAAACAGCATAAGTGTAATACACATGCGTAAAAACTCATCAACGGAGAAGGTATGAAAATGGAGGAAACAAAAGATGAATTATCTGAAGGAACGGGATGGTGACCTGTTCTCCAATGCGGATCTGAAACAGCTGATTGTGCCGCTTCTGATTGAACAGCTTCTTGCCATCGCAGTCGGCATGGCGGATTCAATTATGGTATCCAGTGTCGGCGAGGCGGCGGTGTCGAGTGTGTCGCTGATTGATACGATCTTTATTCTGCTGATCAACATGTTCACCGCGATTGCAACCGGCGGAGCCGTCGTGTGCGGCCAGTATATCGGAAAGAAGCGGCCGCATAAAGCATGTGAGGCAGCTGACCAGCTTCTGCTGGTGACAACGGCGCTGTCAGTTGTGATCATGGCGGCGGTCTATCTTTTAAAGCCGTTTATTCTACATGTTGTGTTTGGAAACATTACGGCAGAGGTAGAAAGAAACTGCAATATTTATCTGATGATCGTAGCGGCTTCCATTCCGTTTCTGGCGGTTTACAACGGTTGTGCGGCCATTTTCCGCGCGCAGGGTGATTCGAAAACGCCGATGAAAATATCCATCGTCATGAACCTGATCAATATTTCGGGAAATGCGCTTCTGGTCTATGCGCTGAAATTCGGCGTGGACGGCGTTGCGATTCCAACGCTGCTTTCACGTATGTATGCAGCTGTGGCAGCATTTGTTCTCGTACATAATAAGCGGTATCTGGTGCGGTGCTCTTATCCGGTGAAAGTAAAACCGGATTTCCATATGCTGAAAAAAATCCTTGGCATCGGCATTCCGAACGGCCTCGAGAACAGTATGTTCCAGCTCGGCAAAATTATGGTCTTAAGTATGATCACACAGTTCGGAACAGCGTCGATCGCGGCAAATGCGGTGTCCAACACGATTGCTGTCTTCCAGACACTGCCCGGTATGGCGATCGGAAATGCAGTGCTGACCGTAAGCGCACAGTGCGCGGGAGCGGGAGACTATGAGCAGGTAAAATACTATGCGAAAAAGCTGCACATCATCATTTATGGCCTGATGATCGTCTGCTGTCTCGGTGTCATCGCGGCACTTCCGGCGGTGCTTCACGTTTACAGTCTGTCTGCGGAGGCAACAGCCATGACGGAAGATATCATCGTTTACCACGGCATCTGCTGTATGATAATCTGGCCAATTGCCTTCAATCTGCCGAATGTACTCCGCGCGTCCAATGATGTGGCATTTTGCATGATTCTCTCGATTCTTTCCATGTGGATCTGCAGAATCGGCATGAGCTATGTGCTCGGTGTGCGTATGGGATTCGGCGTCTTCGGTGTCTGGGTCGCCATGACGATGGACTGGGTTGTTCGTGCCATTTTCTTTGTCCTTCGCTATCGAAGCGGGAAGTGGCAGCATCAGACGTGATGAAAAATACGGAATGTTTTGGGGAGAGAGAAAGAAAAAACGATACATCTGGAGGAAGTTATTATTATGAAAAACGCAAAGAAACTGATTCCCGGAGCGGCGATTGCGCTGGTGATTGCCGCTGCGGCGAAATTCCTGGAAAGCCTGGAGGAGAGCGCCGGACTGCACTTTATCGGGGCATCGGTCATCGCCATGTTTATCGGTATGATTGTGAATGCCTTTTACAAGCCGAACAGCGTGACAGCGCCGGGAATTAAATTTACATCGAAGAAGATCCTGAAATTTGCGATTATTCTGCTCGGTGCGAGCCTGAATATCCGCACGGTGCTGACGGTCGGAAGATTTTCCCTGACGGTTATGGTATTTACCCTGGCAACGTGCTTTGGCCTCGGCGCACTGATCGGAAAAGCACTTGGACTGAACTGGAAGACGAGCAGCCTCATCAACGCCGGCACGGGTATCTGCGGCGGTTCCGCGATCGCGGCAATCGCGCCGGTCATCGAGGCAACCGATATGGACATTGCCTATGGCCTCTCCGCAACGTTTTTATTTGATACGGTCATGATTGTCGTATTCCCGATCCTCGGTCACTGGATGGGCCTTTCAGATGCCGCGTTTGGCCTCTGGGCCGGAACTGCGGTCAACGATACCTCAAGCGTCGTTGCCACCGGTTACGCATTCAGCGAGGCTGCCGGTGATTTCGCAACCATGGTAAAACTGACACGGACCCTCGCCATCATTCCGGCTGTTCTGGCATTCGCCGCCATCAACGTACATCTGAAACGGAAGGCGCAGGCAGCAGAAGGAACCGCCGTAAAGGTAAGCATCAAATCCATTTTTCCATGGTTTATCTTAGGTTTTCTCGCCATGTCAGCACTGACCTCCTTAGGTCTTATCCCGGCAGGCACAGCAGCCGCATTAAAAACCATCAGCAAATTTCTGATGGTGGCCGCCCTTGCGGCCATCGGCCTGAACACCGATTTCAAATCCCTCTGCCGCTCCGGCGCAAAGCCGATGCTGCACGGATTCATCATTTCGCTGCTGGTAGTCCTGGTAGCGATTGCAGTCGAATTTGCGATCGGCATTGCGCCGCATGGGGTACTGTAAAGAAACAGAGAATTAAAAATCCAGGCATCCGTATAGGATGCCTGGATTTTTTGATTCAAAACGGGTTTGTCGTTTCCTTCAAAAACGTTTTCAAAACCTGCAGCACCCCGTTCTCCCAGTACGGCGGGCAGGTGTGTTTTGCTGAGGCGATGACTTCCGCTCGGGCGTTGGAGACGGCGTAGCTTTCGCCAGCGTTCTGAAGCATCTCGATGTCGTTCAGGTTGTCGCCGAAGCAGCAGACTTCGTCTGGGGTAAGGCCAAAGTAGTTCATCAGAAATGAGAGACCGGTCCATTTGCTGACGCCGCGGGCGTTGCAGTCCAACCATTCCTTACCGGCGACAGCGAGTTTTGCCTGATGATTCCACGCCGGGATGAAATTTGGGGAGCAAAGCTCTTCACAGGAGGTTGGATGGTAAATTGTGAATTTGATAATGTCCTCGTTTTCTACCTTCGATAGATCCGGTACTTCGCGGACATCGAAGCCGTAGGAGTCGCGGAGCCAGTGAAACATGCGGCTTCCGGCATCTTCGGCGAGGCAGTAGTCCGGGGTGGCGGCAAAGCAGTCGCAGGACGGAAGTTCGTCGTGTACCATGCGGCACATGGATTTCCAGAGTGCCGTTTCCATCGGATATGTTTTCAGAATCTTTTCCGGTGTGCGCACGACAGTTCCGCCATCGGAGATGTAGAGCAGGCGGTCCTTGATCGGAGCGAAAAGCTTCTGTTCACTGGAAAACTGGCGGCCGGAACAGACAACAAAATGGATGCCCTGGTCGACAAGCCTGGAAACAACAGTCATATATTCCGGGTCGATCAGAAGTGTGCCGTCTTTGACGAGCGTTCCATCGACATCGGTTGCAATCAACTTTATCATAATAGAAAATCTCCTTATCTTGTCACAGAAAAAATTCAAACTATAGCAAGACCAGAAAATAACGCAAAAAAGGCAGTGCTGCAGGGCGCGAATTACAAGGAACGGATTTGAAGGCGTACCGGGGTACGACGAAAATCCGTGACGCAGTAATTCACGTTCTGCAGTGCTGAATTTTTTGCATTATTTTCTGGGATTGCTATAAACATGATTATATCGTGAATTGCTTCGGGGTGCAAGCCGGAACCGGAGGAACGCAAAACTCCACGTTGACGAAACGCAGAAATAAGGCGTAAAATAAAGAAAAATATATATCCACAGGGGGATTTTTATTATGGCATTTATTCAGGTAAGCTTCATGTCAAAAACTTTAATGCGCACCGTACCGCTGCAGGTTATTCTGCCGGTCGACAAATTTACCTTTGGGCAGCCGGAGCGCGAGGAAAAACCGTTTAAAACGCTGTATTTGCTGCATGGCATTTTTGGGAATGAGACAGACTGGGTTCATGGAACCAGAATCCAAAGATGGGCAGAGGAGAAAAACCTTGCCGTTGTCATGCCGGCCGGCGAGAATGCGTTTTATGTGGATCAGCCGTCCATCGGTGCCATGCACGGACAGTTTATCGGAGAAGAACTGGTTGAGATTACAAGAAAAATGTTTCCGCTGTCCAGAAAAAGAGAAGACACCTTTATCGGAGGCCTTTCCATGGGTGGTTTTGGCGCACTCAGAAATGGCCTGAAATATCACGATACCTTCGGGGCTGTGATCTGCCTGTCCGGTGCACTTCATGTGCTGGAAAATCCGGAAGAGAGCAGAGCGGACAGCTTTGCACATGAAGAAGGTTATTTCGGAAATCTGGTCGAAGCAGCAAAGAGTGACAAAAACCCGGCTGTTCTTATCGAGCAGTTAAAGGAAGCACGGAAAAAAGATCCGTCTGTCAATGTGCCGACCGTATTCCAGGCGTGCGGAACAGAGGACGGACTTCTGGAAGTAAACCGTCTCTACCATAAACGGATGGAAGAGAGCGGCATGGACATTGTCTACTATGAGAGCAAGGGTGGCCATGAATGGGATTTCTGGGATGAGTGGATCAAAAAGGCACTGGACTGGCTGCCACTTGAGGAAAAGACGGAAGGTCTGAACAGCGGAAACGTAAATGTTTAAAGGAAAAAGGGAGACAGGCAATGCCAGAAACGAGAAATGACGAATTGTACCGTGCGTTAAAACACAACGGTTACCCGGACGACTTCTGCCGGGAAATTGCATACCGCCAGATGAACACCGATTTTACCGCCACGCGGATGCTCGGCTATCTCTACCGCGTCACAAGCCCGCGCGCCGAGGACGTTGTCGATGAGATGCTGGCTATCCTGAGTGACCGCAAAGCATGGATTGAGAAAAAACAGTCTGAGGAAGCCCAGGCGGCAATCAGCAGAATGTATCGGGAAGGCCTGTAACCTGGGCGGGCGTTTATGCAGAAAAAGCAGAAGGAACGGGCTTGCATTCTTTTCCGGTTTCTGCTACAATCAGTGCAGTGAAAAAGCGACGAAAAGAAACAGTAGCGACAGAGCGCATTCAGAGAGAAAGCGGCAGGTGAAAGCTTTTTGCAGAATCTATCGTGAACCGGTCTTGGAGCTGTGCACCGAAGAGAAGAAAATCCATCAGGGAAAATTTATTTCGTAGGCTGCACCGGGATCTCCCGTTACAGAGAAGGTACAGAGAGCAGAGATCACGCGTATTACAAAATACAAAAATCGTGGGGTACAAATGCTTTGTGTCAGAGTGCAGGAGTTTTCCTGAATTTAGGTGGTACCGCGGATAAAAAATTCGCCCTAAACTGCAGCTTGCGGTTTAGGGCTTTTTTCTGTTTGAAAACGAAGCATCTAACTCGTTACTTCAGTGATGAGTTAGATGCGTAAAATGTTGACTAAAAGCTTAAAATCGGACAGGCTGGAATGTTCTCGCGTCTGGAAGATTTCAGATGTTGAAAACCAAAAAAACAAGGAGGAAATCAGAAAATGAAACTTGAAAAATTAGTAGGAGAGCGCTTCAAAGAAAGACCTGCTGACTGTGTCATCGACAGCCATGCTATTATGGTAAAAGGCGGATACATCAAATATATGGCAAACGGAATCTATTCTTCCTATCTGCCGCTGCGCCGCATTGTGCGCAAAATCGAGCAGATCCTGCGCGAGGAGATGGACAAAATCGACGGCCAGGAAGTGCAGTTCCCGGTTGTCATGCCGGCTTCTCTGTGGGATGAGTCCGGCCGTTACGATAGCATCGGCGATGAGCTGCTGCGTTTCACCGACCGCAACAATGCCAAAATGGTACTCGGCATGACCCACGAGGAGGCAGCCGTACATCTCGTTCGCGAGTATGCACAGAGCTACACCAAATATCCGTTTATGATCTATCAGATCCAGACAAAATTCCGTGATGAGGCCCGTCCGAGAGCCGGCCTGATCCGTGTGCGTGAGTTTACGATGAAGGATGCTTACTCCTTCCATACCAGCCAGGAAGATCTGGAGCAGTATTACGAGAAATGCCACGCAGCATACGAGCGTATCTTCGAGCGTGTCGGCGTGCCGGAGGTGGTATCTGTCAAATCCGATTCCGGTATGATGGGCGGCAACATCTCCCATGAGTTCATGCTTCTGACTCCGGTCGGAGAGGATTCCATCGTTCTGTGTGATTCCTGCGATTACAGAGCCAACATGGAGGCAGCTGAGAATATTTCCGACATCGCAAGAGACGCAGAATCCGCTGCACTCGAAAAGGTTTATACACCGAACGTCCACACCATTGAAGACGTCTGCAATTTCTTCGGAGACGAGACAAAGAACTCCTGCAAAGCCGTTGTTTATCAGCAGAATGTCGATGATAAATACGTTGTCCTTTTCATCCGCGGCGATCTCGAAGTCAACGAGACGAAGCTGGTCAACTTCCTCGGCGAGCAGGTTCACGCAGCCGTGATCACCGAAGAATGCGGACTGAACGCAGGCTATATCGGACCGGTGAACCTGAAGGTGAACGGAGATGCCGTTGTTCTCTATGATAAATCCCTCGAGGGAAGAAACAACCTTTCCTGCGGAGCCAACGAGGCAGAGCATCATTACAAAGGACTCGACATGGAGCGCGACGTTCCGAATGCCGAGTATCACGATTTTGCAAAAATCCAGGAGGGCGGCATCTGCCCGAAATGCGGCAAAAAGACCGTGAAGATCTCCAGAGGTATCGAGGTCGGAAATATCTTCCAGCTTGGAACCAAATATACAAAATCCATGAATATGACCTATGTCGATGCAAATGGCGAGAGCAAGACCCCGATCATGGGATGCTACGGTATCGGTGTCGGCCGTCTGGCAGCATCGGTCTGCGAGGCACATCACGATGAGTACGGCCCGATCTGGCCGAAAGCTATCGCTCCGTGGCAGGTACACCTCTGTGCAGTCCGCGTCGATGACGAGGAAGTCAGAGCATATGCGGACAAGTTGTACGAGGATCTGCAGAACGCAGGCATCGAAGTGATCTACGACGACAGAAGCGTCAGAGCCGGCGTAATGTTTGCCGATGCCGACCTGCTCGGCATTCCGCTGCGCATCATCGTAAGCCCGAAAAACATGAAACAGGGCGTTGTCGAGGTTGCATCCCGCGATAAGACTCTGAAAACACAAATTCCGCTGGAAAATGTAATGGAAGAGATTAAACAGTATCTGTAATGATTCAGAACCATGCGACAGGGAAGAAAAATCGCGATGGGGCTCGGAAGAAGTTCGACAGGAGAAAACACGATATGGAACTCTGGGATATCTATGATGAAAATAAACAGCCGACCGGCCGTACGATGAGACGGAATGACTGGCATATGAAGCCGGGCGAGTTTCACCTGACCGTACTCGGCGTAATCGCAAGACCGGATGGGACCTTTCTTATCACAAAACGTGTCATGACGAAAGCCTGGGCACCGGGCTGGTGGGAGGTTTCCGGCGGCGCGGCACAGGCAGGAGAGAGCTCCTGGGAGGCCGTGCGCCGTGAGGTCAGAGAGGAAACCGGACTCGATGTGAGCAAGGCTGACGGCGGTTATCTCTTTACCTACCGGCGCATCAACCCGGATGAGGGAGACAATTACTTTGTCGATGTTTATCGCTTCGTGATGGATATCAAAGACGAAGATCTTCATCTTCAGGAGGAAGAAACAGACGGCTACCGTTTTGCTACATTGGACGAAATCAAAGGGTACGCCGCAGAAGGTAAATTCCTGCATTACGACAGCATCCGCCAGGCATTTGAACTGTAACAGAAAAATAAGATAAGAAAAACGCGTTCCCGCCGGAAACCACAGGGGTTTCCGAAAACGGGAACGCGTTTTCTTAGCCTTAGAGCGTGTCTGAAAAAGGCTTTTCGCAAGCAGTTTATTGCAGTTAATCGCGATTGAATACTTCGCGGTTGAGCGCCTTTTCCTGATGGCTGACAATCGTTGTGCAGACAGCATCGCCTGTGATGTTGACGGCGGTACGCAGCATATCGAGAATACGGTCGATACCCATGATAAGAGCGATACCCTCCGTTGGCAGTCCGACGGAATTCAGTACCATAGCCAGGGTAACAAGGCCGACACTTGGGATACCGGCGGTACCGATGGAAGCCAGTGTTGCGGTAACAACAACCGTTGCGAGGTTTGCCGGGGTCAGATGAATACCGTACGCCTCTGCGATGAAGATGACAGCGACACCCTGCATAATGGAGGTACCATCCATGTTGATGGTTGCGCCGAGCGGAATGGTGAACGAAGAAATCTGCTTCGAGACACCCATCTTTTTGTTCAGTGTATCAATCGACATCGGGATTGTCGCGTTGGAGGTTGCGGTGGAAAATGCAAATCCCATAACCGGAAGGAATTTTTTCACGAATTTAATCGGATTCAGCCGTGTGAATACGAACAGAAGAACCTGATAAATGACGAAGCACTGCAGTGCCAGCGCCAGTGTTACATTTCCCATGTATTTCAGCATCGGTGCGAACGCAGAAAAGCCGACCGTTGCAAAGGTACGTGCAATCAGACAGAAAACGCCGACCGGAGCCACCTTCATGACCGTCATGGTCATTTCCATCATGACATCGTTAAACTGGCTGATAAAGTTGGAAACGACCGAAGCGCGGTTTCCGAGCTTTGCCAGCATTACGCCGACAAACAGGGCGAATACGATGATGGGAAGCATATCGCCGTTTGCCATGGAACCAATCGGGTTCTTCGGGATGATGTTGAGCAGTGTATCCACCAGGCTGACGCTGGAATCTGCTGCTGTCGAGGACAGGTCGGCTTTCTGAACCGCACTCATGTTAAGTCCGAGCCCCGGGTGAATGAGCAAGGCGGTTCCAAGTGCGATGCAGACGGCAAGTGCTGTGGTAACAAGGTAAAAGCCGATCGTTTTTACGCCGACCTTTCCGAGGGTTTTGCTGTCTCCGATGGACATACTTCCGCAGACGAGGGAGCAGAAGACAAGCGGTACGACAAGCATCTGCATCAGGCGGATAAAGCCCTGTCCGATGACATACAGCACACCTTCTACGATGACGGTGTCCTTGATATAGCTGGACGGGATCCAATAGTGAATCACCACGCCGAGCAGCGCACCGGCCAGCAGGGCAATAAAAATCTGGGTGGAAAGCCCGGGCTTCTTTTTTGACTTTTCCGTTGTTTCTTTTCTGTTTCGGACCATTATTCGATTCCTCCGGTTTCTTCGAGATATTCTTTCAGTGCCGTTTTCCAGTCGGGCGGCTCAGGAATACCGGTCAGGCGGAGCATCATGTTGTCCAGAACAGAATAGGTCGGGCGGACATCATCGCGTGCGACAACCGGGTAGAGATCAAGGTCACCGGTTTTTCCGGTATACTCGAGGATGGTTCTTGCAAACTCATAGCGGCTGCAGCTTCCGGGGCAGACAACGTGGTACAGACCATACTCCTCGTTGTCGATAAAGTGGCAGATCACGCGCGCAAGCTCAAAAGCACTGGTCGGAGCCGCATACTGGTTGTTTGGAACCTCCATCGTGCCGCCCTTTGCCGCATTACGGAGTACTTCGTCCACAAAATCGCGGCCGATCCCGTAAATCCAGGAGCTTCGGATGATGACAAAGCGGTTCAAAAGCTGTGTCAGGATTTTCTCTCCGGCCTCTTTTGATTTTCCGTAGATCGTACGCGGATGTACGGTATCAAACTCGTTGTACGGGATGCGGGATTCCTTGTCGAAGACGTCATCCGTTGAGATCTGAATAACCTTTGCGTCGATATCATTGGCGGCAAGCGCTACGTTGCGCACACCGATGGCATTGACACGATAGGCTTCGTCGATGTTTTTTTCACACTCGGCAACGTCGGTCATACCGGCGCAGTTGATGATAACGTCGGGACGGTTGACATAAACGAACTGTGTGACTTCATCGATTTTGGTAATATCAACCTCGTGAATATCCGTTGGAAGAAGCTGATATTCCACACCCTCCAGCAGTTCCAGAAGGGCAGTACCGATGTGGCCTTCGGCACCTGTAATCCATATTTTTTTCATAGGTTCTCTCCTGTCCTTGATTTATATACAGAAAAACTGTAATTGTATTTATTTTACCTGTGGACTTTACAGAAGTCAATAAATTATGGAAAGTCTCTGTGCAGAACCGGAAAAAAGTGGTATCATTTCTGTATATGTCTGCGGTGTAAGACTGCATATCTGCTACAAAAGAAGGAGGAGTATTTTTGAAAAAGAACAAATATGAAATCGACATGTGCAACGGCACGATTATGGACAAGCTGATTTCCTTTTCGCTGCCGCTGATGGTGTCCGGCATTCTGCAGCTGATGTTCAACGCGGTGGATATCATCGTCGTCGGACGGTTCAGCGGAAGCCAGGCGCTTGCGGCTGTCGGATCGACAACGGCACTCATCAACGTGTTCATCAACCTGTTTATGGGAATCTCGCTCGGTGCGAATGTGCTTGCGGCGCGGTATTATGCAGCGGGGCGCGACCGGGAGATGTCGGAAACGGTACATACATCGATCATGCTGGCGCTGATCAGCGGCGTTGTGATGGCGTTTGTGGGCGTATTTTTTGCAAAAGGCGCGCTGGAGCTGATGGATACACCGGCGGATGTCATTGATCAGTCGGCATTGTATATGAGAATTTACTTTATGGGAATGCCGTTTTTCATGCTGTACAACTACGGTGCGGCGATTCTGCGTGCCGTCGGCGACACGAAGCGGCCGCTGTATTTCCTGATTGTATCGGGTGTGATCAACGCTGGTCTGAATATGTTCCTCGTGATCGTGTTCAGTCTCGACGTGGCAGGTGTGGCGATTGCAACGGTGGTTTCGCAGGCGATCTCCTGCGTGCTGGTTCTGCGGTGCCTCTATAAGAGCGAGGGAAGTTATCAGCTCCGGTTTTCGAAGCTGTGCCTGAAAAAGGATTACATCATCCCGATTTTCCAGGTCGGCATCCCGGCGGGTATTCAGAGTACCGTCATCAACTTCTCGAACGTGCTGCTGCAGTCATCCGTCAATTCCTTCGGTTCGATTGCAATGGCAGGCTACACGGCGGCCAACAATGTGCTGGGATTTTTATACACCTCAGTCAACTCCGTCACCCAGGCGTGCATGAGCTTCACAAGCCAGAACTACGGTGTCGGAAAATACAAACGAATGGATAAGGTGCTGATCGACTGCCTGATTCTCTCCAGCGGCATGGCACTGGTGATGGGTGGCGGCGCGTATCTGTTCGGTACGGAAATCCTGCAGATTTACACCGGGGACCCGGAGGTTATCCGCTGCGGTATGGAAATTCTGTCGATCACGACGGTTCCGTATTTCCTCTGCGGCATCATGGACCTCTTCCCGGGAGCCTGCGCGGTATGGGATGCTCGGCGGTGCCGATGATTCTGTCCGTCATCGGAACGGTCGGAACGCGAATCGTGTGGATCTTCGGCATTTTCCCGCAGCACCGCTCGCTGTATGTGCTGTTCATTTCGTATCCGGGATCGTGGATCATCACGATTATCATGCAGGTGATCTGCTATCTGATTGTGCGGAAGAAAGTCCACAGCCGGGCAGCAGCCGTATAAAAAAGAAAAAAAGACCAAAAGCCAGAAAAACCGCGGATAAATCCATTTTTAAGTGGAATTATCCGCGGTTGTGTGATAAGATGGCTGTATGCGAAGAGGCAGGTAGAAGATACAGGGACACCTGCCTCTTACTCTGTGAAAAAGGAGAGAAGAGAGAACATATGAAAAAGTTTTATGCATGGTATCAGAAGCATATTACAGGTGCGATCTTTACCGGACTGATTCTCGGTATCTTAACCGGACTTCTTCTGGCGGACCGCTTTACGCCGATTCTGACCGTAACCGGCGTCATCGGCGGCATCTACATGAACGCCTTGAATATGATGATTTTCCCGATGGTATTCTGCTCAATTGTCATGGGTATCTGCAGCATCGGAAATGCAAAAACGACAGGTAAGATCACCGGCTACTCGATGATTTTCTTCCTGTGCACCACCGCGATTGCAAGTGCAGTCGGCATTATCATTCCAAGACTGATCCGCCTCGGAAAGGGAGTCCATTTTGAGATGGCAACTTCCGATATCCAGGCGACCGAGATGACCAGCATCCTCGACACGATCAAAAACCTGATCCCGTCCAACCCGGTGAAGGCGTTTGCGGAGGGCAACATGCTCCAGGTACTCGTGTTCGCTGTCGTTGTCGGCTTTACGCTGATTGCGGTCGGAGAGAAGGGACAGCCGCTCTTAAACGTGATCGACTCCCTGAATGAGGTCTGTTTAAAAGTCATCAGCACCGTTATGTACTTCACCCCGATCGGTGTCTTCTGTACGATCGTGCCGGTTGTCGAGGCAAACGGAACCAAAACCATCGTTTCCTTGGCAACCCAGCTCATCATTCTGTATGTGGCATTCTATGGATTTGCGATCGTCGTCTACGGCGGCGCTGTAAAACTCATCGGAAAGACGAGTCCGGTCAAGTTCTTTAAGGCGATCATGCCGGCAGCCCTGAATGCATTCGGAACATGTTCCAGTTCCGCGACGATCCCAATCAGCAAGCGCTGTGTCGAGAAAGAACTCGGCGTTTCGAACCAGATCAGCAGTATCGCAATCCCGCTCGGTGCCACCGTCAATATGGATGCGGTATCGATCCTGATGTCGTTTATGATCATGTTCTTCGCAAATGCCTGCGGCATCAACGTCAGCATTTCGATGATGGTGATCATTCTGCTTGCCAACGTCCTGCTTTCTGTCGGAACACCGGGTATCCCGGGCGGCGCGATCGCATCATTCGCAGCACTCGCCACGATGGCAGGTCTTCCGGCCGGCGTCATGGGCGTTTACATCAGCATCAACACACTGTGTGACATGGGTGCCACATGCGTCAACGTCATCGGCGATATGGCAGGCTGCGTTGTGCTGCAGGAGAAAATCAAACTGGAAGAAAACTAAAAAATGTTACATAGAAAAAGAGGGATTCCTTTCACGGGAGTCCCTCTTTTGCAATGCGTAAAATAAATTAAATATAGTCCGAAACATATGGAATATGGTGGAAGAGCAGGTCATCCAGGCATTCCACAGTCTGCGGCGTCGTTTCGATGCGCGCCATCTCATACAGCTTGGAAGCCGTCTTGTAGCCGAGCAGCAGTGTCGTGAGCGATGCGATCGTCATTTTCATCACATGGTCCGGCTCGCGGTCGGTCGGCACACAGTGTCCTTTTTCAAAGAAGAATGTGAAGCTGTCATTGTTCCACGGAAGCAGCTCATCCTCGATCTCAAAACGGATACACACATCCGGCTCGTCGGGGTCGCAGGCGTAATGTTCCATAAACTGCACGACATCGATGATACGCCCCATCGAGTACGGGCGAATCGTTTCTTTGATATCGCTGTCCTCAAGCTCGAACGCGATGGGTTCACTGTAGTAGTTATTTCCTTTGACCTCATCGATCATGGAATCGTGCGCATGAATATACTCCCAGAGTCCCAGCTGCGCTTCGCGGTTCAGATAGATCATCTCTTTGATATGCATGATATCGGAGCTGATCAGATAGACCATGTAGCCGTACGGCACATCATCAGCGGAATAGTAGATCGCAACGACGGTATCATCCTCATCCCAGCGGAAATATTCTTCCCACGCCAGATTGTTGCGGTAGAGGCAGCCGTGCGTCTTCGAAGCAAATTTGGTATGTAGTTCCTTGAAATCCTTGTCATCCCATGCCACGCGGCGCACATAGCCAGGGGCTTTGAGTTTCCGCGGCACCTGCGTGTCCTTGATGGTGTACGTCATCTTATTGGAAATGATTTCCCATCCGAGATTCCGGTAGAGCGGAATAGAGTAGGGATAGAGAAGCGCAAAGGAACGGTGGTTTTCCCGCATGCGCGTGAGACTCCGGATCATCAGCTTTTTCATGATGCCCTGGCCGGTGTATTCCGGGTAGGTGCAGACGCTGGTGACAAAACCGACGGGATAGCGGACACCGTAGATATTCATGTCCAGCGGATAAACCGCAAACTGTGATACCAGATCCTCCTCGCAGAAACAGCCGAGCACATCGGCACGGACGAGAACCGGGAATTTGGACTGCTTGATTTCATCGTCTTTCCATCCGCTTTCGGAAAGCTCCTGCTCTGTAACCTGAAAGGCGTAGCGCAGAAGTGCATTGTACTGCTCTGCGTCGTCGATGGTCAGCGGGCGGAAGGTTAAGTTCGAATCTTTCGTTTGAATCATGGATTACTCCCTCATTTTATTGTGAATCAAAGTATAGTGAATCAGATACTTTATTTTTTCGTAAATATTCTATCATAAGAAATGGAATTTGTGCAGTTAAAAATAAAGCCCATTCCGCAAATTTGGTAAAAAGATCAAAATAGTGTTAGAAATCGGATAAAAACTTCAAGAAACAGACAAAAAATCTAATAAAATGAAAAACATACAGGGACAGTCTGCGCGAAAAAGCAGACATACGATTTCCAGGGTGACTGCGTTGAGATCGACGTGTTCAATCCGGAGACAAGAAAATATGTCTGGGACGTATGCAAGAAGAACTACTACGATTACGGCATCAATGCTTTCTGGCTGGATAACTCCGAGCCGGATTACGGTGTTTACGATTTCGATCATTACCGCTATATTGAAGGACCGGCGCTCTCCTGCAGCAACATCTATCCGCAGTTATACAGCCGTGTCTTCTATGATAAGAAGAAAAAACCGACCGCGTAAAAACGGTCGGTTTTTTTGAATAAATTTCCATTACAGGACGGTTTTTGTACACTTTTTTCTTGACGAAACGGGAAACAATCGTTACACTATTATGTATAACTGTAATTAAAATGGGAAAATGTAGCAAAACGCGGAAGCACACAAAGGGGTAATGAAGTTTTGTGTGTACCGGGGAGAAGAGAGGGAAACAGATGAATCAGACCGAATTGCCGGAATGTGAAAAAATAAATAAGAAAGAGCCTTCTAAGGATGTTCAGATGACACAGAAACAGGCAGAACGTCTGGTGGAACATCTGAAGAATATTTTCATGTATGTGCGGGTTCTCCGTCCGGATGAGATCGGAGATTTTATTATCGATGAAGAGAATGGCAAGCTGTGTGAATGCTACGCAGTATGGAACAAAGCGATGCCGTGCCTTAACTGTATTTCCGAAAAAGCCCTGCGGGAGAAATCGCAGAAATCAAAACTGGAATGCATTGCGTCGAATGTGTATCAGGTCATTGCAAGATACGTGGAGATCGAAGGAGAACCATGCGTGATCGAGATGATCAACCGTCTCGACGATGAAACACTGATGGACTCCGAAGGACGCCAGAATCTGGTAAGCAAGCTGAACAGCTACAGCGAAGAGCTGTATCGTGACGCGCTGACCGGAGTATTCAACCGCCGCTACTTCGAAGACCAGATCCGGGACGCCAGCTTTTGCTGCGGCGTAGCCATGATCGATCTCGATGATTTCAAATTATACAACGATACATACGGCCACAATGCCGGAGATATGGCGCTTGACACCATTGTAAAGACCGTCAACCGCTGCACCCGACGTACCGACCGTCTGATCCGCTTAGGAGGAGACGAATTTCTGCTGGTTCTGCCGGAGATGGATGAGGAAAACTTTGTACAGAAATTAAAACAGATTCAGTCACAGATCCATGAGGCACAGGTGCCGGGCTACTCGAAGATGCGTCTTTCCGTCAGCGTAGGAGGTGTTCTGACAAGAGATGAGACGATCGGCGAAGCTGCGATGCGTGCCGACCAGCTGATGTATCTTGCAAAACAACGGAAAAACATGGTTGTCACCGAGAAAGACCAGATCCTGGGTTGTCAGGACGATGTTGTCCGTCAGGAAAACCGCAGAGAAAAACAGCGCATCCTGATCGTGGATGATTCCGAGATGAACCGTATCATCCTCTCGGAGATTCTGCAGGATGAATACGATATCATCGAGGCTTCCACCGGCGAAGAGTGCCTGCGTCTGCTGGAAGAATACGGAACAGGCCTTGCGCTGATCCTTCTGGATATCGTCATGCCGGGCATGGACGGTTTCGGAGTGCTTGACTACATGAACCGCAACCACTGGATCGAAGAGGTTCCGGTCATCATGATATCGAGCGAGGATTCCACCGCATTTGTGCGCCGTGCGTATGAGCAGGGCGTATCCGATTATATCAGTCGTCCGTTTGATGCAAAAGTTGTTTACCAGCGTGTCTTCAACACGATCAAATTATATGCAAAACAGCGCCGTCTCGTGACGCTCGTCACCGAGCAGATTTACGAAAAAGAGAAAAACAATCAGATGATGATCAGTATCCTGAGCCATATCATGGAATTCCGGAATGGCGAGAGCGGACTTCATGTCCACCACATCAACGTTCTGACCAGTATGCTCCTCGAGCGTCTGGTACAGAAGACAGACCGCTACCACTTAAGCTGGTCCGATCAGCTGATGATCACAACGGCATCCGCGCTGCACGATATCGGAAAGATGGGCATTGACGAAAACATTTTAAATAAGCCGGGAAGGCTGACGAAAGAAGAGTTCGAGGAGATGAAGAAACATACCCTGATCGGAGCGTCCATGCTGAAGAGCCTGGAACTGTATCAGGACGAGAAGCTGGTACAGATTGCGTACCAGATCTGTCGCTGGCATCATGAGCGGTACGACGGAAAGGGTTACCCGGACGGCTTAAAAGGTGAGGAGATCCCGATTGCAGCCCAGGTTGTATCGATTGCCGATGTTTACGATGCGCTGACAAGCGAGCGTGTCTACAAATCGGCATACACGCACGAGAAAGCCATCGAGATGATCCTGAACGGCGAGTGCGGTACCTTCAGCCCGCTGATGCTCGAGTGTCTGCTCGATATCAAAGATGCCATCTGCGAGGAGCTGAACACCATATCCGAAGAAAAACAGACTTCGATTCAGATTGAAAAGCTGAAAAAGAATCTGAAATCGGGGGGGGGGCAGAGCTGAGTTTTCTGAACTCTGAGGAGAAGTTATCCACAGAAGATGCCTGGGAGAACAGGTATCATGCGGATTCGAAAGACGATCTTAAATAAAAATATACCAAAACCCATGGATTTCTGAAAAGATTCCATGGGCTTTTCGCACCTTTGTGCAAATTTTTGTTGTGATTCCGGAGGACAACTGCTATAATAACAGAAAATGTCAAAAAATACGACAAAAATACCGGAAGAGGGCTGTGCGAACAAGTACACACAAGTCTGGAAAGGATAAAACATGAATCAGTTGGAAGTATTACGAGAGAGCCTCGGACAGTGCGATGAGATTATTCTGGATGCGCTGCTGATGAGAAACCGTATTGTCGAGGACATTATGGTATATAAAGAAGCAAATAACGTGCCGATTCTCCAGCCGGAGCAGGAAGCAAAACAGAAGGAATGGCTGGAACGCCGGATGCAGGAAAAACGCCATAAAAACGAAGTGGCGGATGTTTTCGAGAGCATCACAAGAAACAGTAAAAAGATTCAGGCAAGAAAGCTGTTCAATTATAATATTGTACTGATTGGCTTCATGGGAGCCGGAAAGAGCACCATTTCCGATTATCTCAAAACCGTGTTTGCCATGGATATCATCGAGATGGATCAGATCATCGCAGAGCGTGCCGGTATGAGCATCTCCGATATTTTTGAGACTTACGGCGAACAGTATTTCCGTGACTGCGAGACGAATCTTCTGATTGAAATGCAGTCGAGAACAAACGTTGTCATTTCGTGCGGCGGCGGAACTCCGATGCGTGAGTGCAACGTTGTAGAGATGAAAAAGAACGGCCGCGTTGTTCTTCTGACTGCAAAGCCGGAGACGATTTTAGACCGTGTCAAAGACAGCCACGACAGACCGCTGATTGAGAACAACAAAACCGTTCCGTTTATTGCAGATCTGATGAGCAAGCGCCGTGAGAAATATGAGGCCGCAGCCGATATTATCATCGAGACGGACGGAAAGAGCGAGCTGGAGATCTGTGAGGAGCTGATCCACAGCCTGCGGCAGATGGATGCAAAAGCGGAATAAAAGAGAAAAGCAAGGGAAAAAGGAAAAGAGACTGCTGTGTGTAACGGAGGTCTCTTTCTTTTTTGCGTAACCGTGACACAAAAAACAGAAAACGCAAAATTTACGGGAAAAGGATTGACAAAACAGATATTTCCCGATATTCTGATAAAAGTTGGGCTAAAATCGCATGGAAAAAGTGAAAAAACAAGGTATTATTTTGTGTTATTGTCCGAACAAGAGAAAAAATTCAGGATAATTATATGAAATACAATGGCCCGTGTGCAGACACAGCCGGATCTGCCGGGGAAGGTCTGCGGAAAAAAGGAGGAACATCAATGAGAAAAAGAAACAAAGTCGTTTCTCTGCTTCTGGCAGGATGCATGGCAGCCGGTCTTCTGGCCGGATGCGGAAGCAGCGGAGAGACACAGGTAGCAACTGCTGACAATGCCACGGCGGCATCAACCAGTACTGGAGCAGCAGATTCAGCAGCAACGGATTCAGCAGCACCGGAGACTGCAGGCGAAGTGGACGGACAGATCAATCTTCGTGCAGTAGCCTTTGGAAACAATTTCGATGTGCAGGATATGGGATGGCGCTGGATGATGGGAGAGTGTTACGAAGGACTGATGCGTGACGTGGCAGATGAAACGGAGACCGTTTCGAGTATGCCGGTGCAGAATCCATGGACGTATCCGATGACGGACTGGTTTACACTTTCCATCTGAGAAAGGATGCCAAATGGTCCGACGGACAGCCGGTTACCGCAGCAGATTATGAGTACGGCTGGAAACGTCTGTTAAATCCGGAATACGGCTATTCCTATTCTTTCTACCTGTTCAACGTAGTAGGAGCAGAGGAGTATTATAACGGACAGGGTTCTGCCGATGAGATCGGAATCAAAGCAGTTGACGATTACACCTTCGAGGTTACCTTAAAGGTAGCGGATCCGACCTTCCAGTCCAAGCTGGTAGCAACTCCGCTTTACCCGACCCGTCAGGATGTCGCAGAGGCAGCCGGAGACCAGTGGGGAAAAGACTGGACAAAATGTGTCTACAACGGACCGTTTGCCATGACCAACCTGGTAGAAGATAACTCCATGACATGGGTGAAAAATGACCAGTACTGGGATAAGGACAACGTAAAACTGAATCAGGTAAACTGGTACTGTGTAGCAGAGAACGCAACAGCAGCAACCATGTTCGATAACGGACAGCTGGACGTTTTCGATGCAGCAGGCGATTACATTGCAAAATATGACAAAGAAGTAGAAGCAGGCAATATGCAGACCATGACCACCGAGTACCCGGGAACTATGGTTCTGTGCTACGAGCAGTCTGAGGGCGGAAAATCCGGTCTGATGAAAAACGTAAACATCCGCAAGGCAATTTCCTACTCCATCAACCGTGAGGAGATGGTATCAGCTGTTTACGGAAGATACACCGCAGCTTACGGCTTCGTTTCCCCGGCGATCACGCTCGACGGAACTTCCTACCGCAAGCAGGCGTCGGAGACGATGAAAGAGGAATATGAGCAGTATGCAGGCGATGCAGACAAGTTAAAAGCACTGTTCCAGAAAGGCCTTGATGAGCTTGGTATCACCGACAAACCGGAAGACATCACCATTACACTGCTGTCCCAGGGTTCTGCTACCGAGAATCAGCTCGAGAGAGAGTACCTGCAGCAGTCCATTTCCCAGAATCTGGGCGTAAAGGTAGAGCTGAATACCGTTGGCGATTACCAGATGTTTGCAAACGAGCGCGATAACAAGAACTACGATATCTTTGTAGGCGGATGGTTCAGCGATTACAACGATCCGCTGGATTTCCTGAACGTCATGAAGACAGGCGTTTATGATTCCTACGGCCTCTATAGCAACAGCGAGTACGACAGCCTGATCGATTCTCTGACCGGAGAGAACGACAACGCAAAACGCCTTGAGATTTACCAGAAGCTGGAAGATCTGCTGGTTGCACAGGATTGTGGTGTTGCACCGCTGTACTACTCTGATAAACATTACTATTATCAGAACTGGGTAAAAGATTTCTACACATCCTCCTTCGGCGCAAGCCAGGAGCTTTACAGAGCATCTGTACAGAAATAAAAAAGCAGCAAAACAGAAGAAATGAGGGAAGAAGGGCTTATGAAACAATAGGCTCTTCTTTCGCTATCATAATAAAATTCCGGTCGAAAAAGACCGGACAGGGAGAGGATTTTTATGCCAAAATATTTACTGCGCCGTTTTGCAGAAATGCTGATCACACTGTTTCTGATTGCAACGGCCACGTTTTTCCTTCTGGAAGCGGTTCCGGGAGATCCGCTGACGGAGCGTGCGAGCAAGCTCTCGCCGACCGTAAAGGAAAACCTCTATAAGCGCTACGGCCTCGACAAGCCAATGATGGAGCGCTATGTGATCACAATGAAGGGAATCTGCAAGGGAGAGTTCGGGGAATCTGTTGTCTATGCGGGACAGACGGTACAGAAGCTGATTCATGACCGTCTTCCGGTATCCGCCCGCCTTGGTATCCAGCAGGTGCTGGTCGGTATCACGATCGGTCTGCTGCTTGGAATTCTTGCGGCAATGAGGAGGGGAAGCTTCTGGGACTATATGGTGATCGCCCTGTCGGTCCTCTTGATTTCCATTCCGAACCTGATCTTTGGTCTGATGCTTCAGAAAATTTTCGCAGGTAACCTGAAGGTTCTGCCGACGATCGGCTGGCCTGCGGGAAAGGATCTGTGGTTCGGAGGATGGGAATACACGATTCTTCCGACCCTGACAGGATGCTTTTCTTATATCGCAACGTATGCGCGTCTGCTGAAAACCTCGATGCTCGATGTGATCAATCAGGATTACGTGCTGACTGCTGAATCGAAGGGCTTAAGCCGCGGACAGATTATCCGCCGCCATATCCTTCGGAACTCGTTTATCCCGGTTATCACACAGCTTCCGATGTCGGTTGCCATGTGTATCACAGGCTCCTTCTTCATCGAGAGCATCTTTTCCATCCCGGGAATCGGACAGTATTATGTGACGGCGGTCAATAACCAGGATCTTTCCATTATCATGGGAGAGACGGTTATTATCGCAGCACTTTACATCGGTGTTCTCTTTATCACGGACCTGCTGTACGTGGTCGTTGACCCGAGAATCAGTCTGACAGGAAAGAGCAGATAAGGAGGATATTATGGCAGCATTAACACCGGAAAAATTTAAAGTAATAGGATACACCGAGGAAGATGCGAACCGGATTGACCGCCCGACCATTTCCTACTGGCAGGACGCCTGGAGACGGCTCCGCAAAAATCCGATCGCAATGGGATCTCTTGTTGTGCTCGGCATTCTGCTTGTCATGGTCATCATCGGACCGCATATCAAAGGATATGATTATGTATCCATGAATATCGCCGAGAAAAACCAGGGCGTATCGTCAAAATACTGGTTTGGAACCGACAACCTGGGACGTGACCTCTTCTCAAGAGTCTGGGTCGGCGCGCGGGCATCACTGATCATCGCGATCGTTGCAACGGCAATCAAACTCATCATTGGAACGGTATATGGCGCGCTGATGGCACATTTCGGCGGCTGGGTCGATGAGGTTCTGATGCGGATCATCGAGGTTATCAACTCGATTCCGTCTCTGCTTCTTACGATTCTGATCATGATGATTCTTGGAAATAACCTGTTTGCACTTCTGGTCGCGCTTAGTGTCACCGCATGGTGTAGCACGGCACGTCAGGTGCGCGGTATGATCAAACAGCTCCGTGAGACGGAATACGTTTACGCGGCGGAGGTGCTCGGTGCAAAACCGCTCCGCATCATCTTAAAACACTATGTACCGAATATGCTGGGTATCCTGATTCTGGATACGGCGACGGCAATCCCGATGTTTATTTTTACGGAGGCAGGTCTTAGCTTCCTCGGCATCGGCCTCAAGGCACCATCGATCAGCCTTGGTGTCCTGATTTCGATGGGACAGCAGAACATGGATTTCTATCCGTCACAGCTTCTGTTCCCATGTCTCGTGCTCTGTATCATCGTTATGGCATTCAACCTTCTGGGAGACGGCCTGCGCGATGCCCTGGATCCGAGACTTCGCCAGTAATAAGTGGGAGATAACGATATGAACGAACAAAACAATCCGATTCTGGAAGTAAAAAACTTAAGAGTCTCTTATCACACCTATGCCGGTGAAGTAAAGGCAGTCCGCGGTGTACAGTTTTCTCTCGAGAAAGGTCAGGCGCTCGCAATTGTGGGCGAATCCGGCTGCGGAAAATCTGTAACGGCGAAATCCATCATGGGCATCATCAAGGCCCCGCAGGGTGAGATTAAAGAGAACAGTGAAATTCTCTACAATGGAGAGAATATTCTGAAATACAACAAAAAACAGTGGCAGCATTACAAAGGCGGCGAGTGTGCAATCATTTTCCAGGATGCGCTGGCTTCCTTAAATCCGACGATGCGTGTCGGAAAACAGATTATGGAAAATCTGATGGGCCACAAAAACATGACAAAACAGGAAGCGGCAAAGGAGGCTGTCGAGATGCTGCGCATGGTCGGCATCCCGGAGCCGGAAAAACGTGTCAGACAGTATCCGCACGAATTTTCCGGCGGTATGCGTCAGCGTGTTATGATCGCGATTGCATTTGCCTGTGATCCGAAAATTCTGATCTGTGACGAGCCGACGACCGCGCTCGATGTGACAATTCAGGGACAGATTCTCGATATTATCAAGAATCTGCAGAAGAAAAACCAGACGTCCGTTATCATGATCACACATGATCTTGGTGTTGTGGCGAATATCGCACAGAAGATTGCTGTCATGTATTCCGGTATTATCGTGGAAAGCGGAACGTGTGAGGATATTTTCTATCGTCCGCGTCACCCGTATACCTGGGCGCTGATCCGTTCCGTACCGCGTCTGGATCTGAAGAACAAGCAGGAACTCGCGACAATTCCGGGAACTCCGCCGGATCTTTTAAACCCGCCGGTCGGATGTCCGTTCTGCACGCGGTGCAGCTACTGTATGCCGATCTGTAAGGAAGAGATGCCGGAGGCAACGGAATTCGGCGGCGAGCATAAGGCTGCCTGCTGGCTCCATCACCCGATGGCACCAAAAGTAGAAATGCCAAATCTGGAAGGAGGAGAACTGTAATGGAAAATAACGAAAAAGAAGTGCTTTTTTCCGTTTCCCATCTGAAAAAATATTTTCAGGTCGGAAACCATGCGACCTTAAAGGCCGTGGATGATGTCTCCTTCGATATCTACAAAGGTGAGACACTTGGAATGGTTGGCGAATCCGGATGCGGAAAGACAACGTGCGGCCGTACGTGCATCGGCCTGTATGACAAGACAGACGGACAGGTGCTCTACAAGGGAACCGATGTCCATGCGTTAAACGGAAAAGAGCGGTTTGCCTTCAAAAAACAGGTACAGATGGTCTTCCAGGATCCGTATGGATCGCTCGACCCACGTATGACCGTTGCCGACATCATCGGCGAGGGCATCGACATTCACCATCTGGCAAAGAATAAGAAAGAGCGCCAGGAGATGATCTACAAATATCTGGAGCTGGTCGGACTGAACCGCGAGCATGCGAACCGTTTCGTGCACGAGTTTTCCGGCGGACAGCGCCAGCGAATCGGTATCGCGCGTGCGCTTGCCGTGCAGCCGGAGTTCATCGTTCTTGATGAGCCGATCTCCGCACTCGACGTTTCGATTCAGGCGCAGATCGTCAACCTGCTTGTGGACTTACAGAAGAAGATGGGTCTGACCTATCTTTTCGTTGCGCATGATCTGTCGATGGTCAAACATATTTCCGACCGTGTGGCGGTTCTGTATCTGGGAACTCTCGTCGAGCTGACGACATCCGAGGAGCTGTACGCCAACCCGCGCCACCCGTACACACAGGCACTGCTCTCCGCGATTCCGATTCCGGACCCGAAAGTAGAGGCAGAGCGCGACCGCAAAAAAATCCGCCTCGAAGGCGAGGTGCCGAGCCCGATCAACACGAAGCCGGGCTGCAAATTCCAGGGAAGATGCAAGTACGCAAAAGACATCTGCCGACAGCAGATGCCGGAATTAAAAGACGTGGGCAACAATCACTTTGTGGCATGTCATTTCTGCGATGCGTTAGAAGAAAATAAGGAATTATAAAACATGGAAAAGATAAAGAACATCTGCCGTGATCTCGGCAAAGCATTTACAATCGGCCTGCTCTCCGGCGGCGCTGCGGCAGCTGTGCTGCTGCTGGGAGGATTCCTCTTTGGGGGATTCACGTTCCGCGCTGCCCTTGAGGCGGCGAAAGACGGCCTGCTGCTGATCGCGGCCCTCGGCATGTTCGTGATCGCCGGAATGCTGATGGTAAAAGGCAAAAACCCGGAGAAATTCACGCAGAAGGAAAAATGGCGCGTCCACTTTGCCGTGCTCGGATATAAGAGTGTGTTCGCAGTTCTCTGCGTTTCCTGGGTGCTGTGGGCGGCAGCGGCGGATTATCTTTTGTATCGGATGTGAAAATAGTTTCTATAAATAAAAAGAGAATTTTGCAGACTGTAAAAATGAGGTCCGGCAAAATTCTCTTTTTTCGTTTAGTCGTTATTCGTCTTCGAGACGGGAGATAACCATCTCCATGGATTTCTGATATTCTTCATCCGAAGAATTGTAGAACAGCATCAGATCGAGGCAGCTGCTCATTTTCTTCAGTGCTTCCGGGATGGAGTAGTCGATCGTTTTCACATATTCATCCCAGTGCTCCAGCTTCCACGTATCGCGCACGGAGTTGCGGTCGATCATGCGCTGGTGGCAGATCTCCGGTTTTGTGACAACCCAGATCACAACAAGCTTTGCCCCATGGTCAGCGAGCTTTTTGGAGAAGTCTTTCAGGAACTTCTCATCATGCACTTCGCGTGTGAATGGTGCGTTGATCAGCACAATATCGTCATACTCGAGTGCTTCCAGTCCGAAATTGACCGTTACTTCATATTCATAATCGCGGATATTCTCCTCGAAGAAATCAGAACTGCGGTTGATTTCCTGTCCGCCCGCTTTGAAAACGCGGTTCGACAGCGGAATGACCGTATCCTTGTCGAGATAAACAACGTGTTTCAGCTCCTTGGCGAGCTGTTTTGAAATGTATGTCTTTCCGCACGCCGGCGGCGAGGTTACGAGGATCATCTTTTTCATCGTTTGTATGTCGTCCTTTCCAGTTGAATAAAAAAAATCACTCCTAGCATTATAGAAAATTTGGGAAAAAATTGCAAGAGAAAAGACGGTTGTGCCGGAGAAAAAATTGTCTTATAATAAAATAAGATTTTTATGCCATCACGGAGAAAATAAATGGAGGAAAGACAATGAGCAGAGCAAATACACGAGTTGTGAAAATCGGCGACCGGGTCATCGGAGGCGGAAATCCGATTCTGATCCAGTCTATGACGAATACCAAAACAGAAGATGTGGAGGCAACCGTAAAGCAGATCCAGGCGCTCACGGAAGCCGGATGTGACATTATCCGATGCGCCGTCCCGACCATGGAGGCAGCCAAGGCGCTGTCCGAGATCAAAAAGCAGATCTCGATTCCGCTTGTAGCAGATATTCATTTTGACTATCGATTGGCGATCGCCGCGATCGAAAACGGAGCCGATAAAATCCGCATCAACCCGGGCAACATCGGCAGCCGCGACCGGATCCAGGCGGTTGTAGATGCAGCAAAAGAACGCCAGATTCCGATCCGCGTCGGCGTCAACAGCGGTTCACTCGAAAAAGAGCTGGTGGAAAAATACAACGGCGTAACGGCAGAGGGCCTGGTGGAGAGCGCGCTCGACAAAGTGCGGATCATTGAGGAGATGGGCTATGACAATCTCGTCATCAGTATCAAATCGTCTGATGTGATGATGTGTGCAAAAGCGCATGAGCTGATCACGAACCAGACGGATCATCCGCTTCATGTCGGCATTACGGAGGCAGGAACGCTGTATTCCGGCAACATCAAATCGGCAGTGGGGCTCGGTATTATTTTATATCAGGGCATCGGAGATACGATCCGTGTTTCCCTGACCGGCGATCCGCTCGAGGAAATCAAATCCGCAAAACGGATCTTAAAGACCCTGGGACTTCGAAAAGGCGGCATTGAGGTCGTATCGTGTCCGACCTGCGGACGAACCCAGATTGACCTGATCGGACTGGCAAACCAGGTGGAAACACTGGTGCAGGGCTACGATCTTGATATCAAGGTTGCCGTCATGGGCTGCGTGGTCAACGGACCGGGCGAGGCAAAAGAGGCGGATCTTGGTGTTGCAGGCGGAAAAGGCGTCGGCATTTTAATTAAAAAAGGTGAAATCGTGAAAAAAGTACCGGAGAGCGAGCTGCTGTCCGTCTTAAAGGACGAGCTGGATCACTGGGGCAAGTAAAAAAGAAAGCAGGAATAGGAATGGAAAAACAGTTTCAGGAAGTATTTCCGGATTTGAGAATCGAAGGGGGCATGGCAGAGCTTCTCGATACCGTGGAGGTTTCGCGGGTATCGATCAATAAGAAAAAAGATCTGCTGCGGATCTATGTGGTCAGCCATCAGTGGATTCACAAAAAATATATTTATCAGCTGGAGCGCCAGATCGAGGAGCAGCTCTTTTCCAACGTGCCGCTGCGCGTGAAGATTATTGAGCGGTTCTATCTGTCGCGCCAGTATACGCCGGAAAACTTTCTGGAGGTGTACCGTCCGAGTATCCTGCTCGAGCTGAAAAACCACAGTGTCTTTCTGAATCATCTGTTTTCGACTGCCGAGATTACCTTCCCGGAGACGAACAAAATGCACCTGGTGCTCGTGGATTCCGTTGTGGCAAAGGAGCGCGAGGAGGAGCTGGTCCACATTCTCGAGAAAATCTTCTGTGAGCGGTGCGGCTTCGACCTGATCGTGGAAACCGAGATGAGAAAGCCGGAGGGCGAGAGCCGCGCCATGAGAAATTCCGAGCTCCGCATCCGGGAGGAAGTGCGCCACGTTCTGGCGCATACCCATTACGGTGAGATGCTCGGCGAAAAAGAGCAGAACCGGATGGAAGAGCAGGCGGAAGCAGCAGGCGAACAGCCAAAAGCAGCCGCAGCAGCCAAGGGCGGCGAGGCGAAAAAAGAAAAAGCAGCAGACGGCGGAAGGGGAAAAGGTTTTTCCGGCGGCGGACGCGGTTCCTTCAAGAAAGGCAAGGGCAGTTTCAGCCGGAATGCGGACAATCAGCCGCGCAAATCCTCCAATCCGGATGTGCTGTACGGAAGAGATTTCGAGGATGAGAGCGTGGAGATTCTGAAAATCGGCGATGAGATCGGTGATGTTGTCATCCGAGGAAGAGTCCAGAGTGTGGATATGCGCGAGATCCGGAATGAGCGTACGATTTTCATGTTCACGATCACCGACTTTACGGATACCATCGGCGTCAAGATTTTCGTCCAGAACGCGGAAGTGCCGGAATTAAAGGATGCGATCAAAAAAGGCGCGTTCATTAAAGTAAAAGGAAAAACGACGGTTGATGCATTTGACCACGATCTGACGGTTATGTCTGTCTGGGGCATCAAGAAGATCACCGATTTCCGTACCGGCCGTCAGGATACGAGTCCGGTGAAGCGTGTGGAGCTGCACTGTCATACAAAGATGAGCGATATGGACGGTGTCACCGATGCTGCCCGTCTGGTACAGCGTGCCTACGAGTGGGGCCATCCGGCGATCGCGATCACTGACCACGGCGTGGTGCAGTCCTTCCCGGAGGCAAACCATGCAATCGAGGCGATCGACGGCGCTTACCGGAAAAAATACCAGGCAGAGCACCCGGATGCGACAAAAGATGAGCTGAAAAAAGTTTCGGCTCCGTTCAAGGTCATCTACGGCATGGAGGCTTATCTCGTCGACGACTTGAAAGATATCGTTGTCAACAGCAAAGGACAGGACATCCACGGAAGCTACGTTGTGTTTGATATCGAGACGACGGGATTTTCCCCGGTTGTCAACAAAATCATCGAGATCGGCGCCGTCCGTGTGGAAAACGGAGCAATTGTCGATAAGTTTTCCACTTTCGTTAACCCGAAAGTCCCGATCCCGTTCCGGATTGAGAACCTGACCGGCATCAACGACAACATGGTTCTTGACGCGCCGGACATCGAAACGGTGCTGCCGAAATTCCTGGAGTTCAGTGAGGGAGCCGTTATGGTTGCCCACAATGCTTCGTTTGATATGAGCTTTATCGAGCACAACTGCGTCCTGCAGGGGATCGAGCGGGAATTTACAACGGCGGACACCGTCGCCATGGCGCGTTTCCTGCTGCCGGGCCTGAACCGTTTCAAGCTGGATACCGTTGCGAAGGCGGTCGGCGTATCGTTGGAAAACCATCACCGTGCGGTGGACGATGCCGGCTGTACGGCGGAAATTTTCGTGAAATTCGTAAAAATGCTGGAGGAGCGCAATATTCTGACTCTGGATGACCTGAATGCGCAGGGAAAAGTATCGGAGGAGGCTGTGCGCAAGCTTCCATCGTACCATGCGATCATTCTGGCAAAGAACGAGACGGGACGTGTCAATCTGTACCGCCTCGTGTCGGAATCCCACCTGAAATACTACAACCGCCGGCCGAAGCTGCCAAAGAGCGTCTACCTGAAATACCAGGACGGTCTGATGATCGGATCTGCCTGCGAGGCGGGCGAACTTTACCAGGCAATCCTGCGCGGTGAACCGGATGCGGCGATTGCGCGTCTCGTGGACTTCTACGATTATCTGGAAATCCAGCCGATCGGCAACAACGCGTTCATGATCAAAAAAGAGGACGTTTCTGCCGTAGAGAGCGAGGAGGATTTAAAGGAGATCAACAGGCGCATTGTTAAACTCGGCGAGCAGTTCCATAAGCCTGTTGTGGCAACGTGCGACGTCCACTTCATGGATCCGCAGGACGAGATCTACCGCCGCATCATCATGACCGGAAAAGGTTTTGATGACGCGGATGAGCAGGCACCGCTGTTCCTGCGCACCACCGAGGAGATGCTTGAAGAGTTTTCATATCTCGGAAGTGAGAAAGCGGAGGAGGTCGTCATCACCAATCCGCGCAAAATCTCCGACCTTGTCGAGAAAATCTCCCCGATCCGTGCCGGAAAATTCCCGCCGGTCATCGAAGATTCCGACAAGACACTGCGTAGAATCTGCTACGACCGCGCGCATGAAATCTACGGCGAGGAGCTGCCGGAGATCGTTTCCGCGCGCCTCGAGCGAGAGCTGAACTCCATTATTTCCAACGGATACGCCGTTATGTACATCATCGCACAGAAACTGGTGTGGAAGTCGAACGAGGACGGATACCTTGTAGGATCGCGTGGTTCCGTCGGTTCCTCGTTCGTTGCGACGATGGCGGGAATCACGGAGGTAAACCCGTTGAGCCCGCATTACTACTGCGAGTCGTGTCATTACAGCGAGTTCGATTCGCCGCGCGTCAAAGAGTACGTCGGCCGCGCCGGATGCGATATGCCGGACGCCGTCTGCCCGAACTGCGGCAAGCCGCTGAAAAAAGCGGGATTTGATATCCCGTTCGAGACGTTCCTTGGATTCAAGGGAAATAAAGAGCCGGATATCGACCTGAACTTCTCCGGTGATTACCAGAGTAAGGCGCACAAATACACAGAGGTTATTTTCGGCGCCGGTCAGACGTTCCGTGCGGGAACCATCGGTACGCTGGCGGATAAAACAGCGTTCGGTTACGTGAAGAACTATTACGAAGAGCGCGGCCAGCACAAACGGAACTGCGAGATCGACCGTATCGTGGAAGGATGCACCGGCATCCGCCGTACCACCGGCCAGCACCCGGGCGGTATCATCGTTCTGCCGTTCGGTGAGGATATCAACTCCTTCACCCCGGTGCAGCATCCGGCGAACGATATGACAACCGACATCATTACGACCCATTTCGATTACCACTCCATTGATGCCAACCTCTTAAAGCTCGACATTCTCGGACACGATGATCCGACCATGATCCGTATGCTCGAGGATATCACGCACCTTGATGCGCAGACGATTCCGCTCGATAACCCGGAGGTCATGTCGCTGTTCAAGAGCACCGAGGCGCTCGGCATCAAGCCGGAGGACATCGGCGGCTGCCCGCTTGGATGTCTTGGCGTGCCGGAGTTCGGTACCGATTTCGTTATCCAGATGCTTCTGGACACGAAGCCGCAGTCGTTCTCCGACCTGATCCGTATCTCTGGTCTGTCGCACGGAACCGACGTATGGCTCGGCAATGCGCAGACATTGATCGAGGAGGGCAAGGCGACGATTTCCACCGCCATCTGTACCCGGGACGATATCATGATCTACCTGATCGACAAGGGACTCGAAAGTGAGCTTTCCTTTACGATCATGGAGAGTGTGCGAAAAGGAAAGGGCTTAAAACCGGAGTGGGAAGAGGAGATGAAGGCACATGACGTGCCGGACTGGTACATCTGGTCATGTAAAAAGATCAAGTACATGTTCCCGAAAGCCCACGCGGCGGCGTACGTCATGATGGCGTACCGCATCGCTTACTATAAAATTTTCTATCCGCTGGCGTACTATGCGGCGTACTTCTCCATTCGTGCGTCCGCATTTTCCTACGAGCTCATGTGCATGGGACGCGACCGGCTGGAATATTATATGAAAGATTACGAAAAACGGAAAGACACGCTGACTCAGAAGGAGCAGGCAACCGTCAAGGATATGAAGATTGTCCAGGAAATGTACGCCCGCGGCTTCGATTTCGTGCCGGTGGACCTCTATAAGGCACAGGCGCACCGCTTCCAGGTCTACGATGACAAACATCTGATGCCGGCGCTCGACTCGATCGAGGGTCTGGGCGACAAGGCGGCCGACGCCGTTGTCCTTGCGGCACGAAACGGAAAATTCCTCTCGAAAGATGATTTCCGCGACCGCACCAAGGTCAGCAAGACGATTATCGACTTTATGGCGGACCTCGGTGTCTTCGGAGATCTGCCCGAAAGCAACCAGTTTTCGCTGTTCGACTATTAAAAGGAGCGTCCCCTTTCCGTTGCAATCCCGTGCGTCTTGGGGTATAATCAGACGTTGTGGAAAAGAACGAAAACGATTTAGATAAAATAAGGTGAAAAACATTGAGAAGAAGATTGGAACAACTGCTGAACGGCAGATTTGAATATGAGGTTCCCCATCTGCTGCTGTCCGAGACGGAGGTGGCCCTGACGCTGGACGAGGGGCAGAATTTCCGCGGAGAGCTGAATATCGGAGCGGAAGACGGGAGAAGAGTAAAAGGAATTGTGACCACAGATCATCAGAGAATCGTTCTGGCGAAAAATCAGTTCCAGGGAACGGCGAGTACGATTGAGTACGGCGTGGATACCAGCGGATTAAAAGCAGGCGATGAAATCTGTGGAAACATCACCGTCAGCAGCAATCTGGAGGAACGCTGCGTGCGGGTACACGTCTCGATTGCGGGAAAGACAATGAACATTTCCGGGCAGGAGATTCATTCCCTGGCAGATTTTGTGCATCTGGCAAGCCATGATTTCGGCGCAGCGTACCGCTTCTTTGTAAAAAAAGAGTTTGCACGTCTTCTTCAGAAAGAGGCACCGGAGCAGATGGCACTTTATCAGGGACTGTCCCACAAGCCGGTGACATTTCAGCATCTGGAGGAATTTCTGGTTGCCCTCGGTCAGAAAGAGCCGGTGATGCTTTCGGCGGAACAGCCGGAGAAAACTGTGCTTACCGTGGACCAGCCGCGCAAGGAAACACTGTATCTGTATAAAAATACCTGGGCTACGTCCGCATGGAAATCGAGGTGCAGGGAGACTTTCTGGAAGTGGAAAAGAAAGTCGTCACTTCAGAAGATTTCATCGGAAGCGTCTACGGTGTGGAATACATTATCCATCAGGAGAAAATCGGGAACGGCCGCCATTACGGCAGAATTACGGTGCGTCAGGGAAAACAGGAGCTTCGCTTTGAACTGGAAGTGACAAACAGCGAAAAGCATGTGACCAGCAGGAAAAATACGGAGCGCGACCGTCAGATAACTGCCATCGCGCGCGGCTATCTCGATCTGGCAGTCCATAAACGCGACTACCGTACCTGGTATCAGGACACCTGGGAGGCCATCGAGCAGTTCGAAAAAGCCGGCGGAGACATGGCGTGGGTGACGCTGGGAAAAGCATGGCTGTACGAGAGCCATGAGGAAACCGGAAAAGCAAGAGAAACGCTTTCTTACGTAAAAGAGCATCAGGAACTGCTGGACACCGCGGAGAAAAAAGGAGCGTACCTGTATCTGGCATGGAAGCTGAAAATGGAAGTGGGCCATACCGAGCTGGTATCACGCCTTGGAACACTGATGCGGCAGGAGAGTGCAAGCTATTTTCTGTTAAAGCTTGCCATTGATGCCGACGATTCCTGGCAGCAGTCGCTGACCCGTCAGCTCTACGCGATGGAACTTTGCTATGAGTGCGGGTGCAAGAGCCCGCTTCTGTATCTGGATGCGGCACAGCTCTATCTCCGCCAGGAGGGACAGCTCCGCCGGATTTCGCCGTTCACCGTTCAGGTGCTGAAATTTGCGCAGAAAGAAGGCATTTTAAGCGGGGAACTGTTAAAACGGGCCGCTTATCTTACAGAGACGATGAAAACGTTCGATGAGAATGTCTATCAGATTCTGACTGCGGGCTATGAGCGTTTTCCATCCGATGAAGTGCTCGAAGCCATCTGCAAACTGGTGATGAAGGGCCGCCCGGTGCGGAAGGAATATTTCCCGTGGTATGCAAAAGCCGTGGAGCGGAACATCCGCATCACGCGCCTGTACGAGTACTATATCGAAACGATGGATGCGTCGTTCGACGAGGTCCTTCCGCAGGTCATCCGGATGTATTTCTCCTACAGCAACACACTGGCAGGCCAGAAGAAAGCGCTGATCTACGCCAACGTGATCAAAAACCGCGAAAAAGACCGCCATACATTCCAGAGCTACCGCCCGGCGATGGAGGTTTTCACGGCAAGACAGATCCAGAAAGGCCGCATGAACCGCGAATACGCCGCACTGTACCGGACTTTTCTGAAAAAACCGGAAGATCCCGACAGCGCAAAAGCGATCGCAAATGTGCTGTTTACCCATCATGTAACGTGTGAAAATCCGAAAATCACGCGTGTGATCGTCTGCCATCCGGCGATGGCGGGCGAAACGTCTTATCCGATGACGGAACAGGGTGCTTATATCCGTCTGTACGGCAAAAAAGCGCGGATTCTTCTCGAAGATGAGCAGCGCAGAAGATATGCGGTGACAGAAACCTGCCGCGTAGAGCCATTGTTTACGGATGAAGAGCTTGCCCGTGCCTGCGGCGGTTTTGCCATTGAAAATCCGGGTCTGCTGCTGCACCTGTGCGGGGAGCAGGAAGAGGAGATGCAGCTTACCGCAGAAAATCTTGCCTGGTATCAGCAGACAGCGCGCACGAGCGCATTTTCCAGTGCTTACCGGAAAACAGTGCGTCAGAAACTGCTGGAATACTATCTTGCCCATCCGGATGAGCGTGAGACCGAGGCAGCTGTTGCAGAGCTGGAGGACAGCGCTTACGCAAAGGTGGACCGTATTTCTACGATCGAGCTTCTGGTACGCTACGGCTGTTACAGCCGCGCCTTTGCCCTGACGGATCGGTACGGCTACGAAAAGATCCCGGTGTCGTGTCTCTTCCGTCTGGCGCATGCGATGATTCTGGAAAAAGAGTTTACAGAGGACGAGGAGCTTCTCTATCTGGCATCCTACGTGGTAAAACAGGGCATTTACGATGAAATTGTATTGTGCTATCTGAGAGATTATTTCACCGGTTCTATTGAGGATATGTGCAGTTTATGGGATAAAATCCGCGGCTTTCAGATGGAGAGCGACAAGCTGGAGGAGCGCATTCTGACCTGGTCCGTCTTTGTGCGCAGCCACCCGAAGTGGGAGCAGGAAATGCTGGAGAGCTACATCCGCCAGAGCGGAAAAGAGCATGTCATTCTGGCATACCTGACGTATCTTGCGATCGGCTATTTTATGGACGGAAAACCGCTTTCGGATCAGATGTTTGACTACTTGGACCGCGCCTGGAAACAGGGCTGGGAGCTGGACGAGATCTGCCGTTTTGCGATGCTGAAACATCTTTCCACGAAGCCGCAGCTTTCTGAGGAGGAAGAAAAAGAGGCGCATACCCTGCTTCTGGCGTTTACAAAACAGGGACTCCGCTTTGCCTTCTACAAGGATCTGCCGGAGCACCTGACCGAAGGCTTCCAGATCGGCGACCGCATGTTCATCGAGGAGCGCCAGAGAGCGGAGGCAAAGGTGACGATTCATTACCGGACAAACGCCGAAGAAACATGGAAGAGCGAACCGATGCGCAATATGTATCAGGGCATTTTTGTGAAAGAGTTTCTGCTGTTCTACGGCGAGAAAATGGAGTATTACCTGACCTTTACGAACCGTCAGGGTGAGGGAAAAACAGAGGTGAAAACCGTCTCCATGACCGGCGAACCAAAAGCAGGAAAGACGCGGTACCAGCTTCTGAATCAGATGAAAGCAGCGCGCGCGGCAGGAGATTCGGAAAAAGCAGAAGAAGCATTCCAAAAGTATCTGCAGCAGGAGGCTCTGGTTCGGAACTGTTTTGCACTTGTGGATGAAAAGAAGCAGCAGGAGGATACGACATGGAACAGAAAAATTTAATTTTAGGATTTGATTTTGGAGAGAAATATTCCCAGTTCTGCTGCTATGACAGGGGAACCCATACGGCCGTTCCATCCCGGTAAAAGAAGGAGAAGAGGCGGTGGAATTTCCGACCGCCATTGCCAAAAAACGGAATGAGGAAACGTGGAAAACAGGACCGGATGCAGAAAAATCTGCTCACGCGGAAAACGGCATCTGGCTGGACAATCTGTACGAGATCTGCATGGGATCCCGCATCTGCCAGATCGAAAACCGGGATTATACGCCGGGAGAAGTCCTTGGCACGTTCCTTCGCGAAGCATTGAAGATGATCGGCATCGAGCGCCCGGACCAGCAGATCCAGGTGATGATGATCACCACGGGCCATCTGACCCGTCCATTTGTGGAAAATGTGCGTGAAGCATACAAGATAATCGGACTGCCGCGCGGCAGAGCCTACCTGCAGGAGCATGACGAGAGCTTTTACTGCCATGTGCTGAACCAGAAGCCGGAGCTCTGGAGCCGTAAAGTCGGTCTGTTTTTCCTGAAAGATGAGGAAGCATCGTTTTCTGAACTTTCCATCAGCCGTAAAACGAAGCCGGCAACTGTGACCGTAAAACGGGGGCCAAAAGCCGCACTTTCGATCGAGCCGATGGAGCGCGACCGCGATTTCTGCCATCTGATGGGAGAAGCGATGGGGAATGAAATTTATTCCAGCGTATTTCTGGTGAGCGAGGAGTTCGACCTTGCCTGGGCCGACAACTCTCTGCGTCAGTTAAAGAAAAACCAGAGAAGAATCTTCGGCGGAACGAACCTGTTTGCACAGGGTGCCTGCTTTTCCGCGCGCGAAAAAGTGGAGGAGCGCCGCTTAAAGGGCTATCTCTTCCTCGGAAATGACCTCGTGCGCTACAACATCGGCATGGAGATGACGATTAATGGTTCTCCGGCATACTATGCGCTGATTGCAGCCGGTGTGAACTGGTATGAAGCAGAAAAAGAATGTGAGCTGATCCTCGACGGAACGGAGGAGCTGGAATTTGTTGTAAGTTCCATGGAAAGCGGAAAACGAAACCGCTATACCATGAAGCTGGACGGGCTGCCCAAACGGCCGCCGAAGACAACACGGATCCGTCTGCGTCTGGAGTATGATTCTCCGGTTACGTGTCAGATCACCGCAGAGGATTTAGGTTTTGGCGATATGTTCCCGGCAAGTCACAAAATCTGGCACGAGACGATGGGGGAGGTGTAAACGATGAGCGGTTATATTTTATGTCAGGTCAAACGGGCGAAAAATCCGTATTATATTTCCAACATCAGCACAAATATATATTCCATCGAGGAACTGTGCTATTATCTGTACCACAACATCTATCTGCTGGACGAGACCATCATTAACGAGCAGCTGCTGGTGTGGATGAAAGAAGAACTCCACTTAAGAAGACTGTACCAGCGTCTCTACGTCCTTCTGGAGGAGAAAAAGAACATCGGTGAGTTTATCCTGCCGATCTTCAAGGAGATCAATTATCTTTCCCACGATCAGTTCCGTGAGATGAATGAGCGCCTGAAACGGTTCGAGGAGCAGCCGGAGATTGTGCGGAAAAAAATCAAGGGAGATTACCTTGTCGACCACGAAAAATATATCAATGCGATCCAGGTTTACCAGGAAACGCTGAAAGATACCGAGGAAAACGAAACCAACATGGGAAGCCAGTTCACCGGAAGTATTTACAACAACATGGGCTGTGCCTACGCAAGTCTGTTCCAGATGAATGAAGCACTTATGTGCTTTCAGAAAGCAAATGAAGAGCTGCACACGAAAGCATCATTAAAGAGCTGGCTGTTTGCGGTCTACATGAGCAAAGGACAGGACGCCTATGAGCAGATGTGCACCGAGCGGAAAGTGGATGCCGAGACGAAACGGGAGATGGACCGCCAGATCACCGAGGCAATGCAGGTCGAGCTCCCGCGCGATCTGGACGAAGCTCTTGCGGCGTGGACACGGGAATATCATAAAAATACCGGACTTTGAACAAAAGGAACAAAAAAATTACTTGACAGCAAAAAAGAATGGGACTATAATACGGCCCATAAGAAAAAAATAAATACTTCGAAACCGATGAAGTGGAGATAACGTTGGAAGCGCACTCACAGAGAGCCCGGGCAGGTGGAAGCCGGACAGAAAGCGGATCAGCAAATGGACCACGGAGGGTACAGGGAAAAGCGGGAAACCGTCTGAGTATTCTGTAACGTGCAGGCATACGTTAGTTGCCAGGAATATGATCGTATTCTGCAGAGCGTGTGAGCAATCGCAAAACAAGGTGGCACCACGAGTATAAAAATATACCCGCCCTTGGCAAAGAACAAAGTGATTCTTTGCCGGGGGCGGTTTTTTGTATATCAGAAATTGGTTCTGAGGACCAGTGTTGATGACAGCCTTTGCAGACACAAGGAGAGGAGATAACAAGATGAAACAGATGACGTTAGAAGAAATTTCAAAAGCAGCCGCATCGGGAGCTTTTCGGAAAATCCCGGTAAGCAGAGAAATTTATTCGGATATCCGTACACCAGTAGAAACACTGAAAGTCCTGCAGGGCGTCAGCAGCCACTGCTACATGCTCGAAAGCGTGGAGGATAAAAAACAGTGGGGAAGATACACCTTTCTCGGCTACGATCCGTCGCTGGAACTCACCTGTGTCAACGGAAACCTGACAATCACCGCCGATGCGGCAGAGATGAAAAAAGTAGAAGATATTCCGGAAAGCCGCAAAGAACAGCTTCCGACCGGACAGATCCGGCTGACCGCAAAGACAGCCCATCCGGGAGCCGTCATCAAAACCCTGATTGAGAAAAATAAAAGTCCGAAGATCGCGACACTGCCGACCTTCACCGGCGGCCTCGTCGGATACTTCTCTTACGATTACATCAAGTACAGCGAGCCGACCTTAAAGCTGGACGCAGAAGATCAAGAACATTTCAAAGATGTCGACCTGATGCTGTTCGATAAGGTCATCGCCTATGATAATTACCGTCAGAAAATCGTACTGATGATTAATATCGAAACCGAAAATCTCGAAGAAAATTACGAAAAAGCCGTACAGGAACTCGAAAAAATGGAAGAGCTGATCCGCTTCGGAAAACCGGCCGAGACGAAAGCCGGCCACCTGAAATCCGAGTTCCGCCCGCTCTTCGATGAGAAAGCGTACTGTGAGAAAGTCGAGCAGGTCAAACATTATATCCACGAGGGAGACCTCTTCCAGCTCGTTCTCTCCAACCGGCTCGAAGCTGATTTTGAGGGAAGCCTCCTCGATACGTACCGCGTCCTCCGCACGACGAACCCGTCGCCGTACATGTTCTACTTCTCGAGTGATGATGTCGAGATCGCCGGTGCATCCCCGGAAACTCTTGTAAAAGTCGAGGACGGAGAGGTCCGGACCTTCCCGCTTGCCGGAACGCGGCCGAGAGGAAAGAGCTATGAAGAAGACCAGCGGCTGGAAAAAGAACTCCTCGCCGATGAAAAAGAGCGTGCCGAGCACAATATGCTGGTCGATCTGGGAAGAAACGATCTCGGAAAGATCTGTGATTTCGGAACCGTGGAAGTAGAAAAATACATGTCAATCGAGTGTTACTCCCACGTCATGCACATCGGTTCCACTGTAAAAGGACAGCTTCGGAAAGACAAGACCGCAGTCGATGCCATCGATTCCGTTCTCCCGGCCGGAACCCTCTCCGGTGCACCAAAGCTCCGTGCCTGCCAGATCATCAACGAGCTGGAAAACAACAAGCGCGGCATTTACGGCGGTGCGATCGGCTATCTGGATTTCACCGGAAATATGGACACCTGCATTGCAATCCGGCTTGCGTTTAAGAAAAACGGAAAAGTGTTCGTCCGCTCCGGTGCCGGCATTGTAGCCGACAGCGTACCGGAAAAAGAGCATCAGGAATGCATCAACAAAGCAAAGGCCGTGATGATCGCACTTGCAGAGGCAGAAGGAGGAAGCAACTTATGATACTGCTGGTAGATAATTATGACAGTTTTTCCTATAACCTGTATCAGCTCGCCGGTTCGATCAATCCGGACATGAAGGTCATCCGGAACGATGAGATGACGATCGACGAAATCTGCGCACTGGCACCGGCATCCATCATTTTATCTCCCGGACCGGGCCGTCCGGAGCAGGCAGGCCGATGCATGGAGATTGTAGAAAAATTAGGCGGCGAGATCCCGATCCTCGGTGTCTGCCTCGGCCATCAGGCAATCTGTGCCGCGTACGGCGCGACCGTCACCTATGCGAAACAGCTGATGCACGGCAAACAGTCCGAGACAACGCTGGATCTTACCTCGGAATTATTCCAGGGGCTGCCGGAAACCGTTTCGGTTGCAAGATACCATTCCCTCGCAGCTGATGAAGCGACACTGCCGGAAACCTTAAAGGTAACGGCAAGAACTGCAGACGGCGAGGTCATGGCAGTCGAGGACAGTGAGAAAAAGATCTACGGAGTCCAGTTTCATCCGGAATCCATTCTGACCCCGCAGGGCAGACAGATGGTAGAAAACTTCTTAAAAATTACAAGATAGATCACAGGACAGCAAAGAAAGAGAGGAACAGAATATGATTCGGGAAGCGATTGTAAAACTGGTAAATAAAGAGAACTTAACCTACGAGATGGCAGAGGGCGCCATGGATGAAATCATGGGAGGAAAAGCCGATCCGATCCAGATCAGCGCATTTTTAACTGCCATGACGATGAAAGGCGAGACAATCGAAGAGATCACCGCATGTGCCAACGGCATGAGAAAGCACGGTGTTCACATGGAACATGACAAGGATGTTTTGGAAATCGTCGGAACCGGCGGAGATAAATCCAATTCCTTCAACATCTCCACAACAGCATCCCTTGTGATCTCTGCAGGCGGCGTCGCAGTTGCAAAACACGGAAACCGCGCCGCATCGAGCAAATCCGGCGCAGCCGACTGTCTCGAAGCGCTCGGCGTCAAAATCGACCTGGAGCCGGAGAAAAACAAAGAAGTTCTGGAAAAACTTGGAATCTGTTTCCTGTTCGCACAGAAATACCACATGTCCATGAAATACGTGGCACCGGTCCGCAAGATGCTCGGCATCCGGACCATTTTCAACATCCTCGGACCGCTGACCAACCCGGCAGCAGCCACGATGCAGGTGATGGGTGTCTACGAGGAAGCACTTGTCCGCCCGATGGCAGAAGTTCTCTTCAATCTTGGTGTCAAACGCGGCATGGTTGTCTACGGCCAGGACTGCCTCGATGAAATTTCCTTAAGCGCACCGACAAGCGTCTGCGAGATCAAGGACGGAACGTTTGAGGAATACGTCATCACACCGGAAGAGTTCGGCATGACCCGCTGCACCAAAGAAGAGCTGGTCGGCGGAACTCCGCAGGAGAATGCTGAAATTACGAAAGAAATTCTTGCAGGAAAGAAAGGCCCGGCAAGAGACGCTGTTGTCCTGAATGCCGCCGCAGCCCTTCATGCAGCAAAAGAAATCCCGATGCAGGATGCTGTAAAACTGGCAGAGGAGCTGATCGACAGCGGAAAAGCACAGAAAAAACTCGAAGAGTTTGTGTCACTCACCAACAAATTGGCAGAAGAGGAATAAACATATGATACTGGAAACGATTGCAGAAGCCACAAGAAAACGTGTCGCTGCAGAAAAAGAGAAGTGTTCTCTTGCAGAAATGAAAGAAAAAGCAACGGCGATGAACCCGGACACCGGATTCCCATTTGAACAGGCGCTGAAAAAGCCGGGCATGTCCTTTATCTGCGAGGTAAAAAAAGCTTCCCCATCGAAGGGCATCATCGCAGAAGATTTCCCCTATCTGGAGATCGCAAAGGAATATGAAACGGCCGGTGCCTCCGCCATTTCCTGCCTGACCGAGCCGGAATACTTCAAAGGCGACAAGCGTTACTTAAAAAAAATTGCAGAAACCGTATCCATCCCGGTTCTGCGGAAAGATTTTACCGTGGATCCCTATATGATCTACGAGGCAAAGGTGCTCGGAGCCACCGCTGTCCTTCTGATCTGTGCGCTGCTGCCGGAGGAAACCTTAAAAGAATATCTGGAAACAGCGCATTCCCTCGGCCTTTCCGCTCTTGTGGAAGCCCACAATGAGACGGAGGTTGCACAGGCCATGCGCGCCGGAGCAAGGATCATCGGCGTCAACAACCGCAACTTAAAAGATTTCACGGTCGATATCCACAACAGTGAGCGGCTGCGGGAGCTTGTCCCGGAAAACATTGTTTTCGTATCCGAGAGCGGCATCAAAACGCCGGAGGATGTCGGAAGACTGTATCAGAATAAAACCGATGCCGTTCTGATCGGCGAAACGCTGATGCGGAGCAGCAACAAAAAAGCAGAGCTTGAAAAACTCTCTTCAATGTGTTAAAGTGGTAACGTAAGTGCGCGAAACAAAACAGAGCGCACGGGGAGTCAAACGTTATGGAAGAACAGACCAGAATCAAAATCTGCGGGCTCACACGGCTGGAAGACATCGATGCGGTGAATGAGCTGAAGCCCGAATATGTCGGCTTTGTCTTTGCAAAAAGCCGCAGACAGATTACAAAAGAACATGCCGTGACGCTGCGGTGCTATCTGGATCCCGAAATCCAGGCGGTCGGCGTCTTTGTGAACGAGCTTCCGGCGATTGTCGCAGGATACCTCGAAGAGGGCGTCATCGATCTGGCACAGCTCCACGGAAATGAGAGTGAAGAATATATCCATTCGCTCCGGTTCCGCACCGGCGGGGAACTGATCAAGGCATTTTCCATCAAAACCAGGGAGGACGTCGAAAAGGCGAAAAAAAGCAGCGCCGATTACATCCTTCTCGACCACGGAAAAGGCGGTACCGGCGAATCGTTCGACTGGTCACTGATCAGAAACATGGACCGCCCGTATTTCCTTGCGGGAGGCCTGAACGCCGAAAATGTGGAACAGGCGATTTTACAGACACATCCCTTCGCCGTCGACATCAGCAGCGGTGTCGAGACAGACGGCGTAAAGGACCCGAAAAAAATCACAGAATGCATAAGGAGGATAAGACATGTCTGACGGAAGATTTGGTATTCACGGAGGCCAGTACATACCGGAAACTCTGATGAATGAAATTATCAATCTGGAAAAACAGTACAATTATTATAAAAACGATCCGGAGTTCTGCCAGGAACTCGATGACCTGCTGAAAAATTACGCGGGCCGCCCGTCCCTTCTCTACTACGCAGAGAAAATGACAAAGGATCTCGGCGGAGCAAAAATTTACCTCAAACGAGAGGATCTGAACCACACCGGAGCCCACAAAATCAACAACGTGCTCGGACAGTGCCTCCTCGCAAAAAGAATGGGAAAAACCCGTGTCATCGCAGAGACCGGAGCCGGCCAGCACGGTGTGGCAACCGCAACGGCAGCAGCGCTGATGGGACTTGAGTGTGAGATCTTCATGGGAAAAGAAGACACCGACCGTCAGGCCCTCAATGTATACCGGATGGAGCTTCTCGGTGCAAAAGTAAATGCCGTTACTACCGGAACTATGACCTTAAAAGATGCCGTCAATGAGGCGATGCGCGAGTGGGTATCACGTGTCGATGACACCCACTACGTTCTCGGTTCCGTTATGGGCCCGCATCCGTTCCCGACCATCGTCCGCGATTTCCAGGCTGTCATCAGCAAAGAGGCAAGAGAGCAGATCCTCGAAAAAGAAGGAAAACTCCCGAAAGCCGTCATGGCATGCGTCGGCGGCGGAAGCAATGCGATGGGTATGTTCTATAACTTTATCAATGACAAAAATGTCCGCCTGATTGGATGCGAGGCAGCAGGACGCGGCGTCAACACCGCAGAGACTGCAGCAACCATTGCAACCGGAACACTCGGCGTCTTCCACGGTATGAAATCCTACTTCTGCCAGGATAAATACGGTCAGATCGCACCGGTTTACTCGATTTCCGCAGGCCTTGACTACCCGGGCATTGGACCGGAGCATGCATATCTGCATGACATCGGCCGCGCCGAATACGTTCCGGTAACGGACGATGAGGCAGTAGAAGCTTTTGAATACCTCGCAAGAACCGAGGGTATCATCTGTGCGATCGAGAGTGCCCATGCAGTAGCCCATGCGATGAAGATCGCAAAAGAATTTGATCCGGAAGACTCCATCATCATCTGCCTGTCCGGACGCGGAGACAAAGACGTAGCAGCCATTGCAAGATACAGAGGGAGGGACCTTCATGAGTAAAGTAACAGAAGCATTTTCAAACGGCAAAGCATTCATTCCGTTTCTGACAGCCGGAGACCCGAACATTGAAAAAACAGAGAATTATATTCTGGAGCTCGAAAAAGCAGGCGCAGACCTGATCGAGATCGGCATCCCGTTTTCCGATCCGATCGCCGAGGGCGTTGTCATCCAGGAGGCAGACCTCCGTTCCTTAAAAGCCGGAACCACCACCGATAAAATTTTCGATATGGTAGCCTCCGTGCGCAAAAAAACAGACATTCCGCTGGTGTTTATGACCTACTTAAACCCGGTGTTCCATTACGGATACGAGCCGTTCTTTACAAAATGCGAGGAAGTCGGCATCAATGGCATCATCATCCCGGATATGCCGTATGAGGAAAAAGGCGAATTAAACGATATTGCGCGCAGCCATCAGGTAGATGTCATTTCCCTGATTGCGCCGACGTCTGAGCAGCGCATCCAGAAAATTGCCGCAGACGCCGAAGGTTTTATCTACCTCGTATCGTCTCTGGGCGTTACCGGTGTCAGAAGCGAGATCAAGACAGACCTCGATTCCATGATCGCCGCAATCCGCAAAGTAACCGATATTCCGGTAGCCGTAGGCTTCGGCATCAACACGACAGATCAGGCGGTCAACATTGCAAAAATTGCGGACGGTGTCATCGTCGGAAGCGCTATCGTCAAAATGATTGCGAAGTACGGCACTCATGCGGAGCAGCACATCTATACGTATGTCCGCATGATGAAGGAAGCTGTCATGACAGCAAATAAATAAAACCCGCGTCATTGCGTGTTTGAAAAAACTGTGTTAAGATGAGAGCGTGTCTGAAACAAACCGTTTTGGACACGCTTTTTCAACGTAAAATACCTGACCGGCTTTCAAAAAAACCGGATAGAATATGGAGGAAAAACGTGTTAGATGTATGTTTACTGGGAACAGGCGGTATGATGCCTCTGCCAGGCAGACGCCTGACCGCCTGATGACCCGATACAACGGAAGCAGCCTTCTGATCGACTGCGGCGAGGGAACCCAGGTTGCCATCAAGGAAAAAGGCTGGACCTTTAAGCCGATTGATGCCATCTGCTTCACCCATTACCACGCAGACCACATCAGCGGCCTTCCAGGACTTCTCCTGACGATGGGAAACACTGACCGGAGAGAACCGCTGACCATGATCGGCCCAAAAGGCCTGGAGCGCGTCGTCAATTCACTGCGTGTCATCTGCCCGGAGCTGCCGTTCCCGATTGTATTTCACGAGGTGACAGCGCCGGAGGAAGTGATCGAGATGAACGGCTACAAAATCACAGCCTTCCGCGTGCAGCACAATATCACCTGCTACGGCTATTCACTGGAGATCTCCCGCAAGGGAAAATTCGATGTGGAGCGCGCTAAAGCACAGGAAATTCCGATTAAATGCTGGAATCCGCTGCAGAAAGGCGAGACTGTCACCCTGGATGGAAAGACGTATACGCCGGACATGGTCCTCGGCCCTGCCAGAAAGGGACTGAAGGTGACCTACTGCACCGATACCCGCCCGATTCCGTCGATCTCCGAACATGCGAAAGGCTCCGACCTTTTCATCTGCGAGGGAATGTACGGCGAGCCGGAAAAACAGGCAAAAGCAAAAGAATTTAAGCATATGACCTTCTACGAGGCGGCAAAACTGGCAAAAGATGCCGAGGCTGCCGAAATGTGGCTGACCCACTTTTCCCCGTCGCTCGTCGGCCCGCAGCGGTACATGGATGAGGTACAGAAGATTTTCCCGGCCGCAGAGCTTGGAAAAGACGGAAGATCAGTAGAACTGTTATTTGAAGAGGAAACGAAAAATGAGTGAAAAAGATACCCTGATTCTTGCAATTGAGAGCTCCTGCGATGAAACCGCAGCCTCCGTCGTGAAAAACGGAAGATGTGTGCTGTCTAACATTATTTCATCCCAGATCGCCATCCATACCCTGTATGGCGGCGTTGTGCCGGAAATTGCATCCAGAAAACATATCGAAAAAATCAACCAGGTTGTAGAAGCGGCCTTAAAAGAAGCCGATGTCACTCTGGATGATATCGATGCGATCGGTGTTACGTACGGCCCTGGCCTTGTCGGCGCACTTCTCGTCGGCGTGGCAGAGGCAAAAGCGATCGCCTATGCAAAAAAGAAACCGCTGGTCGGCGTTCACCATATTGAAGGCCACGTCTCGGCGAACTATATCGAACACCCGGATCTGGAGCCGCCATTCCTGTGTGAAATCATCTCCGGAGGCCATACCCATCTTGTCATTGTAAAAGATTACGGTTCTTTCGAAATCCTCGGAAGAACGAGAGACGACGCAGCCGGAGAAGCCTTCGACAAGGTAGCCCGTGCCATCGGACTCGGCTATCCGGGCGGACCGAAGATCGACAAGCTGGCAAAAGAAGGAAACCCGCACGCCATCGACTTCCCGCGTGCCCACATGGAGGATGCGCCGTATGACTTCAGCTTCAGCGGCGTAAAATCTGCCGTTTTAAACCATCTGAACAAATGCCGGATGACAGGCGAACCAATTGTCGAAGCAGACATCGCTGCGTCCTTCCAGCAGGCCGTTGTGGACGTTCTGGTGGATAATGCCATCCGTGCGGCCAAAGATTACCATATGGACCGTCTGGCGATCGCCGGCGGCGTTGCATCGAACGGGGCACTCCGCGCGGCGATGGAAGCAGCATGTGAAAAAGAGGGCATCCGCTTTTACCGTCCGTCCCCGATCTTCTGTACCGACAATGCGGCCATGATCGGTGTGGCAGCTTACTACGAGTATCAGAAGGGAACCCGCCACGGCTGGGACCTGAATGCCGTACCGAACCTGAAGCTTGGAGAACGATAAGAAAAAGAAACTTCCGCAGCAGAACGGAGAAGAGAGATCTGCTGCGGAGTTTTTGTATTTGTAGAAAACGGAGGAAAAGATGAACGAGAAGAAAGAAAAATACACTGCGGTTGTCCTGGCAGCCGGAAAGGGAACCCGGATGGGCGGAAGCGTAGCAAAACAGTTTCTGGAAATCGGAGGAAAACCAGTCGTGGTTTACGCGCTGGAGGTTTTTGAACATTCGCCGGAGATTGACCAGATCATTCTTGTGACAGGTGCGGATAAAATAGAATACTGTCATAAAGAGATTATCGAAAAATATGGAATTAAGAAAACTGTTTCCGTATGCGCAGGCGGAAGGGAACGGTATGAATCTGTCTGGAAAGCATTGCAGACGCTGAAAAGCCTGGAAAGCGAACAGGAGCAGAAGACCGATTACGTTCTGATTCACGATGGCGCCCGCCCGTTTTTAAACCAGGAAATGCTGGAACGTCTCTGCGCATGTGTAAAAGAAGAAAAAGCCTGTGTCCTTGGCATGCCGGTCAAGGATACCATCAAGCTTACCGATGAAAACGGAAAAATAAGGGAAAGCCCGCGAAGGGATCTCGTATGGCAGGCACAGACCCCGCAGGCCTTTGCAGCAGAGCTTCTGTTTCCGGCATTCGAAAAACTGATGCAGCATTCCACAGAAGGAATCACCGACGATGCCATGGTTGTGGAGCAGGAGATGGGAATCGCATCAGTGATGGTAAAAGGCGGCTATGAAAATATAAAAATCACAACACCGGAGGATCTGCTCGTTGCAGAGAGCTTTCTGGCAGAAAAATAGAAAAAAGCAAAATACAGAAAGCAAATTATAAATAGATAAAAACAAATGTGTGAATTGCAAAACGGGGAAAAACAGCGAAAACGAAAAAGAAATTGAAAAAAATGTAAAAAAATTCAAAAAAGTGGTTGACATTCTGAAACACTGCTGATATAATAACGAATGTCGCTGAGCGAGAGAGATAAAAAACGCAAAGCTGACAAGCCAAAAACTGAGATGATTTCGGGAGTTACCGAGATTTGAATTCACACACGGAGAGGTATCGAAGCGGTCATAACGAGGCGGTCTTGAAAACCGTTTGTCCGAAAGGGCGCGTGGGTTCGAATCCCACCCTCTCCGCTCAAAATTCAGTTAATTGAATATCTGATTATGAATCAGGCAAACTATGGAGAAGTACCCAAGCTGGCTGAAGGGGCTCCCCTGGAAAGGGAGTAGGTCGTTAATAGCGGCGCGAGGGTTCAAATCCCTCCTTCTCCGCTCGACTTTGAAAAAAGTTGAAAAAAGTTCTTGACAAATGCAAATGAGTTTGATAAAATAAACGAGTTGCTGATCGAGAGAACAGCAAAGATCCTTGATAATTAAACAATGAAACACATCCTCGAAAGTTCTGAATAAGTAATTCAAAACGATCGAAAGATCCTTAAAACAGTAAAAGGGATAAATTAGCTAGTATGTTGATTTTGAACTTGGAACAAACATTTTATCAGAGAGTTTGATCCTGGCTCAGGATGAACGCTGGCGGCGTGCTTAACACATGCAAGTCGAGCGAAGCAGTTAAGTTGATTTCTTCGGATTGATTCTTAATTGACTGAGCGGCGGACGGGTGAGTAACGCGTGGGTGACCTGCCCCATACCGGGGGATAACAGCTGGAAACGGCTGCTAATACCGCATAAGCGCACAGAGCTGCATGG